>LIHJ01000024.1 GCA_001399805.1 Candidatus Bathyarchaeota archaeon BA1
CTAGCCCAGAAGATGCCTGGCAACAGCCTAGGGGTCTATGGGGGCTTCTCGAGCCACATCCCCGTCCCAGCCGAAGATCTATGTGTGGTGGAAAGCCGTGGCGACTTTCAGCTTGCTGAGCTGGCCGTCATAGCCGATGCCGTGACAACACCCTATCAGGCGTGTGTGAGGGCTGGGCTCAAGCCGGGGG
The DNA here is from genome assembly GCA_001399805.1 of Candidatus Bathyarchaeota archaeon BA1. The sequence goes on from LIHJ01000024.1 coordinate 191, forward strand.
ATAATGTGGTCGTCGTCGGCGTCACGGGCGGCGTCGGCAGTTATGTGGCCCAGATGGCCAAGGCCTTCGGCGCCAAGACCGTCATCGGCATTGCCCGCGACCCAGAGAAGCTTAAAAGGGCCCTGAAATATGGCGCTGACTTCGTCATCAACTCCACAGGCAAGGATGCAGATGCTGTTCGTAACGAATTTCGGGAGCTGTGCAAGGCTAATGGCCTTCCTAGCCACTATGGTTGGGTGATCTTCGAGGTCACGGGAACAGCTCCAGGTCAGGCAATAGCGCTCAGCCTCTTATCCTTCATCGGTAAGTTAATCTGGATCGGCTTCGGCACGCAGAAGAACGAGTACAGCCTCTCTAGGCTGATGGCCTTCGATGCTGAAATCATAGGCACATGGGGCTGTTTACCCAAGTATTACCCCAAGGTGCTGGAGTGGGTCCTAAACAAGACCATCGAGATCAGGCCCTTCACCGAACTTCGGCCAATGAGCAAGATCAAAGAAGTCTTCGAAGAGGCCCATTCTGGAAAATTGATGAAGAGGGTTGTTCTAACCCCTGACTTCTGAGCTACCAACCGCTGAAGCGTGTTGGCTTCCTGCTTCGACGACCACCTGCGGGGTCTCCACAGGCTTGAATTCGGGCTACCCCATCCCTACCATGTCCGTCCAGCGATCCCCATTGGCTTTACGTAGTGCGGGGCTACTGGACGTGTTATGCACCACGACCTGATGCCTGCAGTAGACAAGAAATGATAGGAGAGGGAAAATATAAACGTTGACTCTCATCCACCCCTAAAGAATGTGGGATTTCCCGCTCACGATGCTAAAAATGGCGATCAATAATATCAGCTTTGCTGGGTTAAGAAGAAAAGGATTAAACCAGAGAAATTATATCAAGGATGCTTTGGAGCATGAAAGAGAGTATAGAAGCTTTAGTTAAGTCCCATTCGAGAAGATTCAAAAGCGATGGAGCTGTTTTTGCCTTTCAGATTGGCTCCTCCTTAAAAGAAGAAGATTTCTTTGACAATTCAGATCTTGATTTTTTGGTTGTATATGATAAAAAGATAAGAAAAGGCTTTATTCTGAATCGTGGAAAGGGGATCGAAATAAATATAATGAGGAGAAGTAGAGAACGATTTTTAAAGCTATTAGAAGACGGCAACCCTGTTGACCTTATAGCATTGAGGTTTGGAAAAGTTTTACTCGACGATGGTTTTGTTGAAGGGCTGAGGAAAAAGGAATATGAGCCAACGCAAAGGACTATGGAGCAATGGATGCATACTGCCAGTCTCAATCTCTCTTCCGTTACGAGCAATTATTCATTGCCAGCATGCATGTGCTGCTATTTTAGGGAGTTGCATCATTCAGCTAGGGATTTCTCAAGAGCAATGATCGTAAAAGAGAAAAATGACTTGGTGGAGGGCGATGCCGCAGTTTTAGGGAGATTGGAATCCCTTTATCCGGAGTTGGTGGATGGTTATAGGCTCATACTTGATGGTAGGAGGAATTATCAAAAATTTGAATCCAAATATGTAAAGACTGTGAAAATTGAGGAAAATGAGCTGGGAAGGTATCTGCTTGCTGGGGAAGAATTTGCTAGAAAGGCGTATAAAGTTGTTTTGGGTTTAAGCTTACCTAGAGTTAATGATTTGATCTCCGATTTAGAGAGAAAATACATAATTGATCATTATCATGGTTTTTGGCTTTCGTCTGAAAGGAAAGAAATTATTGTAGGTCTTGTGTTAGAAGGGGATAGGCTGAAGTATTTTACTTATGACCTGGGAATTGGAGAATGGAAAGATTGATCTTCTTTCCTTTACAATTTCTTGATTCCATGGATCTTTCCATATTTGATAAAACGTCCGCATAAAATATGTTTAGTTGACCTTAAATGTCAGTTCTAATTATGTACGTTTCTGATCTTCCTTAAGCCTACGGTTTAATAGAGTAAGACCAAACTGCAATGAAGACCACGAGTAATATGACAACAACTAAGCCAGCTACGACCTCTGGAGTTACCATGCCGACGTACATCGTGTAGATTCCGAAACCAGCCACTAAACACGTCCAGAAAGCCTCTTCAAGCGGGAAAGGCTCCTCTCTGATTTTTCCCTTCAATTCTTTAATGTGGTGCATCTTACCTCGCAATCACAAACAATAAGAGTGCTATGAGGCATGCCGCGGAAAGAAAGCTACCTAAAGTTAATGAAAAGAATCCAGTTACCGTAGAGAATACGCATATAAAACTTAAAAGAGAAAGGACCCCAATTAATCCCTCATAAAACTCTTTTGGAGACCTTTTCCTCTTAATTAATTCCTCTAACTCGGATATCCTTTCATTTAGGTGTGGCAATTCATTTTCACGCAGAACTTTAAGTTCAACCTCTAATTTTCTGATTCTACTTCTGAGATTCTCCTCAATAACCCTCATGAATCTTCCCTTAAAGGGTATACTCATTTACTCTTATAAGAAACTTTCTGAGCTTTTCTTGATTATTAAGCTTTGCAGAGGCACCAAGCGCTGCAAGAGGTCCCCAGTAGAAGTATGCAATAACGTATTTTTCTCCTTTCTCTTCTTCAATCCCCTCACTTATCATAGTGACCTTGCTCAAGGGAACTGTATGATAAAGGGAGATACTGCCTGCCTTAACTTCATAGCCAAATAATGCCTTCTCCGTTAATATGCAAAGGTCCATCAATGTCCCCTCAAAATGCTCCGAAGGAACTTCTGTAGTCACGTAATAGTCTATTACCTTTAAATCGCCGATTAACTCTTGAATTTCCTTACTGGCCACTTCAAAATTAAAGTCTATCTTTTCGCAAGCCTCTTTTAACTCAGAGAGGAGCGATCTTACTTTTTCCATTTTGAAATCCTGCAATTTTGCGCCTTTACAAGAAGATATAGTCAAGTTTTCTAATAAAAGGATGCGGTTACCCCCTTACAAGAGGGGGCAAGTGCTAATTAACTACATTCATCATTTTCCTCATAAGCCATCTGCCTTCCCCCATAAGTTGGAATCGTATCCTTTATTTGAGAACTCGATAATTTCTTCACTTGTCACTATCTTGCTTTCATAATATACAACTCAAGCCAGAGCTAAAACCCTACAAACTTAAGTAATACTTCAAGGGAGCAAGAGGATCGCATTCAATAATTAAAATTGACATTTAAGGTTAACTGAATATGTTTTTGCAGTTAGGCAAGATTAGGATTGGCTATCAACGGCTTCCTTTTAAAAAGGAGTTAAAACGTTAGGTTCTGTTGAAATCAGGGGCGTTGATGCTTCGGTGATGAGTTTGTTTTGTCCGTTTGGATAGCCTTTCAACAATTTCTGTGTATTCTTTGACTTTTTCAATTTCTAACTCTTCCATTTCCAACCATCCTTCGTAAAATCCTATGCTGTGGAGGTGGTAGGCTCTGGATCCAAATCTATCACTTAAACCAAGTTGTTTGGCTTCTGGCACCTTTTTTCAAGCTCAACCAGTCCCTTTCTTCTTCCATCACCACTTTTAGGCCTCTCAAATCCATAGGACATCAAAAGGTGGTCTGTGGCTAAAACGGTAGCCAACCAAGCCTTTTCACATGCATCCCTAAAGAGCACCCTCTCTTTAGTCTCTATATGCCTTTGAAATTCCCGTTCTGCCTCTTCAAGTGCTTTATGAGCCTCTTCAAGAAGAGACAAGCTTACCACTACCTCCATATTTTATACCTTGTTGCTATTCAAGATTTTCATTGGGAAGTAAACACTTAATCATTCATTTCGGTCTAGGTTCAGGGTAATGCTGGAGTTTTCACTTCCAAACCCATTTTTGCTCAAATGAAGTTGCAATGAATGCATCATGAAACCTTTGAAGTGAAGCATCATAATCCTTATATTTTTGAGGGGTGAGGGTTTTCATGAAGTTTTATGACAGCGTATGTGAAGGTTTTGTTGCACGCAGCCTTCAGGGAGATCGCTGGTGAGAGAGAAATTTTAGAGGAGGTTGGCTCGGGCTCTACCCTCAAAGACATTTTAGGTAGGTTGGGGAAACGATATGGGAAGGATTTTAACGAGATAATTGATTCGGAAACGGGGGAGATAAGCTCAGAAGTCCTCGTGATGGTGAATGGGAAAAGTGTTAGGAGGACGGACATCGAACTGAGGGATAAGGACACTCTGATGATCACTGTTCCTGTGGGCGGAGGCTGAATGAGCGAGGTTCGATGCCTTAACTGTTTGAAGAGGTTTCCTGTTGAGCTGAGAGCAGAGGAGGCCGCGTGCCCTTATTGTAAGATGAGGTACCGCATCTCCTGGCCCAGACCGGACCAGCCCAAAATTCGGGGACTGGCCTAGAGGGGTTAGCGCGCATGACTTAAAATGTCTTTATTAACGTCGATTCAACGTACTCAAATCGGAAACTTTTCTCTTGCGTTTTTGTGTTCAGTACATTTTTATACTTTCAGCCACTTCAGTTTAGGGATCAAATGTTCGACTTGATTTTAAAGGGCGGTATTTTGATCGATGGTTCCGGAAATCCCTGGTTTAAAGCGATTTGGCTGTTGAAAATGACAAGATAACATACATAGGCGATCTAAACTCAGCACGATCCCACGTTGGACATAACGTTAACCTCCATCTTAAGGATGGCCCCGTTATCGTCAATGTGCTCATCGCTGATGTGCGGCGGAGGGACAAGACGAGGCCTGGTGGATCCATCATAACAAACCGTGGGTTCCGCAGCTCTTCAATGCAATACACCTGAAGGCCTTAAAACCTTTTTAGAACATCTATTTCCTCCTTGCCTATATATCGCATGCACCAGTTATCTCATCTTCTACTTCAATACGTAATCTTTGTCTCCCACCTTTATTCTCTGGATGCTTACAGTACAAACTCCAAGCAGGCGGGTTTAGTAATCCCGTAAAATGAAAATCAGCCATCACAGCCTCTAAATACTCACAACTCCTCAAGAAATTCCAGAAATCGAGATGTTTAATTGCCTCCTCTATTTTACCTCTCACCCTTTCAAGATCCCTTGGAAGATATCTTAGGCATTCTCTAGCCTCATCCAGATCAAGTTTAATTGTTATTTCCTTTGCTTCAGGCAATGTTCGCTTTTCTTTGGCTACTATTTTACCCGCCTCCATACTTATTTTCAAGGCGCAACCTACGAATACTTTACTTAATTTCCTAGATTATCACAGATGTGGGTGGATAATACCTCAGCTTGATTTTATCATCTTCAATAAAAATCCCATAGCTTTCCATGATGTTTAACCCTATGATGGCATCGACCATTAAATTTTCAATAACTCCAATTGTCTCTCTCTCTGGTAGAATATATCCCTCCACTTCTACGTATACTGTCG
>LIHJ01000027.1 GCA_001399805.1 Candidatus Bathyarchaeota archaeon BA1
ATTGGAAGGAACCTCGCTTATAAGCCTATCGTGGTTAGGAGCGAGGAGCGTTTATTTGGAAGGTTCATTAATGTTAAGGTGACGAAAGCATTTCAAACATATCTGGAGGCTAGAATCCTGTGACGTCCTCTTATGACTGAAGTCGTAGGCTTCCCACCTCAAAACCTCCGCTCACCAATCCACATAGGGATGGCAGAGGGCCTCGGCTCCGTGGGCGTTAGGTTAGGTGGCTCTTCAACAGCCTTTCCTGCCACGCCTTAGGATACATGCGATACCTGTAGGCTACGAGCACGTCAACCACCAAAAACGTTAATGGAACAGAATGTTTAAGCCCATTCATCCCACGCTTTCAAGCGTGGGTTTCTGGGCACCCATTCTTATTTATAAATGTGTGGCAAAAGGTGGTGGTAATGGACGGTGATGAAAAGAATGGTTGTTGCGGTTAAGTTCTTTTTCTGTTGGTTTCGTTCTCGCCTTGCTTAGCCCCCGCCCACTGGAGGGATGATTGCAACTCTGTCTCCCTCTTTCAGCCCCGTTTCAAAGCCATGCAATGTTGTTATGCTCTTACCATTGATTAGGAATTGCAGGTAGCCTCGCACATCTCCCTTCTCATCATACACATATTCAATGAATTGGCGGCCATACTTTTTTGAAAGATGGTTTAACAATGCCTCAACCGTGATGATACTTGGCGAATCTATTTCCTCTTCCCCTTTGCCGGTTATTTCTCGAAGGGTCGTGAAAAACTTCACTGTGACTTTCATTTGCAGTTCCGCCGTTACGTTGTATCCCATATTGGCCCCTTAAATCCGTTTCGTCTTCAGGATAGGAAATATCCCTTAGCATGTTTGAACCCAAACGGGCATGCTTTCGTCACTATTACTTATTTACCATTTTGTTGATGGCTTCTTCCATGGTGTGTCCGTGGCAGTACACCATTGCCCTCTTGATCCCCTTCACGTTTGTGGCAGCTTTTTTGATGTCCATGGCGAACTTGAAGGCGATGGGGCAGAAGGGGCTCGTGGGCACGAAGTCTATCTTAACAACGCCGGGCTCTTGCTCCTCCACCTCGGTGATCAGTTTCATCTGGCCAAACGTTAAGCCCGTCTCCGGATCTATTAACTTCTCCACCTCAGATCGCACCTTCTTCTCCAGCTCTGACAAGGACCTTTCACCTCATTTCTCATCAGAAATTTTATTTGTTAGACTCCTTAAGCAAATAGAGTGCTCACCCTAATAAAACTGTGGGCTGTGTAAACCTTGGGCCTGGTTCGGGTCTCGGTCAGAGGCGTTTCAAAAACCTTCACAACAAAGGATGGAAAAAGGGTGGAGGCTTTGGAGAACGTTTCCCTTGACGTTTTCGAGAAAGAGTTTCTCTGCATAGTTGGACCCAATGGATGTGGAAAAACCACCCTCCTACGAATAATCGCCGGTTTGGATAGTCCCACCTCTGGACAGGTTTTGATTGATGGAGAAGAAACGAAGGCGGGTAAGGCTGGGTTGATTTTTCAGGAATTTTCCCTGTTTCCGTGGAGGACCGTTATCGAAAACATAAAATTTGGACTGGAAATCCATAGGGTCAAAGAGGACGAGGGGCTGAAAACCGCTCAAAAATACGTGGATCTTGTGGGCCTGTCCGGGTTTGAGCGAACATACCCTCATGAGCTTTCAGAGGGGATGAAACAGAAGGTGGCCATTGCCCGGGCCCTCACAGCCAACCCCTCGGTGCTGCTCATGGATGAGCCATTCTCCTTGCTGGACGCCCAGACGCGAAACTTCATGCAAGACGAACTGCTTCGAATTTGGGAGCAGGAGAGGAAAACCGCGGTTTTCGTGACCCATAACGTGGATGAGGCCGTGTATCTGGCCGATCGCCTGGTAGTTTTGACAGCCAGACCCGGTAGGGTGAAGGGTTTTTATGAAATGAGGCTGCCTCGGCCTCGAAAGCGCACCTCGCATCCCTTCGTTGAAATGAGGGAGAAAATCCTGAAGGATCTGGAGGAGGAGGTTATCAAGGCTTAGCCCTTTTCAGGTGCATCCTCCAGCTGAGCGACATGGTCTTTGGGTGAGACGCTCTAGCTTCGTCTAGCCTCGTTGTTGCGGTGTTTTGTGGGGCCTCCAACACGGTGTGGGGAGTTGTGTGGGCCTCCTCCGATATTTTCTTTAGTACTCCGATGAATCTATCCAGCTCCTCCTTCTCGTAGGATTCTGTTTGTTCAATCATCAGCGCCTCCTCAACCGTGAGGGGGAAGTATGTAGTTGGTGCATGCATGCCATGGTCCAGTATCCGTTTGGAGACGTGCAGTGCCCGCACCCCCCTCTTTATATAGGTTTTTCACACTGAAAACGCCCTCATGCTTCCTAGGGTGCTCTGGGGCGTAGGGAAGCTTAAAGCCGCGGATTTCCTTTAACTTCTTCATCACATAGTTAGCGTTTAGCACGGAAATTTCGGCTACCTCTTCCAAACCCTCCGCACCCAAGCTCAAGACGTAAGCAAACGCCTTCAATAGTACTCCTACATTCCCATAGAACCCCTAATCCTCCCAATGCTATGCGGCTTATCATAATCAAGATGATACCCTTTACCATCAAACACGATCCTGGGATTGGAAGGAACTTCTCAAGCTCCTCTTTCACGCAGATGGGCCCTGCTCCTGGCCCACCCCCACCGTGGGGTGTTCCAAATGTCTTATGTATGTTAACGTGTACAATGTCGAACCCCATGTCCCCGGGCCTCACCTTTCCAAGGATGGCATTGAGGTTTGCGCCATCATAATATAGCAGCCCACCCGCCTCATGGACAATCTTCGCAATTCCCTCGATGTCCCTCTCAAAAATCCCTAGGGTGTTCGGGTTGGTCAACATCAGCCCAGCGGTGTGCTCAGAGACCGCAGCCTTCAGTGCCTCAAGATTGACGCAACCAATCTCGTCGGAGGGAACTACCACTATCTTAAACCCCGCCATAGTTCCGCTCGCGGGGTTTGTTCCATGCGCCGAGTCAGGCACGATGAGTTCTGTCCTTTTCTCCATTTCATGGTTGAACCTATGGTGTGCCCTCAGGATTGGGGCTCCAAGAAGCTCTCCATGGGCGCCAGCGGCTGGTTGCAGGCTCACCTCATGGGTTCCTGTGATTTCCGCCAGCCATCGAGACAGCGTGTACAGGATTTCGAGGATGCCCTGAACGGTTCGTTCGTCTTGGTATGGGCGAATGGAGGTTATGGCTGGTGACCCGGCGAGGACCTCATTGATTTTGGGGTTGTATTTCATTGTGCAGCTTCCCAGTGGGTAGAAGCCTAAATCGACCCCATAGTTCATCTGAGACAGACGGGTATAGTGGCGTGTCACCTCAACCTCAGAAAGCTCCGGCAATTGTGGAGGCGTTTTTCTCCGCAACCCTTCGGGTAGGCAAGCTACAACATCACGCACTGAATGTTTGATCTCTTCCTCGACTCTCGGCACAACGTAGCCTCTCCGTCCAGGTTGCCCAAGTTGGAAGATAACGGGTTCATCCCAGCGAGCTTGCCTAAACATCTACGATTCCTCCCCTAAGATATCCTGCAAAGCCTGAGCGAGGCGGTCGATGTCCGCTTTCGAATGTATCTCCGTGACGCAGTAAAGAGCCGTCTCACCCAGCTCAGGAAACTCCTTCGCGATGTCCTTTCCCCCATGAACTTGATGGAGAAGGAGCCCTTCATGCACCTCCCGAGATTTTTTTCCCGTTTCGTCGAAATTCACCGTAAACTCCTTGAAGTGAGGGGACTTGAACATGGGAGCCCTCACCCCTGTGATTTCTGCCAAGCGCTGCATGGCATAACGCGCCTTACACCTGATGACTTCTCCTAAATCCCTAAGGCCTTGGGGGCCAAGCAAGGCTAGGTAAACCGCGGAGGCAACCGCGCACAGTGCCTCATTTGAGCAGATGTTGGATGTTGCCCTCTCCCTTCGGATGTGCTGCTCCCTGGTTTGTAACGCCATGCAGAAGCCCGCCCTCTTTCCATCGAGGGTGGTGGTCATGCCAATCATTCGACCGGGGCATCTGCCTGATCAATTCCATGTCGTCCCTACATGCAAATATGCCCAGCAGTGGTCCGCCGTAGTTCATGTGGTTTCTGAGGGCTTGCCCCTCGCCCACCACGATGTCCGCCCCGTATTCGCCGGGTGGTTTTAATATGCCAAGTGAGATGGGATCAACGCCAACAATGAAGAGCCTGTGTCCTCCGAAATTCTTGCCTTTAAGTCTTCCATGTCAAGCTGTCCAGTTTCTAGATTATAGTCAATGGACTCAACGCGCAGCCCAATCGGCTCAACATAGGTTTGCAAGGTTAGAGCCCTTTCAGGGTGAATAATCCTTGGAACAATAGCCCTTGTTCGATGGGTCAATCGAGCAGCCATGCGAACAGCCTCACCCAGCGCGGAAGCCCAATCATACATGGAGCAGTTGGCAACATCCATCCCAGCGATTTCGCAGACCATGCTCTGATACTCAAAAAGGGCTTGCAACATCCCCTGTGAGATTTCCGCCTGATATGGAGTGTATGAGGTGAGAAGTTCAGTTCGCTGAACGATGGCTTCAACAACCGCTGGCACATAATGGGGCCAGCAACCCGCGCCCAGAAAGGTGGGCATGTCCCAAAAAGTCTTATTTTCGGAGAGGAGGTTTTCCACGTGCCTCCTTACCTCTTGTTCCGACATTGGACTGGGGAGATTGAGCCTCCCCCTCAATCTAAACTTTTGAGGGAGATCCACGTAAAGCTCCTCAATGCTCTCAATCCCGATGTGCCTCATGATCTCCCTCTTTATTTCTGGAGCGGAATTTGGTATATACGGATGAAGGAGGGATTTAGCCATGTGTCTCCACCTAAAACTAAGGTAATCTTGGATTCCTTTCTTTAAGCTTTGTTGATCTTCCAACGATTTGGATCCAAACCCTATGCGATTTTAACCCAGCTTGAACCGCGAGTCTAGGACCTCGGAGGCATGCCTTAACCTCGCTGATGTCAGCTCGCTTAGCATGGCAAGCTGCTCCGTGGACAGATAGTTGCTTGCCGATGAGTCAAACAGTATATTCGCTCTGGCCGTAAATTCCGGGGTGGCACCCCACACAATGATGGTGATGGGCACCAAGGGGAGGGAATAAACCTTCACAGAGCAGTCCCCGTAATCCAGCCTAACGTACGCATGATCAAGGTGTGTCACCCCCAGTATCCTACAAATTATCTTGGATAAAGCTCAGGAACGGATTTATTCCGACGCCAGACTTTGGGGCATGCACCAACAAACCAAAACCCTACGTAAGATCGGCACGAGCACTTACACCCGTAGGTATGTTGGCGGGGGTTGTTGTGTCGTCCACGGTGTTTCCCTAGCATGCGCAGGTAAGCAGGAAGTCTGGCTGGACGTCGGTGTACCACGCTACACCGCCTGCACCCAACCCCTATAGCCCCCTTCAATTTACAAGAGGGTGCATATATGAAGACGCAGATCAACATGCCGTGAATGCTCGGGTATACTGGAGCCCTTCGTGTTATTTGGCAGGACCGGGATCAGCTCGTGGAAGATCTTTAGTGATGAGTTCCCAACTACGGAGCTGAAACGTAAAGTCTGGGCATTTGCACGTAGAGTCGCCGAGAAACGTGGGTGGAGGATGGTTCACGTTAGCGCGCGCTCATTTAATACTACATGATATCATGTTCAAAACGAACATATTATCCGTCACTATGAATGAGGTTGTTTGATCATGCCAAAAGAAGATATGAGTGAACCCACTAATTACCTTAACTTAACCCTAAAAGGGGCTTCAGCTATGGGGTGTTAATTCCTCTATAAGCCCCTCGCTAAAAGGGTTTATAGATTTATGGTTTTATCGATATATGTAAGTGCGGTATTCAATGGTTGCGTTGTTCAAGTCCAGGATGCGCTCGTATTTCGGCAAGGGATTGTCATGGTGCTTGGCTATTATGATGATGTTCGCATGGGGGTCCATCCTTACCTCAAACCAGGCCGTGATGTGACCCCCAGGCGTTGGAAGCGTGCCGGCCGGGATTACGTGGTGAGAGGCTGGGAGCGTCCCCATCGCCATGTCATAGGCTATCCTAACGGCTCTCTCTCCCGCCTCTCTATAGGAGATAGTCGACCACCTTCTAGCCAGCAGCTGTAGTCTGAAGAGGAAGTCCCACATCTCCTCGGCGCTCTGGAACTTATATTTAAAGGCTAGGAAATCCGGGGTTTCGTAGAACTCTAGTGTCTGAAATGCCGTAAAGGTGAATGGAACCTTTAAATTTTTGTACAGCTCCCTGTGCCAAGGAAAACTGTAAATGCGGTGCCTCAGCACCATGCTGTCTAAGTCTATGACCCAGCGCATAACTGGAGAGCTCATTCTACGATATTTTACATCATCCACCTCAGCCAGAACATCGATTTCTATTATGAAGGCGTTCCCTTGAAGGCTTCTATAAACAAGCCATTGTACTTCCCCGACCTCCTTCACAGAGTTTGCGCCAAAACCTAAGCGACCAGAGCGGTATACTTGCCTCGCAAACCTCACCACTTTGTCGGGGACGCCCATCCTCGGGAGCAGCTCCCACGCCTCCTCTATGCTACGAATGCCATGCCTGTGCTCCCTCCAATAGCCCTTCTCGCTCTCCTCATAGCTATACACGCCTGTGAGGTTCCGCGCTGCGAGCCAAGCCCTCTCCAACTCCTCATAGAGGGACGGCGTGGCCGCTTCAACATCCTCACCATGGCCGCCTAGGGTATGCAACGTAGGGGGAGCCACCACTGAAGTGAGCAAAATAAGCAAAAAAAGTAACCAAGCGTGCCTCATCAATTATACAACCCAAATGTATCCATGATAGTAAACCCATTCCGTCTCAGAGAGGTTTATTATCCACACCTCATAGTACTGGCATGAGTAGACGGAGGCTACAAGCACGACAAACGCGGAGCCCCGCTGTATTACTCTGCCATCCACAGACTTAGGTGGATAATTTCGGGGATCGTCCCACATTAGGTACACATACATAGTATGTGGTGGAGTCCACTCAAGTTCAACGTACACCTCTCTGCCAGGGCTCAGACATAGCGGTATAGAATGTTCAGCTCTACCGCCAGGCTGTATCCAACCCTGTATTTCAATATATAATATTTCAATGTCTGATTCCTCTTTGGAGTCGTGATCGCGGGCCTCGTTCCGCGCATATACGGGTGATACGCAACTCAGCAGAAGGAGCGAGAGAAGAGCCAACAACAAGCATCGCTTATTTACTGCACGTGGCATTTCTGATCAACCTCTTTGAGGAAATTTTTCATTCATTTATATAAAAACTTTTCGTACCTTTAAAAATTACCAATGGAAGTTAAAGTACTAATTGCCTAACTTAACGCTAAAAGGGAAACAAATGACTTGTGGGGTTGGGTGTCAACGCATGGGGGTTTTTGCACGCCTTAACCCCATGGGCTGTATACATCGCCCAAAAGCCCCGCGGCTTCATCGAGCCTTTCAGGGCTGGACCCAAACACCCTCTCAATGGGCTGTATGTGCAAACTCTCGATGGCTATGCGCTATACGGCACGGAATAGTGTGTGCGATATTTTTCGGTTAGTTGTTTTGCTAGGTTGAGCCATTTTATCCAGTAGGGCATGTCTAGGATTATGGCGGTCATGGCTCCTTTGCCTGCTCTCCTTGTTCTGTAGACCGCTACTTTTTGACCCTTTCTTGGTGCTACGCCTGCATGTAGCATGGTTCCGACTTTTAGGGCTAGGTCGAGGTTATGCCCGTGAAGGAGACTTCTGGTAGTCTGTATTCGTATCTATAGAGAACTCGGTCTATCCTTCCTACTCTGTCTCTCCTTGAGTATACTTCAGTCAGCATTCCGTCTGTGTCTATATATGCAACGAAGACTTCTGGTTTTTCTTCGATTTGGGGTAGTAGGGGTGTGGTGTAGGTTAGGGGTGGAAGGCGTATGGGTTTTTCAAGTCTTCTGGCTTCTCCAACCCTTATTCTATGCTCCATTATTTCCGTATCGCGTCTTCTGGAACGCCCCACCTTCTCCATCCCGCTAACACTTCAGGCTTAACAACCTCAGCCTCCTCCAGTTCTTGGGGTGGGTTCTGTTTCGGTTTTGTTGAGCCATATTGATCGCCAACGTTATCCCAATAATCCCTGAAGCGTTTACGCTATTCTTCCCACGAGCCGTACATTGTTATCGCCTCCTTATGGGCTGGGGCAAGCCTACGAGTCTATGAATGGGGATGGGTGTGGCTTCTGCATAGCCCGACAGAATGCAATAAACGCTCGGTGCCACGACCGAGTGGGAGCACGTTTTCAGCTCATCATAAATCATCCCATCTTTCAACGATAGGCTCAGACCCAAAAACCTTAACGTAGGGGAGTCTTGAAAACCCAGTCGACCCCTCAGCCCCATGATCTTTGCTTTGCATTTTTCCCAATTCCATATTTCATGGGTTGTGACTCTTGAGTTTGGGATGCGGCCTTTTTCGTGCATCATTTCTACATCAACCACGCTCGTCCATGACATGCGCTTAAACTCTTCTGTGCCTTCTTTCCTCGAAAAGTCGCATATAAGCATGGCCCAAACTCGCATGGTATTTACGGAAAATGAAACGCGCATCATCAAAGGTCTCCATTAAACACCCTATTGAAATATACCACCTACAAGGCAAGCCACGAGCTAAGCGTTAAACGGGTTGAAGAGCTGGGGCAAACACTTAACCAACGCGGAGCTGGCCAAGCTGAAGGAGGAGATAGCCAAGGACGTGTGGCAGAGACTGGACGAAGCGCTCACTAGGAAGTTTATGAGAAGTTCTTGAGGCTGGTTCAATGAAAGATTGAGCAACTGGAAGAGGGGGGGTCATAATCAAGGATCTCAAGCGCACGCTAGGATTGAAGGTTTTGACCACAAAGGGGTTGGGGAAACAGTGCCGGACACAACGCTCAGTAAGGCTCGTTCGCAACGGTTTTAGCATCGACATGTCAACCCTGAGAATTTAGGGACAGACTAGCCGCTGAGATTATTAATGTGTATCTTACTAATTCACTTAGTAATAGACCTGAAATGGAGACTTATTTATGAATGAAAGACTGCAAAAGATGGAAAATTTGGCTTGGAAAATATCAGATGAAAGAAAAGGAGAGGAAGACGTCATTGCAGTCCTCCTCTTCGGCTCCGTGGCAAAGGGCAACGTGCATCCTGAGAGCGATATAGACATCGTCATCGTCAAAGATTCAGAAGAGCATTTGATGAGAAGAAACGAGTCTTTTATGGGTGGGATAAAGATAGAGCTCTGGGAGCACTCCTGTTCTTTCTACGAACGTCTTTTCAAGAGGGAATGGCAACCGAAACAGATGTTCCTTTACTCACTGCCTTTGAACATCCTCCAAGAGTGCAAAGTACTCTATGATAGGGAGTCAAAGTTCGAGAAGTTCAAGAAGAACGCCATGAAATGGAACTGGCCCCAGAACTGTAAAGAGTTCATAAAGGATAAGCTGCGAAGGGCTTTGGACAATTATAAAGAAAGAGATTACGACAAATTTGAGAGACTGGTTTACTTAAGAAAACTGTTCCTACTGGATACGTGTAGGAGGCTTTTAGACATAGGCAAGCCAGTGAGTATACGGAACAAAGACTACTATCTGAAATGTAAGGAACATTTTTCTCTACGAGACTTCGAAATGATATTTGGTAAGATTCCTGATATTGAAGAAATAGAGTCGCTAGTTGAAAGGACGATAGACATTTTTCACAGTGAGGTAAAAAATAGAGAGCCATGGACTGAGCTTAAGGATGCAGAAAATTATCTTGAAAGCAAAAACGATTTCATGGCGACAATTTCACTACAGAACGGCGCTTACTACTTGGGATGTGAGGGATTATCAAACAGGAATGTTGAAATGGAAAACGAGGGTTTTCTCTATCCTGAATCTGAGATCGAGCTAATAGAGAAGTTGAGAGAACGCTGGACAGAATTTTATGATATTTATAGAAAAGTGCACAACGTCGATGCATGGCACGAGAAAGAGATCGATTTTACTTTTGGCTACCTCTTGAAGCGGTTAGAACAAGTTGAATTTAAATATTTAAGCTCTAAATAAGTTGAACTCACGGGATTTTCCTTTTCTTCTTGAGCCACCCATATTTCTCTTTTGTGGTCAGTCCCCATATCTCCTTTACCTCTTCAGGTGTGAGCGTTATTGCTTTCTCCTCCTTGAATGCGTTGAGAACCATTTTGGCGGCGATTGCCTTTTCAGATTCTGGGGTTAGGTGGCGCAGAGACCATTTGGCGATTGCTAGGACGTGGGGGATGGCGCTTATGGCTACTCTCCATACTTGTTCGATTTCATCGTAGTGAAGGGGTATGGCGAGGGCTTTTGAAACCCTTTCGACTGAGGGCTTAGGCTCCATCGTTAGTGAGAAGTAGGGGAGCAGGTAGTTTGAGCGGTATATTCTTTCTACTGGGGGCAGGGCTAAATCTTTAATCATATCCGACCTTGAGAGGGTTATTGAGAAGGTTCCCTCCCCCTCTATCAACCCAGCGATGAAGCCACCTTCCTCTGGTGGCATATTCTCTACTGGCAGTTTGCTTGCTTGGGCGAGTTGCGCTACGGTTTGTGGGGGTGGGGAGGATGGGGTTGAGTGGCTTTCCGCTTTGGTGAAGCAGAGGGGGCAGGTGTCAGGTGGTGTAGTGTATTCGTATCCGCAAACCTTGCACTCTATTCTTTCCTTCATGCTTATGCCTCCGTTTATTTAGCGAATGGTAGGAGTGGGTGGACATCTACAACGCTTCATCCTCTTCCCACCACGTGCCAATCACGCATACCTCCCATACGCACAAAACCTTATACTCTAAACACCTTATTAAGCCTTGAGTATAAGATTATGAAAACATAAGAATTCAAAATAATAATCCTTATAAAATTAAACAACAAAATAAAAAAAGAGGCTGAGATCATAGGAAAAATACAGGTCATAATCCCAGACGAACTAGAAAAGGAACTAAGACACATCGCCATAGAGGAAGAAAAACTGGGATCAAAGGGGGCCTTTGGAAAAACCGTCACAAAAATGCTAAAAATAGGACTCGAAACCTACAAAAAACATAAGATTACGACCTAAAAACAACAAAAATAGACACCCCGCGCCCAAAACCTCAAATAACACCAAGCATAAGACTATCTCCCTACTAATACCTTTAAATGGGTGATCGCTCACTCACCTTAAAGGATCAGCCAGTTGCTAATCCGAGGAAATGGCATGGGGTCTTAAGCAATGAGTTTGGATTATAGGGAGATGCTGAGGCGAGCGTACTCACAGCTTCCCCCCGAGGTGTTCGAGCATAGACGATTTGAGACCCCAAGACCTCATTCCTCTACCATTGGCATGCGAACCATCCTTCATAATTACAAGGAAATCTGTGATGCACTCAGGCGAGACCCACATCACGTGTTGGGTTTTCTGGCCAGAGAAATGGCCACCGCAGGAGCCATAGATGGGGTCCGAGCGATTTTCCAAGGGAAGTTCCCCCAGGACACCCTTGAGCGATTGATCAAGCGATACGCGGATGAATTTGTTATATGCCCCATCTGCAAGCGCCCTGACACTAAGCTAGTTAGGGAGAGGCGGCTTTGGTTTTTGGTTTGTGAGGCCTGCGGGGCAAGGAGCTCCGTGCGTGGTTTATAGTGTGCTAGTTTGTCCCTAAGTCAATTTAAGGATGTCAATTTTTTACTCACCGCAAACTCATCATCGCAATTTTTCAACATTGACATGTCAACTTTAGGAATTTAGGGACAGACTAGCGCGCTCGCATTGGAGACCTCCATTTTATTATGTGAGGCATGTGAGGTAGGGTCGTCCGTTAATTCCATACGGTAGGGTCAATGTTGGAAGTCACGTGTAGATAGAGGAAATTGAATTCGGAGAAGATTGACTTTACTCAATTTATATATCTTCATTAGATGCTATTACTTGCTCGAATGTAAAGGAAGTGGAGCGAAATCCGTAATAACTACATGCCCAGATTGTAAAGGCATAGGAAAAGTAACCGTAACTTGTTTAACATGTGGTGGAGACGGGAAAGTAGAGTTTAAAGCAAAATGCCCTCGTTGTGGTGGTTCAGGGTAT
>LIHJ01000030.1 GCA_001399805.1 Candidatus Bathyarchaeota archaeon BA1
GAGAGCAATCCGAATTTTCAAAAATGTTATAATAGTAGATCGTGAAGAGTTAGATCGATGAAGTTAAGGGAGTTATAAAACCATGAATCAAAAATATGTGGTTGCGTCTTCAACGATCTTGGTCGTACTCCTCACGTTTTCAATGTTAGTGGGCGCCTACGCAACGGTGCCTATCAATGATGTGACAACCCTAACTAGGCCTAATGAAAGCATATCGCAGAGGCAGGGCACCTCTCAAAGTCCAATTCAAAAGATAGATGGTAGACTATTAGGCGCCAGTCCCTCAGCGAGCATAGGTCAAGATTATCTGAGAATCATCGTTGTGGCTAGGGGTGATCCATCATCCTCCACATTAAGGGGGCGCATGCACGTTTCCTATACCCTAAGCATCGGCAGTGGCTACATGGCATTCGGTCTCATTAAAAGAGAGAATCTATTATTTCTCAGTCAACTGCCCGAGGTAATTAAGGTCCTCCCGGATGTGAAACTAGATTTCGAACCCCTACGAGGTGAGGATAAAGGCTTGAGAGAGATAGCCCGTGACACTTCAATTCGGCGAGGCATTAAGCCGGGCCCAGAGCCCACCTCGTTCTTCATACGGGATTTCACTGGCGCTGAAACGGCGAATCTGGGTCCACTTGGAGTTATTGGTGCTGGCGTTAAAGTGGCCATATCCGACACTGGGGTGGACTTCGGAAACCCCAACCTGATGCCAGCGGTGATGCGAGACCCCATCACTGATGATCCGATAGCATTGGATGCCGATGGACAGGGCTTGGTCCTAACGCTGACGACCATAGCCCTTAACGTAAGCATGGGGAGGGTGGTCGATTTCACAAAGCCCCCTGCTTTCGTGGATAAAATACCCATCAATGTGACAGCATACGTGGACCCGAAGACAAAGGAGATCTTCGCTGACTTCTATAAAAGGGGAAACGGTACCATGGTGCCTACTTGGATAAGCCCCTGGTATTCGGTGGCGTTGGTCCCTAAGCCTAAAGTCACGATCTTTCCATACGTTTTTGATGTACCATGGTTCATTGACTATAAGCTTGGAGACGACCCAACCCACTATATCAAGCCGGAGTACGTGACACCAAAATGGAACGGTACCCTAATCTATCACTTCGGCTTCATTTGCCAGCTCACTTTCTATGGAACAGGGCCCATTCTCTACCCATCCTTGGTCATTGACTCTAAGAAGCGTGGCGTCTATGACACCGTATACGTAGATCTTTCATCAGATTATGCAGAGTGGACAGGAGCATTTCCGCCCGATTTTAGCTTCTACGATGAGGCCCCGCATCGAATAGGCGATCGTACAGAGTTCCTTGTGAGGGACTTTACCGAAGACGGCATTCCGGACATCAGCGCTGGCATGATCGGGTGCAGGGTCCTCGACTCCACGGGATTCATCACAGGGCATCTCTACTCGTATGATTGGATTCAAGGGGTACTCGGCGGGGTGGTTTTACCAGGTTTACATCCTGGTGGCTGGTTCTTTGGCGTGATGTACGACTTTATAGGGCATGGGACGCATTGCGCGTCAAGCGTGGCCAGCAGAGGGGTGATGCCATCCCCGCTCTATGTCAATGGAAAATGGACCACGTATAGTCTTAAGGGTATAGCCCCTGGAGCGTCGATCATGGCTGTAAAAATGCTCTGGATTGGTGATGTGTTCTTTGGCTGGATGTGGGCTAGCGGCTTCGACTTCAACGTAACTGACAGCAAGTGGTACTACACTGGAAAGCACAAGGCGGATATTAACAGCAACAGTTGGGGCGTGTCAGAGTGGCCGTGGCTATTCGCTGGCGTTGGATACGATGCATTGAGCCTAGTAGAGGACGCGTTATCATTACCGGGATTCTTGGATCCAAACTATCCAGGAACAGTTTTTGTTCACGCCGTAGGTAATGGTGGATTTGGATATGGAACGATGACATCGCCAGGCTTCGCATCCCTCTCGATCAGTGTCGGAGCCACAACAGCGATGCACACATGGGAGCTCTACGGCAGATATCATAGATTGGCATCTCACTACGGCGGACCCTCAACATTTCACGATGACCCAATATCATGGACCAACAGGGGCCCGAATGCCCTGGGCGAACCAAAGCCGGACGTGATGTCTGTTGGTTTCTTTGGATACGTAAGCGGACCCATTAACCTTGGAGGTGGAGACGGACTCTGGTCGTGGGATATCTTTGGCGGAACCTCATTCGCAACCTCACTCACAGCTGGTGGAGCCGCCTTGGTTATCCAGTCGCTGAAAGACGCTGGCATCAAGTATACGCCTCAGATAATTAAGACCATCCTTCAAAGCACAGCCGACGACACAGGTAACGACCCCTTCGTTCAAGGCTCAGGGAGAGTCAACAATTTGAAGGCTGCCTCGTATGGCTTAAACTGGCTTAACGTAACAGAAGCGGTGAAGGTCTTCAGGGTATCCACACATGCTACCTACGATGTCATTAAGGAGATGTTGAAAGGGGCTTGGAGTGAGTGGATCCCACCAGCGTTTTTAAATCAGACAATCACCCCCATGCCACCTGGACCGATCGAGTTCACGTCATGGTTTGCCGGAAACCTTTACGCTGGGGAAAATGCAACCGCAACCTTCATGGTGGAGAACCCATCCAATGCGGTTTATGCTCTATCCGTTTCAACGGTCACCCATGAATTGGTTAAGAACATAACGTTTACCGATGTATCCGCCCCGGTTAAAGACCCCAAGGCTATTGATCCTTTGACGAAGAGACACACCGCAAAGTTCATCAAACTCTATGACATCACGGGTCCGATTCCACCGGGCATAGACCTCATGGTGGTCACATTGCGGTATCCCTTTGAGTACTTCTGGAACGAGGCCATAGGAAACCGATACGGCAGGATGACGGATGCCCTATACCTCATCGCCTACGATTGGCGCGATGTGAACATGGATGGCGTGGTTTGGTGGAATGAGACGGCGATGATTAACATGGGCTACACATGGGGCACAGCCCAGGAGATCAGGATTAAGAACCCAACGGAGCGCATCAAATTCACCCCACTGATCGGTGTATATCAATCCTTATGGGGCAACGCTCAAGCCAAAATACCATTCACGTTAGAGATCCACCTTTATAAGAGGACCTCATGGGATTGGCTGAGCCTCAAAACCACCTCGCTAAAAGTCCCACCCCGCCAAAAAGCAACATTTGCGGCTAGTCTGTCTCTGCCGCCCAACGCTAAACCCGGAACCTACTCTGGCTTCATAAAGGTGGCTGGGGTTGAGGGAACCACACAGATAACGTACATTCCAGTCTCATTCAACGTGGCAATCAAGGCAGAGGGGAAGGTCATTCCCTACGTATTTGGTGAGAAGCCCACGGCGAAGGGAACCATGTATGACAATGCCAGGGTGTTTGGGGCGTTTGACTGGGGATGGCGATTCGAATCTGGAGACAGGAGGATCTACAAAGTTGTCATAACTGATCCAACGGTAAACCTGATGAACATACGCTTAACCTGGGATAGCCCCAGCGGAATCGACGTATTCGTCCTTGATCCGTCTGGGCTCATCATCGCAACCACGAGCCCGCTGGATTTCAACTATTTGGGGGGTGGGGTTTTCCTTCCATCAAACCTCTACCTGTTCAGGAACCTAACCATGACCGCATTGTACGCGCAAGTGAGCAAGCCCGGAACCTACACCATAATAATCCACCAGAACCTCCTATACCCCAAACCCTATCCTACAACGATTACGGGTGTGATCCACCTCCTCACGTCTGCCCCCGATGTGACACCCCCCACACTGAAGATAGCCAAAGTTCCAAAGTATGTGAAGGGGAATCTAACAATAGGCTTCGTAGCCTCTGACGATTATTGGGTGCAGTCTGTCACCTATAGCCTGGATGGCGAATTTCCAGTCGCTGTGACCGGACGAAGAGACTTTGTCATCAACACGATGAAGCTGACCGATGGACTTCACTCGGTTGTTA
Organism: Candidatus Bathyarchaeota archaeon BA1; assembly: GCA_001399805.1. The sequence goes on from LIHJ01000030.1 coordinate 3,987, forward strand.
TGGAGGCCATCGACGCGGTAGGTCATAAGACCAGAGAAACCATCCACTTCATAGTTGACAACACCCCACCGAAGGTTGAAATATCAGCCCCAGGGGAAGGCAGCTACCTTAGAGGCAGTGTAGGCATCCATTGGAGGGTGATAGAGGAGAACATAAAGAATGTGACCCTAACGATAAATGGCAAGGCACACAACGTTACCGGCCTGACCTCCTATCCATGGGACACAACAACGATAGCTGACGGAAAACATGACATTACTATAACAGCCCGAGACATGACGGACCATGTCACCCTTATGAAGATAGGCGTGACTGTGGACAACACAAAGCCTTCAGTCAGCATAACAAGTCCTCCGGATAAGGCGGAACTGAGTGGGAACGTGACAATAGCCTTCGCGGCATCAGACGCAAACTTAAAGGCAATCTCCTTAATCATCGACGCCAGCATATATGATGTAACTGATAAAACCACCTTCACCTGGGACACCACAAGGGTAGGTGATGGCCCTCACATAATCAAGCTTGTAGCCTCTGATAAGGCTGGCAACGTGGCCGAAGCCTCCATCATGGTGACCACCATAAACGTGAGACTGGCGATAGAGGCCACCCGAAACATGTACCTTGCAATCGGCATCCCAGTAGGCTTAGTGGCGGGAGTGGCTGTTACGTGGATGGTGCTTAAACGCAAAAAGGCAGCACCAGCACTTCCCAGGCCTTCAGCGTCATAAACACGAGGCTTTAACCCCCATTTTTGACTCTGCCTCCTTCCTACAAACCCAGCATGGGACATCAGAATGAAAAACAATTAATAGATTAACTCACCGCTTTAAGTATAAAAAGGGAAACATAAATCTCTGGGAGTGTGTGCATCATAGCCTCAGAAATTGAGATAGGTTTATCGATGCTCTTTTGTCTAGGTAAGCCCTTCCCCAACCTTATGAAACACCTTCAGAAGGTTGACGTACACCACGTGGAACTTTACGATGAGGGCCTGCACGCACTTAACAATAGGCGAATACAGGGCATTAAAAAGCTGACTCGATCACGTGGTCTCAAGGTGACAATCCACGCACCCGTCGCTGACATCAACATAGCCTCCCCCAACCCATCCTTACGGCGGGTGATCTTGAAGCGCCTTGAGAAATCCATCCTTTATGCAAGCCAACTCGATTGCCGATTGTGGGTTTTCCACCCAGGCCTAAAAACGGGCGTTAGCTCCTTTTATCCCGGGCTGGATTGGCAACTAAACCTAAAATCTATTCGCGCTTTGTTGGAATTTGCTAGGAGACACAATGTTGAGATAGCGATAGAGAATGCCCCTGAACCCTACCCATTCCTAATAAAAAGCGTGAGCGACTTTTCACGCCTTTATGATGAACTTGGCGAGGACATTGGCTTGGTGCTGGATATAGGGCACGCAAACCTAAACCACCAAATTCAAGACTTCATCAAACAATTCTCGGATCGAATCATCCACATGCATGTGAGCGACAATGACGGAGCTCACGACTCACATCTTGGGATAGGGCATGGAACCATCGATTGGAAAGATGTTGTAAAAGCAATAAGGAAAATCGGATATGGCAATGCGATGATGATGGAATCGGTGGAACATGTGGAGGAAAGCCTCCAAACCCTACGAAAATTTTTCACTTAAAGCATGCATAGAGGTATAATCCATCTAATCCGCGTGGCTGATAGAACTTGATAAACAAAAATCTGATAGGAAGATGTGGCCTGTACTGTGGCGCGTGCTCGATTTACAGAGCATACAAAGACTCAAGTAAACTTCGAGAGACTCTGGCAAGAAAGTATGGGTGTTCGCCCGATGAGGTTCGATGTGAAGGGTGTCAAGTGGTGCTAAGGGAAGGTTGGGGTGGTGAGGAGAACTGGGGCAGAAATTGCAAAATAGTCCAGTGTTTAGATGCAAAGGGATTAAATTTTTGCCATGAATGCAATAATTACGGAGAGTGTGAAAGATTCAACGAGTTTTTCAATGCACACTTACAATACGGTGAAAACCTGAGAGAGAACCTAAACAAAATCAAGGCTGGCAGGGCTGAGGAATGGCTCAAAGAGGAAGACAAAAAATGGAGATGCCCCAACTGCAACAAATCAATATCCATGTACTTAGAAGAATGCCATTGGTGTGGCGCAAAACTAAGCTCTTAGTCAGCGGATGTCAGCACTAACCGTCTAAGGGAGAAAAAGAGATGCAAAAGCTTGCGAATACTTTTTGTGGAGCTTTTGAGGTGATCTTTAAATAGAGTAAAGAAAACCCGTAAAAACCCGTAAATAATCATTCCCGAAGCAGAAAAGTCTAGGTATACGGGATAGATATTCTCATGAAATCTTCAGCTACATCCACGTGAGGGAAAATCCTCCTCGCATGTTCGAGCAGGGGGCTCGGGTCCTTGTATCGTGCGCTGATGTGGGTCAAAACCAGCCGCTTTGCCCTCGCCTCCTTTGCTACTTCAGCGGCTTGACTTGGCGTGGAGTGCCCATCCTCGCGAGCCCTCTCCCACAACGCGTCATCAAGGGTGGCGTCATGAATGAGGATATCGGCATCCTTTGCCAACGTTATGACGGAGCCTATAGGTCTTGTGTCGGAGCTATAAACAATCCTTCTCCCAGCTCGTTTAGGACCACAAACCTCCTCGGGCTTGATAACCTCGCCTGATGGCAAAGTCACAGGAAAGCCTCTTTTAAGACGCGCCCACATAGGGCCCTCAGGTACACCAAGCCTTCTGGCCTTATCAGGATAAAAGCGCCCGGGCCGCTCATCCTCTATGAGGGCATACGCAAAGCAGGGGACATCATGATCCGCCGAAGCCGCGTGCACACCATAATCTTTTCCTCGATGTATGAGCCCCTCGGTGATTTCATGCACCATGATGGGGAAGGGCAGGTCAAGCCTCGGCCCCGCCATTTTGGCGATGAATTGAACATACTCAGAGAGTCTGCTAGGTCCAAATATGTATAGTGGATCTTTTCGGCTCAGTAGGGACAAGGTGTGAATCAGTCCAGGTAAGCCGGAGATGTGATCAAGGTGCATGTGTGAAATAAAGATGTATGTTTTTGGCCTAAAACCGATGCGAGCGGAAACCATTTGGCGCTGCGTCCCCTCCCCACAGTCAAAGAGGAGGAGCTCTCCTCCCCTCCTAATGGCGATGGCTGGGAGGCTACGCTCACGTGTTGGCATGCTACCAGATGTCCCTAGAAATGTTATACGAAGGTCGGTCAATTCCTTCCATCACCTCACCGCCGTCTGAAAATAAGACGCAAGCTCATTTCAGGTCCTCTCAAAAACGGCTACCTCCCTTGTTAGGCTTCTGTGCACATAAACGTAATGTGACTCCACATGCCTAAACCCCAACGCTTTACCCATCCTGCCTATCCTTATGGATTTGGGGGAGGCCATGCAGATCCTCCCCTCTCCTGGAAGGACATCTATAACTTCCCTTAGCATATCATAAACAACCTCTCCAGTAGTTAATCCCAGAGTAGTTGCACTCCTACCATAGGGAGGGTCTGTGACAATACAATCAGCCTTGGAGACGGGGAGGTGCCGAGCGTCCGCAACCGCCATCCCCTCCGGTTTCACGCCATAATATAGAAGGTTTTTCAGACTTCCCTCAACCATGTGGCGTTGAACATCCAGCCCCATTACACGACAACCAATGAGTCCTGCCTCAACAGGTATGCTGGCGGTCCCGCAGAATGGGTCGAGCACCAGCTCACCAATCTTTGGCTTGGCAAGGTTCACCATGCACCTCGCAAGCTTCGCGGGCATGGCTGTTGGATGGAAAAAGGGTCGCTTTCGGGGTTTCCTCTCGATAAAGGGTTTTGGCGAAACCTCAGTCATTTTCAACCCAAAAATGAATCTGTTTTCTGTCAAAACCCCAAAAAACGTTTTTTTAGGTTTCGTTAAATCCACTTCTATCCCCTTAGCCTTATTCAAAATTAACTCACCGAGCTTCTGCTCCCACTCCGCACTCATAATGTGGGGAGCACTTCCCCGAATCCTTCGCAATCTAACAGCAAAGCTCTTGTCCCCCTCAATGAGTCCTTCCAGAGAAGCCTCCCTCATTTTCTTAATAATCTCGGCGGCATTGGCGCCGCAATTGAATAATTCTCTACCACAAACTCGAGTCATGGCTGATCTAAAGGCAATAGACCTTACGGCGTCAAGGTTGGCTCTAACACGCAGAACTTGAATCAACCTCTCAAGGATTTGATGCCTATGACCCTCGGCCTCCAGAATGGCTTTTAACTCAGAAAACGGTAAGGTCGGGTGCTCGCCTGATAATAGGAAGAAGAGGGTAGCCGTTTTTCCCTCACTACATCCTCCTTGAGGGCATTTTTTATGTTTCCGCATATTAGTCACATAGGGCTCACTGTGTATACTCATCCCTTCGATAAAAATAGTAGAACTCCCTTTTCTTTATTAGGTAGCGACGTAAACAGGCACACGCTACACGATTGAAATGCTGTGAGGCCTAGCCACCCTCAGACTCTTTTAGCTAGGGCCTCTGCGATTAATGGAGCGACTGAGACCACGCTTACGGGGCTGGGGACGCAGTCCGTTCCTACGATTCCATCCGCACCGCTCCTTAGAATCCTCTCTTTTGCGTCTCCGATGAGAAGGGGGTGCACGCATGCTGCATAAACCCTTCGGGCATCCTGTTCTTTAACCCACTTAACCGCCTCAATCATTGTACCACCACTACTGATGATGTCATCAAAGATGATCACGTCCTTATCCTTTAATGGTAAGGGCTTCCTTTCGATCGTTACCTTTCCAGTTACCTTGTCTCTTTGGTCTGGATGCATCCGTATCCTCCCCCTAAGACGTGGTTTGCCTGCTCCGCCACGTCCAATGCCCATTTGCCAGGCGATAAAGAGAACGCGCCATCAAAGCCTCGATTTTTGAAGTGCTCAGCTAAGAGGCTGATGGCTGATAGATCCTCAACAGGGATTCTAAACGATTTAAGAATCTCCGGATTGTGAGAATTCACGGTGATGATCCTATTCACGCCACATGCCTCAAAGAGCGTCATAGCAGTTTTCACGCTGAGGGCCTCGCGTGGTCTGAAACGCTTGTCCTGTCTTGCATAGGCAAAATACGGAATGACGGTGGTGATGGTCCTTGCCTTCAGATCCTTCGCATTATCCCCATAAGAAAAAGTTGAATGAGGTTTTCATTTTGAGGCGGACTCGTTGTTTGAACGATTACAACATCTTGATTTTCTACGCTACCATGGAATCGAATGTAGGATTCCCCGTCTGGAAAGCGCTTAAATTCTATAGGAACGATTCTGGCTTTCAGTAGCTCAGCAGTCCTTTGACCCAATTTCTGGGATGCTGGACCCGGAACTATGATCAACCCTGTTCTACCTCGAAACAGGAACATTTCTTAAGTGATTGTTTATTTGCTATGATTTTCCTTTTTTACGGTATTCATCCATCAATTCCTTGGCTCTATCCAGCCGAATCTTATGCTCTTCCACCATTCTCTCCGCGATTAGGTCAATTAGGTCTCCAGTTGCCCCGGCCATGATCGCCACGTTTCTGGCATGCAGGGACATGTGCCCCCGTTGAATCCCTTCATGAGCCAGCGCTCTCAGCGCCGCAAGATTTTGAGCCAACCCAACGGCCGCGAGCACTTCGCTCAACTCCTGTGGCGGTCTTCACGCCCAGAATCTTTAGAGCCGCCCTCGCCACCGGGTGTACCCTAGTGGCGCCGCCGATGATTCCCACAGCCATGGGCAACTCAATGGAGCCCACGAGGTCCCCCTTCTCATTTTTCTCCCATATGGATAGTGGACCATAATGACCTGATATGGCAGCATACACATGAGCCCCCGCCTCGACGGCTCGATGGTCGTTACAGGTGGCTATCACAACGGCAATGATGCCATTCAATATGCCCTTGTTGTGGGTTACCGCCCGATAGGGGTCTGCTGCGGCAAAGGCATAGGCTTGCACGATGCCGTCGACCACTTCCTCCCCTCCCACCGCTTCCTTTGGCACCATGGCCCACGCCCTCGCCAAACGTTTCGTAGCTAGATTGGAAATGGGAATTAGGTAGTCCTTTCCGTTGATAAGGAAATTTACGGCTATTCCTAAGGGTATGGGAATCGCCCCAACCACATTCTCGATCATGCGGTCAGCCAAATCTAATGGCAAGGAACCTGTTGATTGAAGAATCCCGACCTCCTCGTCGGTTAGGTTGGCGAACCCCTTTACGATCTGCACCCTTTCCTTTGGGCTCAGTTTATAGAACCCAGGGATCTGAGATGTTTTACTCATAGGGATACACTCACTCTCCCTTGGTTTACAAAACAGTCAGATGACTTATGAATTTAACTGCATTCCCAGCCTTTTATAGAAACCTGAGTTTCCCATTCTCGTAAAGAAACGCCTAATTCAGGGATACGTTTTTAAGGCACCTTTTGCAACCATTGCTCCCTCTTCCGTAAGGTAGATCCTTCCATCCTTGGTTTCCGCAAGCATCTCCTCGGCCAGCAAAGTTTCTACAAGGCTGTCCCTTTCTACGTTAATCTCTTTTCCGGAACGACAGCGCCACGTCGATATGACTCCACTAACAAGTAGTCTTGGATGTGAGGCTGTGGAAAATCCTCTGTCTGACATATCGCAATCTTTCCTTAACTGGGAGGGATAACGAGTTTCGTCTTCTCATGACATAAAAAAATAAAGCAATTTATAACGTTTATTTTAAGAATTGTTCAAGGGTCCATACTGTTTCATTAATGAAACTATCCATATTGTGATTGAGGCATCACTTGGACCCCCTAAATCTCAAACCCCAGCTACCATCATCATTCTGATTCTGACTAAATAGATTATGCAACGCTGAAGCAATGGGTCATCCAGCATGTAGCCCAGCAGTAAATAAACATGCATGAATAGGCTTGTGGCTCCAGGACACCACCAAAACCCATAACGATCTGTATTGGAGAGCATGAAATCTAAGCCCCTTTTCACAGCAGGCGAATCCTCGCCTTCACTCGCCAAGGCAAACGCCCTCAAAACACTTACCGTTCCCCAAGCGTGTGGAAAGCGCCAACCCCAGCTACCAGCTCTGAATTGCCGAGCACAAAAATACTCTAACCCCAAACTAACCCTTTCATCATCCTTCCCAATGCCTTGCCTTGCCAAGGCTGCAACAACAGCGCTAGTGGTAGCATGGGATGACCTACCCGGCGTCATCCACCAAGGAGCCAAGCCCTTAAGATCCTTAACTTCGCCCCACGATCCTCTTTCTTTCTGTTGACCAAACAGCCAGTTCGCAGCCCTCTGAATAACCTTTGATTCTGATTCACTGGCATCTGCTAAAGCCTCCAAACTCCATGCAGTCTCAAATACGGAGGATGGATACCCGATATTTGCATTAAAGGGCCAGCTTCCATCCTCCCTCTGTAGTTTTAATAAACCCTCAAGTTCTATTTTGAATTCCGGGGAGCCCCTTCTATCCAAGGATGAGAGTAATGAAACTCTATCGCGGCATGAGCCTCCTTGACAATACAAAATTAACTGGGTTAGCCCTCAATCTAACGTCTGAAGGGAGTCTTGACATCATCCCACTCAGCGTAAATTAAGATAAATCTCAATAAATCTTTGGCGTAGCACGTTCTTTAGCTTGGTGTTTTTCGGAGGGTAAAAGGTCCGATAAATTTCTTATGCCTTGTAACGCGACAATTTCATCCATTGTCAGCGCTTCCCCGTTTGCATTTTCGGGGGTTGATGGCGGGAAAAATGAAGGGAACCGCTTGCTTATACTGCTGATACTCTCTTCCATACTCTATCAGAAGATGTCGCTCCTCATAGCCTGCGAGCAGAGCGTATCCAGAAACCTCAACCAGCCAGAAATACAAGACTTGAGGAGACGCACCCATTGTATACTGTATGGACATTATAGAAATACCAAGAGTCATAACGATTATTCCAAAATATTGAGGATGCCTAACTATGGAGTAGAGTCTCCATGCAATGAGCCTTCCACGCGCCCTCAGTAACTGGATGAAAGCCATCAAAAAGATGATGAAACCCATAATGGCAACTATTCGGCCAAACATAAGCCTTGGAGAGAGGAGGAGCAGATAAATCTCGGCCTCCCAAAACTCAGGAAGGACCCAAAATAAACCCAAGACAAAAGGTGCCAATGGAAGGATCATGAAACCGAACCAAGGACCTGCCACGGGTATATACTGGAGTAAAAAGAGAAACAACGAGGTTAATGCCTCGATGGTATGCCTAATCTTGCTATCCTTAGACTTCAATATACAGACCACCCAACCCACTTAAGTCCTATAATAATTTTTAACTTATCTCATTTATCGCCTGTGCAGTGAAACAATTTTCTAACAATCGTAAACCAAGCCTCATAAATTAGGAAGCTGGCTGAAGCTTCACTCTGGATCTTTAGTTAGCTTGCAGTTTTCTTTTCACGCCACAGTTTGACCAGCAGGGTTATGCTTAAGGCTAAGAGGAATGTGCTGGCTCCGATGAAAAATAGGTCTATAGATCCCATGGCTTTCACATTTTATAACTGTTTCATAGACTCTTTAACCTTTCTATCAATCTCATCACCGATCCTTTCTAAAGCCCATCGTCTATAAAACTCGCAGGCAATAAAAAAGAACGTGCCTGCTGCAACGCCATAAACTCCAACAAGCGGGTTGATCGCTCCTGTGGCCAAAGCCCATATGGCGGAGTACAGAAAAATCAGGGCAGCACCATCAATCATCAGCCAAAAGCTGTTGGATGCATCATACTCATGCTCTAGCCTCTCCAAGCTTTTCACAGACAATAGAGTCCGCTCCCGACACCTCCATCCTTCATTGTTATGCTTAATTAATTTTGTTGGCATGTATTCAGACCACGGAACCCTAACGAAATCGTTTACGTTTATGAATTTCATCTCGAAAAAAGTAGCATTGGCATTTTGATTTAGCCACGCGATTTTCATCAGTTGTGTGTGCGCACATACTCTACCCCTCGGTTTCTAATATGGCGCAAAAATAGGGTTCCTTTCAAGCCTCTTTCAACTATCAGAAAAGGATGCAGATGCACCGCACAAAATTGCAACAGCACTCACGCCTTCCATGAGATTATCTTGTGCCATTTGGATGAGGAGCCTCAGGCTTCCTCGAAAGCTCCATGATGAATGGTTGAAGCCCGCCCTAACGAGCCAAACGATGAGGATTAGCACTCTTCAAATATTTCTTTTAGTTTCGTTTTTTCTGGGTGATAGAGCGGATGGGCGAGGCAGAAGTCCACGCCCTCCATGAGCTTTGATTTATCCCATGTGGGTGATTTTGCGTTTTTTATCGTTGATAACCACATGAGGTGTATCTTGAAGCATCGTCCCTCATGCTTTGTTTTATGCATCACCTTAACTGAGTCGAGTGGCTTAAAGCCGAGTTTCTCCATCTGCTCTATTCTCATCCAAGGGCTCCAATGGTTCTCAAGGGCTATTGTGGCGAAGCCAACAGCGCCCTTTTCGCTTTCCATCATATTGGTTAGGAGTTGCTTTCCAAGGTTGCGTCCCTTCGCTTTTCTTAACACCCAAATACAGTTCATCACGATGATGCCATCGCCCATGATGGGGTAGCCGGACGCTTCAGCGGGTGCATACTCAATCTGACCAAGGATTTTCCCATTGAAAATTAGAAGCTTTTTATGAAAACTTTTGGGAATGGCATTCTCTAGATATCCATGTCTCTTCCTATATCTTCTGAAGGGGATCGGTGAGAGACACTTATAAAGGTATCTCTCATACACGCTATTTTTAGTTACGTCTATAATTTCGACTTCAGGGTTCGACTTCATTTCATATCATGCATAGGACATTCAACGTATAAAATTTCTCATATAAAGTCTTCCGCCGTGCATGGTTCTGCCCTTCATGATATTCCTTCATCTGGGCTCACGTTACAGAAAAATTTTTGTGGCAAATTGAGAAGAACTTAAATCGTTTGATCAGAATGTTCATTTCAGGTGGAACCGAGAATGTTCAAGATTAGGAATTTTTCCGAGGGCGACGCCATGTTGCTTGCTCAAATTTCCAATGAGGCGCTCGGTGATGAGATAGCTAGAGGGATGCCATCATTTATCTCCGAGAGACTCTTATATTTCTCAAGGAGACTAGGCGTGAAAGTGTTTGTTGCAGAAAGTGAGATAAACATGGTGGGTTTTCTTACTTTGACTGATTAAAATAAAGTATGATTTAGACACTTAGGAACCCAAAATGATTCCAGCCTTTATTTTCTCCTAAGCCAATTCGAGGCGAAGCAAAACCAAGAATTTAAACCCTAGCTAAGAGGTTAGCGCCCCCAGGGTGGAATTTGAACCCATGCAACATAGAGATTTCTCAAAATCCCCATTTTTCCCCGTTTTGCAGATGAAAATGACTGAAATTTCGCTTATCAAAATTAGTATGGCTTAAATAAATATTGTGTGTGAGACATCTTGAAGGATTTAGCAATATATAACATCTTAACGATAAATGGAGCCTGCAGAGAAACGGATCGCGGAGCAATGAAGGTCAGGTTTTCCAAGAGAGTTCTTAACCATATAGTTAAGAGACACCCAGAAGTCGAGGCTCACGTGCACAAAATCGCTGAAACTGTCGAATATCCCGAAGTAATAATTAGGGGAACGAGAGGAGAGCTCAAGGCCTTGAAGTTTTACCCCGCACTGCCTATAGGACCAAAATACCTTGTGGTCGTCTACCGTGAGATCCATGAAGAAAAGGTTATTATAACCGCCTACTTCACTTCTAATCTTGCTAAGATCAGGGGAGAAATCATATGGATAAAGTAACACTGAGCTTAGAGAAGATTGACTTGGATTACGATGAAGAAGCTGACGTCCTTTACATAAGCTTTGGAGAGCCAAGGGAAGCCGAGGATAGCGTGGAAGTCGAGGACGGAGTTATATACAGAATCACTAACAACGAGGTTGTGGGCATAACCATAACCGACTTTAAAACTAGGACACTTAAACCAAGATAAATAGTCTTGTCGCGCAAATCAGATAATGGATAATTTTAACTTAAATGCGCCCCCATTTCTCAACGAACTTTCGAACCTCATCTCCGGGGAGGCTTCTTCCATCGAAATAAAATACTGAGACAGCCCTTCTCACGCCCAAGTCATCAGCTGGGATAACATCTTTTCTTTTCAAGCCTGCGCATAGGATCAGCTCCGAGGTCCATCTCCCTATCCCCTTGAATTTTCTCAGCTCCTCAATCACCTCCTCGTTGGATCGTTTCTTTAACCCCTCTGGATCAAACTCCCCATCTACGACTTTCTCAGCAACCCCCTTGATGTACTCCGCCTTTCTCCAGCTGAGCCCACACCGCCTAATTTCCTCAGGGCCTGATGCTGCCAGAGTGCTGGCTGTGGGAAAATCGTAATAGAATACCTTGTTGATTTCCTTATGTTCTCCGAATCTTGTAACCAGCGAGCTTATCATCCAAAAGGAAGCCTGCAAGGAGATCTGCTGTTGGATTATTGCTTTAACGATACTTTCGAAGATGGTGGCTCCCATGCTTCCAGCTTTTAATCCATAGAGCCTCTTCTTCACGTCTTTAAGAACAGGGTCCTCATCCATGAGGGCATAGAGGACGGTAGCGCGCGCTTTGATGTTAATGAGAGCAACTTGGTCGGTATATCATCCAAAGGAAAGATGGTGAATATTGATCTATCCGAAGTTAGAAGGTTTCACGATTGTTATTTTGAGAAAAGGAGGCGCATACAGAAGAAGCTAGCTAAAAAGCCTAGAGTGAAGAGAGTGCTTCTAGCGAAATATCGTGGAAGAGAAAGGAGGAGGGTTAACGATTTCCTGCATAAAGTCAGCAGGAAAGTCGCCGAGTACATAAGCCAAAATAAACTTGAAATCATCTTTGAAAGGCTAACCCATGTTAGAAGGTCAGTTAACAAGAAAGCTAAAAGATACAATAGCCACAGCGGAAAGGTCCAGAAAGTCTCTATTCACTCAAAGAGTTAAAGAGGCGACTGAACTGTTGGGGATTCAGAAGGCTACAGGGCCTCATAAAGTACAAGGCTAACCTGAGCGGCTTCAAGGTTCGCTATGTAAACCCATTTGGGACGCCCAAGTTCTGCTCAGTATGTGGAGGCGAAATAGCTCCAAACGAGAAGAACTGCCCCAAATGCGGAATCAATAGGCACGTAAACGCGTGTCTAAATCTGCTTAAGAGGGCTCAAGATGTGGCGAGTTCAGGCTCCGCTGAAGGCTCCCTGATGAGGCAAATGAAGCTTGGGTGTCTATGCGCTTCAAGCGCAGATGAGGTAAACCAAGCAGAGACGAACGGGAGAAGTTCACGGTTTAAACTTTACGAACCTGTGAACAGCCTGATCCGGTATACGTGATGGAGGCGTATGGAGCAACCATTACCTTGGCGGCGTCTCCATGAAGCTTGAATGAGTTCATGAGCGCGTCATTTACCGTGGGTGCATATTCCATCCCTATTTCATTGATCTCTTCTTCTGACATACCATCAGTGACAACGATTATCGAGTAATGCTGCTTCATGTATGCAAATTGATAGAGTACATAAGCCTCGAGGGAGGGAACCTCCCCCATCTCAGTTAGCTTCAACACCTCCTCGGGGTCCCCGTAACACGAAAGAAGGTTTCTGAAGGCTTCCCTCAACCATGCGTCGCTGAACATCAAAACCCAGCACACGGCACCCAATCAATCCCGCCTCAATGAGCATGCTGGCAGTTCCACAAAAGGGGTCCAGCACTAGCCCACCAGCCCTTGGCTGGGCCAGGTTTACCATGCACCTCGAGAGCTTTGCTGGCATGGCGGATGGATGGAAGAAGGGTCGTTTCCGAGGTCTCCTCTCCACAAAGGGTTTAGTCGGGATCTCCGCTATTCTTAATCCGAAGATGAACCTGTCCCCTGTTAAAACCCCAAAGAACGTTTTTGAGGCTTCGTCAAGTTCACCCTTGTCCCCTTGACTTTATTCAAAATCAACTCGCCGAGCCTCGCTCCAGTTCCCCGCCGATGACATGGGGGGCACTCTCCCTCACCCTTCGCACCCGAACGACAAAGCTTTCACCTGTTCGATGAGCCCCTCCAAGGATGCTGAATACATCCTCTGCATGATCTCGGTGACCATAGCCTTACAATTGGATAACTCTATGCCACAAACTCTGGTCATAGCCGACCTATACGCAACGGATTTTATGCTGTGGGGGTTAGCTTCAAGGCGTAGGACTTGAATCAACTTCTCCAGAACTCGATGCTCGTGGCCTTCAGCCTCTAGGATGGCCCTCAACTCAGAAAATGGTAGGGTCGGGTGCTCACCCGAAAGCAGGAAGAAGAGCTTAGCCACCTCAAGCTCCTCTCTTGGTCAAGGACTCTGCAATTATGCGAGCGATGGAAACCACGCTTACGGAGCTGGGGACGGAGTCGGTGCCCACGATTCCATCCGCACCAGCTTTTAGAATTCTCTCCTTTGCGTCCCCAATGAGAAGGGGGTGCACGCACGCGGCATAAACTCTCCGGGCGCCTTGCTCCCTTACCCATTTCACCGCTTCAACCATTGTGCCGCCGCTGCTGATGATGTCATCAAACACGACCACATCCTTCTTCTTGACCGATAGGGACTTTCTTCCAATGGTCACCTTTCCCGTTATCTTGTCTCTTTGGGTTAGGACGTACCCGTATCCTCCCCCTAAAACATTGCTTGCCTCCTTTGCCGTGTTTAATGCCCTTTTGCCAAGGGATAGGGAGAACGCCCCCTCAAAGCCTTGTTTTTTAAAATGCTCGGCTAAAAGACTTATGGCCGACAAATCTTCAACAGGGATTCTGAAAGCCCTTAGAATCTCTGGATTGTGAGAATTCACCGTTATGATCCCATCTACACCACATGCTTCAAACAACTTCATGAGGGTTTTCACGCTGAAAGTCTCCCCGGGCCTGAAACGCTTGTCCTGCCTTGCATACGCAAAATATGGGACAACAGCGGTGACGCTTTTTGCCTTCAGATCCTTTGCGTTATCCGCCATGAGTAGGAGCTGAATGAGGTTTTCATTTTGAGGTGGACTCGTTGTTTGGACTATCAGAACATCTTTTTTCCCCAAATTACCCACAAATCGAATGTAGGACTCCCCATCAGGAAATCGTTTGAATTCAACAGAAACAATTTTGGCTTTCAGTGCCTCAGCAATTTTTTGACCCAACTCAAGGGACGCCGGACCAGGAACAACTATCAAGCCTATCTTACCTCGAAACTGAATATTTCATCAGGTGAGGACGGATATGTTATAGTTTTCCCTTTTTCTGGTATTCCTCTATTAGTTCTTTTGCCTTGTCTAGCCTCACCTTGCGTTCTTCCACCATCTTCTCCACGATGAGGTCAATTAAGTCTTCGGTTGCCCCAGCCATAATCGCCACATTTCTAGCGTGCAATGCCATGTGTCCCCGCTGAATACCTTCATGGGCCAGCGCCCTTAATGCCGCAAGATTTTGAGCCAAACCAACCGCAGCCAGCACCTCACTCAGCTCTCGAGCGGTCTTTACACCCAGGATCTTCAGCGCCACCTTGGCCACGGGGTGCACTCTGGTGGCTCCACCAACGATTCCCACGGCCATGGGCAGCTCAATTGAACCTACAAGGTCCCCATTTTCGTCCTTCTCCCATATGGAGAGTGGGCCATAATGGCCTGATATGGCAGCATAGGCGTGAGCCCCTGCCTCCACGGCTCGGTGGTCGTTGCAGGTGGCTATCACAACGGCAATTATGCCGTTTAGTATGCCCTTATTATGGGTTGCAGCCCGATATGGGTCCTCAGCGGCGAAGGCGTATGCCTGCACGATGCCATCCACTACCTCCTCTCCGCCAACCGATTCCTTAGGCACCGCTGTCCAGGCTCGAGCCAATCTCTTGGTGGCCAGGTTGGAGATGACCCTCAGGTACACTCGACCGCGGGTGATCCTCTCGATCATTGGGGCCACAGCCTCAGCCATGGTGTTAACGGCGTTGGCGCCCATAGCATCCCTGCAATCTACGTGAAGCTCCGTGATGACCATGGGACCTGTGCTCGCCTGTATAACCTTCACGTCCAGGTCTTTGGCCCCACCGCCAACGGAAACCAGCATTGGGTCCTGCTCATTTGCCCTCCTGAGGATATCCTGCTTCGCTGCTAAAATTGCCATTCTAGCCCCATAGGGGTCCTTCATACCAACAGCTTGAATCTGGCCGATCATGGTCGGCTCGGTGCTGCTTGTGAAGAAGCCGCCGCCATCTCTGGCCATCTTAGCAGCGTTGCTGGCGGCAGCCACCACTGAAGGCTCCTCAATCGCCATCGGAATCAGGTAATCCTTCCCATTAATGAGAAAGTTGACAGCGATGCCCAGAGGTATCGGGATTGCCCCAACAACGTTCTCGATCATGCGGTCAGCTAGCTCCAGAGGCAATGACCCGGTTGATTGAAGAATTCTGACTTCCTCGTCGGTTAGGCCAGCAAACTCCTTTATGATCTGCGCCCTATCTTGTAAGCTTAGTTTATAGAAGCCAGAGATTTTGGATGTTTTGCTCATGATGACACGCTCACTTATCTTGTTTTACTAAACGGTAGAATGACTTATGAATTTAACTTCATTCCCGCCCTTTGATGGATCCTTATGTTTTATCTGCGCCTTCGGAAGAATCTGGCTCCATCGTGATTGAGATGTGTTCAAAGCCTTCGCAAATTCAGGCGAGTGGTATATGGCCTCTTTCCTACGTAACTCCTCATGTAACTCTTTGCTATCCTCCTGCTGCGAGTCAGACTGAGGCGTGGCATGTAATATCCTGTCAAAGGAAATAATTCTAGGCAATATAAGTAATGCTTGATGTTGGTCACGGAAATAAACGGCTCAGCCAAATCGGCAACCTTTGTTTTTTCTTTAACCAATCGGTGTCTTTCGGTTTGCTCGTTATGGTTCCTCACTTTTGAAAGAGTATCTCTGAGTTATCTGAGTGGGGGTTAGCACGGGTACCTTTAGGTATTTGACAAAATCTTTTGGGTTCCAAGTGGCCAGGACCTCTCCATAAATTTCGGCATGCGCCCCGACAAGGAAGTCTGGGAGAATTCTTTCACGTGCCGCACCCACTTCAGTGAGATAATTAGCATAAATCCGGCCTGAGCGTTTAGCCACATCAAGACTACCGTGTAAACGAACCTCAATGCGGTTGACAGCCAGAAACCGTTGAACCCTCCTTTCCTCCAGTCTTGGGTCAGCACTAAGCTCAATCCCAGCATATAACTCAGAGTATACAATCTCCGAAATCAGCAAGCTTTGTTTTGTTGCCTTAGCCCATTTAAGAAAGCTTCTAGTACCTTCAGCGAATTCATCATCCTTTAGGTGGCTCACGATCACGTTCGTGTCAAGGGCAATCCTCACTTCTTCCCCCTCAACCAATGCACAATTTCGATTGAGTTTTTCATTTTACCAAATACTGGGTGATTCTTCCAGGCTCCAAGCGTCTCCATCATCACATCCTCCCACCTCGCAAGCACTTTTTCAATAATGATTCTACCCTCATCATAGCGAACTTCAACAATGTCCCCTACGGAAAGATCCATTTTCTCCCGCACTTCCTGGGGGATAGTTACTTGATACCGACGAGCTATTTTCACTTCCATAGTACCATCAATCCTATTTATTCAATAGGAACTTATAAACTGATCGATGATGGTATATGGATCTTTTCTATGTGACCCCTCGCTTTCCTCTTGTTGAGACCCTAATTAAGGAGCGGAGTGAAGCACCTTCTAAAAATAGACG
>LIHJ01000045.1 GCA_001399805.1 Candidatus Bathyarchaeota archaeon BA1
TGCTTTTCTCGTTTTATACTTTGAGGCTGTACGGAGGTGCTGAAGGGTCGGTTCTGGTGCCGGAGCCTGTGCCCGTTTGCGTTTAAGCATTAACCACGCGACGGCGATTCCTATAATTAAACCTATTGGGTGCTGATAGCGATATACACTTTTTAGTCGCTTCCACCGCCAGCCTCACGTTGATGGTGGTCAGGATTACAGAGGTCTCAGCTTGTTGCCAGCCTTGTCATTGGCTACCAACTTGATTATGTGCCGTCCGTCGCCAACCATTGTGGTGTTCCAGTTGAAAGCGCGTGCGCTGCTCTTCCATTACATAAAACTGAAGAAAAATTATTTAACAGTGCAATCTTATGGAAAGGGATGCATGATGCATACGGGGAGGATTTCTAAATGACCGTAGATTTTCCTATAATAAAAACTACTCTTCCAGGCCCAAAGTCGAAGGAATACATTCGGAGAGACAGCGCTTGCATAGCTCCAGCCGTAGGCGTTAGATGGCTTCCTGTGGTCATCGAGAGGGAATACGGAACATTTATGGAAGACATTGATGGAAACGTTTTCATAGACTTCCTATCGGGTGCCGCTGCAGCAATTACCGGGTACTGTCACCCGAAAATCGTTGAAGCCGTCACGGCTCAGGTGAGGGTTGCCACGCATATCTGCGATATCTATCACTATAGCAAGACCATAATAGAACTCGCAGAGGAGATCTGCAGGCTTACACCGGGCTCATTCCCTAAAAAAGTGATCTGGGGATTGGCGGGGTCGGATGCCAACGACGGCGCATTGAAGGTCGTAAGATATCATACGAAGAGGCCGAGGGTTCTCGCCTATCTCGGTTCATATCACGGACAAACCTATGGGGCCCTTTCGCTCTCAGGCGTCTTTCCCAACATGAAGAGGGGATTTGGGCCGATCGTCCAGGATATATTTCATGTGCCCTTTGCCTACTGCTATCGATGTCAATTTGGCTTAAGATACCCGAAATGCAATCTATACTGTGCCAGGTACATCGAGGAAATCGTGTTTGAAAACCTCTTCTCCCCAGAGGAAATCGCTGCCATTTTCACCGAGCCCATACAAGGGGATGCAGGAATAGTGGTTCCTCCCCCAGACTACTTCAGCAGGGTCATGGAAATGTGTAGGAAGCATGGAATCCTCTTCGTGGCGGACGAGGTCCAAACGGGTTGGGGCAGAACTGGAAAGCTATGGGGCGCTGAACACTTTAACATTCAGCCAGATGTTATGATTTTGGGGAAGGGCTTAGCCTCGGGCATTGGGCTGGCAGCAGTTGTTGGAAAGGCAGAGATAATGACCATGCCCCCTGGATCACACGCCCTAACCCCAGCCGCAAACCCCATCATGGTTGCCGCCTCACACGCAACCCTAACGGTTCTGGAAGAGGAAAAGCTTGTAGAAAATTCGATTAGAATTGGAAATCTCATGATGAAAGAACTTCGAGAGATGGGCAAGGAGCATGAACTTATCGGAGAAATTAGAGGCAGGGGGCTGATGATCGGTGTTGAACTCGTGAGGGATCAAGAAACAAGGGAGCCCGCCTCTGAGGAGTGCATGAAGGTCTGCTATCGGGCCTTTGAGAAGGGCTTGATCCTGCCATATTACGGGCTAAAGAGAAACGTGATAAGGATAACCCCAGCCCTCACCATAACTGAAGAAGTGGCCAAGAAGGGACTCGAAATTTTTGAGCAGGCGCTTAAGGACGTTGAGTCTGGAGTCGTTACAAAGCTTGCTGTGGGCTGGTAGAATGAGATTCTAAACATTGAAACACTTAGACGTATAGAAAGAGGTGGACAGAGACACAGGGGTATAATCTCTTCTGTAGGTAGAGGGATTTGGTTGCACTCAGGTGAGCGCGGCGCGCGCTAGGAGTCAGATTCTGACATCTCTATAAACTTTAAATTTCACCCTTCTAAAAAATAGACGTTGTATGAGAAGCTAGTGTTCCGCATAGACATACCGCTTAAGCAACCTTATTGCGCAAAATTCACCGCACATCGTACAAGCCTCTACTGACTTCTTCGGCGACCTCTCTTGTCTTATCCTTTGAATTTTCTCGGGATCGAGGGCTAACTTAAACTGCTTTTCCCAATTGAGTTCGGCGCGTGCTTTTGACATTTCATAATCCCACTTCGCCGCCGCTTCTCTCCGCCTCACCAGATCCGCTGCATGCGCCGCGATCCTAGTTATCATCACCCCCTCCTTAACGTCTTCAACGCTGGGCAGGGCTATGTGTTCTGCTGGCGTCACATAGCACAGGAAGTCGGCCCCTGCGATTGCGGCGATGGCCCCGCCGATGGCCCCGACCATGTGGTCGTAGCCAGGAGCTACGTCGGTTACGATGGGACCTAAAACGTAAAATGGTGCGTTTCCGCAAAGGCTCTTTTCAAGCCTAACATTAGCATCAATCTGGTCCAATGGGATGTGGCCGGGCCCTTCGACCATCGATTGGACGCCGGCTTTTCGTGCGCGTTCAACCAGCTCGCCAAGTATGATCAGCTCTTCGATTTGGGGCCTGTCTGTCGCATCATGAACGCAACCGGGCCGTAAGCCATCACCTAAGCTTAATGTAACGTCATACTCCTTTGCTATTTCAAGCAAATAATCGAAGTTCTCATAGAGTGGGTTCTCCTTACCATGATGCTTTATCCATGCAGCTAGAAATGTGCCGCCGCGGCTAACTATTCCTAAGAGCCTATCTTGACGAATGAGGCGCTCAACACTATCCTTCGTAACCCCGCAATGAACAGTTATGAAGTCAACTCCATCTTTTACATGCGTTTCAATCGCATTAAACATGTCATCTTCTGTCATGTGAATTATTGCGCCTTCCTTTCTCTGTGCATTGATTCCTGCTTGGTATATTGGCACGGTCCCAAAAGCAATCGGCGATGTCTTCATCAACGTCCTTCGTACCTCATCTATTTCCCCGCCTGTGCTGAGGTCCATAATAGCATCCGCCCCAGCCTCTATGGCGATTTTAGCTTTTCTAACTTCCATGTCAATGTCGCAAATTTCAGGGGAGGTACCGATGTTCGCATTAATCTTTACACGTAAGCCCTCTCCGATACCTAATGGCTTAATCGTCTCTTTTCTTGCTAGATTTTTTGTAATGACAATGCGACCTTCAGCTAACCTGCGCCTAACAACATTCGATGAAAGACCCTCATCCTTCGCAACCTGTTTAATTTCCTTCGTTATCATACCTCTTCGCGCGAGCTTCATCTGTGTCGTCATATGAATTCACAACTGAATAAAAATCGGGAGAGGTATATAACCATGCGCGCTGTTGCCGATGTTGATTGCGGCATTCAAATCTGTCTTATAAAATGATGTAGGTGATCCTCTCAGCGTCCGCTGGAACAGCGCAAGAAACGGCATACTCCCTATCCTCCTCACGCATCGCCAGCGTGGGCATCACGATCAAATCATGGGCAAAAATAGATCCTCATACTTGGGTCATGGGCAAGATCATATGTTAAGGCTATATGGAGTTCAGCGTGGGTTTCTCAATTCTATCCCGAACACTTTTCGATTTTTTCAGGTTGCAAGAGAAACCATTTCAATTTAAGTGATCCCTAGCCCCCTGGAGTATCTCACGATGCACTGATAACAATAAAGTTTGTCTTTTGTTTCAGCATGAGGAGCATGCCCTCAAACACCTCACCAGCAAACTTCATGGCCCTCAAATGCGCCAAGTGGATGATACTCTCCCCCAAAGGTTCTTAGGGCCCGTAGTATCCAATGAGACTCGCTATAGTTTGTTGCCTGCCCAGATTACCTAAGGCGACGATTATCCTGTAGAGCCTCTCTATCCCTTAACTCGCTTAACGTTGGTTATTGTCCTGACCGTATATCTAGCCTTCTAAAATATCAATGATTATGCAACTGCTCCCAGTAGGGCATTCCTCAATGGTTCTTATCATAAGTGTTCTTGATTCCTCTGCTACTGGCGACATCAATAGAAATAGCCCGTCTAGAAAAATTAATAACAGTGTTATAACTATTTCAGTACCTGCATGAGAGCCTTTGGGAGCGTTATTGATGTTCAACGTGGAAAAAGTCAGAAAGGACTTCCCAATTTTGGAAACAGGCATAATTTATTTGGACAGCACCGCAAGTAGCCTAACCCCAGAGCCTGTGCTTCAAAGGATGCTGGAGTTTTATCGTCAATATCGAGCCAATGTTGAACGTGGCATCCATCGCCTATCCCAAAGGGCGAGCGAGGAGTATGAACGAGCCCGCACCAAGGTGGCCGACTTCATCAACGCAAAATCTAAGTCCGAGATCATCATGACCCGAAACACCACCGAGGGAATCAACACCATCGCGAATGGCTTAAACTGGAAAAGGAGGGACAGGATTGTCACCTCGCTCATCGAGCACCATTCCAACTTCATTGTTTGGCTTCGGGCGAAGAAACGATATGGTGTGGACTTGGAAATCGTTGAGCCCACCAAGCCGATCGTGCATGGGATTTTGGACCCAGCAGACTTCGAAAAGGTGGTCGACGACAGAACAAAGCTGGTTGCCGTAACCCACGTCTCCAATGTGTTGGGGGTGATTACACCCGTTAGAGAGATCACCGAGATAGCCCATGAGCACGGAGCCCAGGTCCTCATCGACGCCGCTCAGTCGGTTCCACACATGAAAGTGGATGTACAGAGGATCGGATGCGACTTCCTCGCGTTCTCTGTTACTGGTGATACTCCGTTGTTAGTCTTCTCAGATGAAGGGGTGGAGATTGTGCCTATCCAAAGGATAACTGAGAGGATAAGAGATGGGGAGAGAATGCATGTATTAACCTTGGATGGGCTGGGAAAAGTTGTTTTTAAGCCGATAACTGGATACTTAACTCATACCGACAAAGTGTACGAAGTGCGATATGAAGGATGCGCCGTGCCCCTCGGGGCGACGGGGTATCATTCGGTCTTTGTGTGGAAGGAAGGGGAGATTGTACCGAAGCGTGTGGAAGAATTAAGGACAAACGACTACATGATTACATTTAACACAAAGTTGGAATTACCACCGAAACTCAAAGTAGTGCTTACTTACAAGCATCGCGGGAATATAACAACCGAGGAGACAAAGGTTACAAAAAATCTAATGCGGTTGATGGGCTATTACTTAGCCGAGGGAAGTTTAGACATGAATTATGGGGTTAAATTCACATTCAACACAAACGAAAAAGACTACATTAGGGATTGCAAAGATATAATTAAAACTTTACGAGGAACAACTTTTTATCGAGAGGCTTTTGAAAGGGTCCAAAAAGTGAAGGATCGCTCTTTAAGTGAAATTTCAAGGGTAACTGGATTAGATAGAGAAACCATCAGGAAGTATTTAGGCCGGTCTAAACGATGCTCGGGGGTATTTGAACCAAAAGTTAAGAAGATAAGGGCATACACCCATACCCATAAGACTGCTTCAAGGATAGATATTTCCTTTCATTCAAAGAAGTGGTTCGAGTTCTTTAGACAACTTTGTGGAACTAAGGAGGACAAGCACTTACCGGGTCTCATTTGGCATCTCCCTAGGAGTTATGTTTTAGAGCTGGTGAGAGGTTATCTAAGGGGAAATGGGGCGAAAACTGACAAATATAATATTAGAGTTAAGTCCGTAGCTAAGAGAGTTATCCTAGAGCTTTGCTGGTTATTAAAACTGAATGGGATCTCTTGCACCATTGGAATCGGGTCTAAGAGGGGAGATTCAAAGGAAAATTATAATATAGTAATTCAGAGGTCTGAGTTAGGGGAATTGAAGGAATTTTACAGAGAAAGAAAGAAAAATGGCGCTCCAAAGGACAAATTGTTACCTGCAGATGGTTTAAGAAGAGTCTATGCCCAAATAAAACCCAAATTCAACTACGAAATCTATTCATTAATCAGGAATGGGAAGAAGCGCCTGATAAGAGAGGGTGTCGCTAGAGCGATAAAATGGATCGAGAATGCTCACAGAGTTCCTCTAAATCGGCAGCATGTTCGAATCTTGGAAAATTATAAGAAGATACTTAGCGGTGATGTTGGAACTGTTAAAGTAAAAAGTGCTAAGGAGATAGGTGAGGTTGAGGTCTACGACATTTCTGTAGATAACTACGAGAGATTCTTCGGCGGTTTCTACCCAATATTATTACATAACTCAGGCCACAAGATGTGTGCTCCAACTGGGTCTGGCGCTCTATATGTTCGAGAAGAGCTCATGGAGGAAGTTGAACCTTTATGCATTGGTGGTGGAACCATAGCTGACGTTGGTCTAGACTATTATAAGCTGGAGAGGGGACCCATGCGATTTGAGGCTGGGACCCCAGCCATCGCTGAGGCTATCGGACTCGGAGCGGCCATCGACTATCTAAGAAAAATTGGGATGGAGAACATTGAGAATCATGAAAGGGAGCTCACAAAGCAAATGTATGAGGGGCTGGGCGGAATTCCAAAGGTTGAGGTTTATGGCCCCGAGCCCAAGCACAGAGTCGGCATCATGCCCTTCAACGTGGGCAACCTGAACCCCCACGACGTGGCCTTGGCGCTCGATGTCTCAGCCAGCATCATGGTGCGCTCGGGGCATCACTGCGCCCTCCCCCTAACCAAAAGTCTGATCCGCAGGCCGGGGAGCATACGAGCCTCCACCTACTTCTACAACACCAAGGAGGAAATTGAAAAGCTCACAACCACCGTGAGGGAAATAGCCGAAACCCTAGCTGTTTAGCTGAAACCCTTAAGTTAATGGTACATTTATCTCACAAATATATCGGATGGTAATTGAAAGAGGCACGCGCCCTATGTGGTCAAGGTGACCTGAAGAATAGAGAAAGCCGCTTATGAACGAGCTTTCAATTTGTAAAGACCTGTAGAATCGCTGCATCTATTTGAGGACCTTCTAGGGAGGGAGGGTTATGCCAAAAAGTTAGGAAAGAGACGGAAAACATCGAGGGTATAAATATTACTTTCTTTGTGAAGAGGGAGACTAACATCCCATAGTAAGGAATGAGATGAAAGTAAAAATTATCCAATTCAACAGCTTGCTTTAATCGCACCTTTTCAGTATATCCGCAACGCGGGGAATCCAAAGGGATTTGATGGTGGGATTTCTAAAATTGACTTACGAGATCTTCGGTAGTCTGGTTATTCCTTCTATTTTCTCAAAGTCCTCATCAAAAGAGTAAATTTCGGCTATGCCGCTTAATCTCATAGCCTCTACCGCCAGGGCGTTGTTTGGATCCAATTTTAAGTCACCACCCAACTCTGTCGCCGCAAAGTACATTTCCCTGTTAACGCCGAGTATCTTAACATTGTCAAGCATAAATATGCCGAGAACCATATAGACTAGGTGCTCCAGTGGCATGGCTCGCTTGAGAATATTGACAGCCTCAGATATTTGCACAACCGTTGTCGTCACTTCTATCTCCCCCTTATTTATCCCGCTGATGACCTCCTTGGCTCCCTCCTTCATAAACTTCTCTCTCTGGGTAAGTTGCCTCCTCGGCTTATAATAGGCATAAACAAATATGTTTGCGTCTAAGAACTTCATTCGCCACCCTCGTAAAACGCCTTTTCAAACTCCCTCCAACTCTCGATAGCCTCCACGCCCAAATCAACTTCATCAAAGAACTCGGTGAGGTCAACCTTACGCTTAGGAAGAATCTTCAAGTACCCCCTCCGCTTAACAACATAAACCTCCCGAGCCTCCGCAATCTCAGATTCACGCCAATCAGCGGGCAGAATGAGCCGCCCCTGATGATCCACTTTTCTGGTTTCTACTCCTATTTTCAAATTTTTCACCAAAAATAATTTATAACAACCATAAATATAAAAGTTACTCCAGAAGAGCTCGCATTAACTAAACCCTAGCAACAGCCGCCATCATACCCGAACAGAAGCAAAATTAAGAATAACTTGAAATTCAATTAACCGCCATCAGGTTGAATTTATCAATGCTGAGAGATGATATCCACAGGAGTAAAGACCAGCTTATTGGAGCCTCAAATTACCTCCCTATAATTGTCATTGCTGGACTAAGATGTTTCTTAATTACTGGATGGGGTCTATGCCCGCCTTCGAATCGTATAAAACACTGTAGGCGAGATCATGACCTACACGAGGGGAGGTTCTTCATAAGAAGAACAAGAGGGTAATGGCGTTCCCACTACGCAAGTAGTTCTTCTAAGATCTCCTCGGCCTCATTTCTTTCTTTTAATCTTTAATGATGAGTTTTCCGGTGAGAAACACGCTAACCTCTTTGCCCTTGTATCTGCACTTTGTTAAGACCCTTGAGAACGTTTGTTCAATGTCACATTTCTCAAGGATTCTTTTCACGGACTCGTCTTTTTTGGCATATCTCAGGATGACGATGAAGTCCCCTCCCTCCCCGCATGCCTCCTCGATTCTGCTCATGTATTCTTCTAGCAATTTGCTCCACTCCTCCTCTTCTAAGGCGTGCTTCTCCTCAAACGTTAATTCGCCCGACTTCACGGATGGTACGCCACCCACCTCATCCGCGATGTCCTTCCAAGAAATCTTCCAAGCGTCCTCCATCTTCTACCCTTGACCATCTCGGTTGAGATGCTGGCGGTTGCAATGTTGGCTGCACAACCATAGCTTTCGAAGGTTGCCGTTAGAAGCAGTTCGGGCTTAGATGTACTTAAATAGAGGTATGGTTATTTGACTCTGTTTCGCCAGAGGTAAAGTTTATCTCCTCAGGTGAAGATGCCCCAATGTACTCACTCACTTGCTGAGAAGCCTTCTGAATCGTCTCATAAGCCATCCACCCGGGTTTGTGAGTCACTGTTGGATTGCCCATATGCCCTCTCAGAGAAGTATGGAATCATCGCCTCAACTATTTCCATCGGTACAGCATTGGAGTTCTCCAAGTCCAGGTAAACTTCTCGTTCAATCCCCTCATGAGCCCTGATTAAATCCTCGACGCTCTCAAACATAACGGAATCCTCTCGTGGGATATTCGGCAATCGCATAACTCTGTCATAAGTCTCGCAATTATACATTTCCATTAATGGTACAATTCTACAGCACCCATTATTTTGGAAACTTGGAACAATGAGGTACTAGAAGCTATCAGCATATTTTGACGCAGGAAGCGTGAAGGGATGCGGACAATTGAATGTTGAAAAAAAGATTATTTTTTCTACGTTCAGTGCTCTGAAGACACAGATAAGCATCGCTCAGAAGCCACTCAAGGTTAGGGTATCTCCAAGCTAAATTTTAAGGGCAGCAAGAGACCATTGAATTAAACGGTTAGATCACCATGTCTAAACAAGACCGTATGGGAGCTGTTGAGGCTGAGATTAGGGCTTGCCACAAGTGTGACCTATCGAGGAGTCGCCGAAATGCCGTTCCTGGGGAAGGAAACCTCGACGCTGTCGTGATGTTCATAGGAGAGGCGCCAGGCTATTGGGAAGACATAAAGGGAAGACCCTTCGTTGGTGCCGCAGGCAGGCTTCTCGACGAGATGCTGTCAAAGATTGGGCTCTCAAGAGGTGCAGTGTACATTGCCAACATTTTAAAGTGTCGCCCTCCGGAAAACCGTGACCCACTCCCGATTGAGGAGGAGGCTTGTACCCCATTTTTGGATCAGCAGATCGGAATCATCAAGCCAAAGTTTATTATGACCCTCGGAAGGCACTCAGCCTCCTACATCCTTTCTAAGGCAGGCTTTGAAATCGCTGAGGGCATCACAAAACTTCGCGGGAGGGTGTATGAGGCCAATCTTTGGGGCACTAAGGTTTTCATTATCCCCACGTATCATCCAGCAGCCGCCCTGTACAACATAAAGTATAGGGATGAGCTGGAAGGCGATTTCCAGCTTTTGAGATTGGAACTGGAAAGGCGCAGATAACGGCTGGTTTTATGGCCTACGTGTATGCGCAAAGACAAAGAAAAGGACTTGTCCCTGCTTTGTCAATAATAAAATAAATTATTTGTTGTTAACCACCACAGAGCTAAACATTATCGCCTCACCACTTTGACCCTTAATTGGCTCTCCCAATTCTCCGCTATTCCAATGGTGTAGCCTTCCCAGGCTGGTATTTTTTCCGAACCTTTAATTTAAGTACTGACCACATTAACGTGAGGAACATTCTTTGTTTGCGGGACCTAAACCGGTATATGAAGACCCATTTTATAACTACAAATCGGTAAGAATAAGAAATAATAAAATAACTAAGATAGGTATTAATGAGCTCTCGAGCAATTTTTACGTTTATTTGGAAGAGAGTTTTAGAAAGAAGCTCTTTGAACAAGCTATTTATGTTTTGGGAGATGAAAAGGCTTTAGCAAGATTACTTGGAGTTTGTATTGACACGATAACTATACTCAAGAGGGGTAGATATTTCGGAGGAAGAGAATTTGACAAAGCCTTCATGAATGTTAAATTTCTGAGAAAAATGCTAAAATTGACTAATGTTTCTATTTCAGAAGTAGAAAGCTCTGTGACTTTATTGAGGGGCAAAAGTGGGAGAGTTTTTCGTATAAGCTTACCTATACGAGTTAACGAAAACATAGCGTCATTATTAGGTCATTCGTTTGGAGATGGGGGCATAGATCACGATTTCGCGTTTAAATATGTTAACAAGGAACCTAGGTTGCTAGAAAGGGTTCAAGCAGCTACCAAAAGTATATTCAATGATATTGAAGCTAAAGTGTATTTTAAAGCTAACATGGGCGAACTTCGTTACGAGTATAAATATCCCGCTGTTGTAGGACACATATTACATATATTGGGAGCCCCCGTTGGCAGTAAGGTAAAGCAAGAAATCGATATTCCTAAGTGGTTATTTTTAAGCTCTAAAACTATTAGAACTAGTTTTATTCGTTCTATTTATGATGATGAATCAACGGTCAATGTTAGTGGTAAAAGCATCCACACAGGCTTTAGCAGACTCACAAGTTTAAAGGGTTTTCTTATAAAATTTTTGACTTCGCTTAAAATGCTTTTGCGCACTTTGACTATAGTAACAAGTGAAATATTCTTTATGCAAAAATACCAAGACAAACTAGATGAGGAAAGAACTAAATACGGTTTTTGTATAAGCAGTTACGAAAATTTAGAAAAATTTCAAAGGGAAATAGGATTCTTTCATCCACAAAAACAAGAAAGATTAGGAGATTCGCTTAGGAACTATACTTCCATCGGTATCCAATTAAAAGACCAGCAAACCGTAAAAGGGCATAAAAAGCGTAGTTAGTGGAGAAGTGATTTCTTGCTCATTAAACCTAAAATTGTGCCTAAGCACTTGATTTCGCAGCTTCAGCTTCAGGTGGGTAAAGCGAAAATTCCAAGAATACTTCTTGGAACCTCCGTGTTTATTGGGGCGGGTCAATTTGGGAGGAGAGCCCAGCTCTATTACAACTTCTTTTACGAGAACCCAAGAAACATTGTGAAGATCATTTGTAAGGCGGTGGACCTTGGAGTCATGGGTGTCCAAGCCCTCCCTTCTCTAACGATCTTTGGGGCGTTGAAGGTTGTGGAAAGGGAGCTGAAGGAGAGGTTGACCATTGTGGGAACCATAGGGCCTGACGATCCCTCAAATGACATTCGTGATTTTCAAGGCTTCAACACGGTTGCCATGCTTTTGCACGCAGAAATTACCGATAGGAGAGACCCAAGAAAAATCTCGGAGTTGCTGAATAAGGTGCACGCAGCAAATTGCCTCGCTGGTTTGGCCACCCATAAGCCTCTCTCCACGTTAAATTGGCTCCTCAAAAACGGTCTGGACATCGACCTGCTCATGCTTCCCTTTAATCAATTGGGCATGTTCATGGATGCCAGCCCCGTTAAGGTTGCGGGGGTAATTAAGAGGCTTGGCAAACCCATTATTGGAAAGAAGGTCTTGGCCGCTGGTTATCTTCCACCTCAAGACGCGCTAACCTATGTGGCTCAGCTTGGGTGCATCGACGTCGTGGCGCTTGGAATAGCCTCTGAAGAAGAGGCAAGGGAAACCCTATCCGCCGCCACCACGGCATTTTCAGGAAGGATCAGCGCTTAACTCCACGGCTGTCTGTGAAGAGGGTGGCTGAAGTAATGGTAGTATGAAAGTAGGACGTTAACACGGTTTATGCAGAACCAGATAAGTTCTTCCATGGTTAGCTCTCTTGAAGGATAAGAGGGAGTATAAACTAATGTTGTGCCGACCCACATCGTTATACTCATCCTCCTTCGACGTAGATACCCCAGATACAAACCATCCTGCCTCTTTAGCCGTGCGACAAATCTCTATCGTAGAGCCACATCCTTAACCTCAAGACCTAAATTGTCGGAGTATCTTAACAAGTTCTTTGATGGTAAGTGAACCTAATTCTTTGCGTCCATGCTTTCTTATAGATATAGTGTTGGATTCTGCTTCTCGTTTTCCGCATAACGCTATGTATGGAATTTTTTGGGTTTCAGCTTCCCTTATCTTATAGTTAATAGTTGAGGAGCTTTCATCGAGTTCTGACCTTATTCCAAAAGAAGATAGTTTCTTATGGACCTCTCTGGCGTAGCAGGTATATTTATCGCTGATAGGTAGAACTCTCACTTGAGTCGGGGCTAACCATGTGGGAAAGTTCCCTTTATAGTGCTCGATTAAGATTTCGAAGAAGCGTTCAATAGAACCAAGTAAAGCTCTATGAATCATTAAGGGTCTATGCTCTTCACCGTCAGACCCTATATAAGTTAGGTCAAATCGTTTTGGTAAGTTGAAGTCGAATTGGATTGTAGAGCATTGTCATTCTCTTCCATACGCGTCTACGATCTTCATGTCAATCTTTGGTCCATAAAATACCGCTTCTCCTCTTATTTCACTATACGGAATATTCTTCCCCTCAAGAGCTTTAGCCAAGGCGTTCTGTGCTGATTTCCATTCATTCTTTGAACCCATATATCTCTCAGGCTTGTGTGGGTCTCTGGTTGAAAGCTCCACCTTATATTCCGTGAATCCCAGTCTTTTTATGATGCATTCCGTAAGAACTAAGACTTTTGGTATCTCTTCGACGATTTG
Source organism: Candidatus Bathyarchaeota archaeon BA1 (assembly GCA_001399805.1). Next base: position 13,010 of record LIHJ01000045.1, read on the forward strand.
TTCAGGGGTACAAAAGATGTGGGCATCATCTTGGGTAAATCCTCTTACCCGAAGTAAGCCATGTAGGGTTCCGGATCGCTCGTATCGGTAGACGGTTCCCCATTCCGCGTACCTGATGGGAAGTTCCTTGTAGCTTCTTGGCCTGGACTTGTATATTTGGATGTGGAAGGGGCAGCTCATTGGTTTAACTGCGTAGNGGATCGCTCGTATCGGTAGACGGTTCCCCATTCCGCGTACCTGATGGGAAGTTCCTTGTAGCTTCTTGGCCTGGACTTGTATATTTGGATGTGGAAGGGGCAGCTCATTGGTTTAACTGCGTAGGGTTCTCCCTCTTTCTCGAATATGTACATGTTTTCAGCATAGTATTCCAGATGTCCAGAAGTCTTCCAGAGTTCTCCTCTAGCGATATGCGGTGTATATACAAGTTGATACCCATTCTTTAGATGCTCTCCTTCCCAGAAATCCCTGATTATCTTGCGCACCATCGCACCTTTTGGATGCCAGAGAGCCAATCCTATACCGATTTCCTCGTCTATGGAAAATAGATCTAGTTGCTGACCGAGAGTTCGGTGGTTTGTAGAAGGTTTTAAGTCGTCTAGATGTTTTTTACCTTTGTTCTTAAGAATTCTTACGCTTTTGAAGAGTTTTATGGGATGTTTTGGCTTTATTAAAGAAAGTTTCTTAGAGGCCTGTTTCTAAATCACCCATTTCAGCTATCCCTCACGAAGAGAGGTGATGTGATTTTCTCATATATATCCATTTCTATTGAGCTCTTCAGCTCTGTTACTTTAAGCTCATCACCTCCTTGACTAGGCTTATTAGCTTGAGGTACTCTGGCTGCTTGTGGAGGTTGAAGGGCCTCAGCCAGCTCTTTACGTGGGTTAGGCTGCATCCACGCCTCCTGCATGGGTAGTGGTCGTCGAAGGCTTCCGTCCGGTCCTTAACCCTTTGGACAGCCCCCTCGATGAGGCTCCTATACTCATCGTCGAGGAGCCTGTGCTCGAGGCCAAGCTTCTACACGCCTCAGGATGCCATTTTGCCCGTCTGTGCAGACGGGACGCCGCCATACCTCCGATGAGCTGTCTGAGGAGGGCCTCAGCCGTCATGCTATTCCTAACCCAGCTGAACCATAAGCCTAGAAATCTGCGCTGATAGGGTTCATGGGCGACCCACACCAGCCATCAACGCCGCCCACCCTCACCATAGTCTCATCGACGATGAAGCATCTGACCCTCCCAGCTAGGAATAGGCTTTCCAACGGCGGAAGCCACTGAACCCAGCGCCATATCGAGACGTGGCTCCTGCGACGAAGGCCTCCAAAGCCTTGAGGCAGCCCTGAAACTTAAGCCTCGAAAACCAGATAAACACCGTAGAGGATAACAGATATGGGAGTCCTCTCCCTGATGAACATGGATTTTCACCAAGTTCACCAGGGAGACAGCTCCCTTAAAGTAACAGAGCTGAGCTCTTCTCAAAGGTCACAGCCCGAAAACTTGGCCAAAGTACTTCTTGGTTTACATGTTGATTGTTTATAGCGCCCTCATTAGAGTGGTTTTGGTGGCTGGTTCTTCTCATCATTCCGGGCGCTTTTATTACTATCTCGGGTTCTATTTCCAGCTTTTTCTTGGCAGAAAAACAAATCTATTATAGCCATGGATTATTCATTTTAATCATTGGTGAGCGATTCTGGTTTCTTCCATATAGGACCGGACGCCGTCGGCGAAGCGCTTATCGGTGTGGGCTCTTGTATATGCTTGATAGTATGCTTCATGCATATTAAAAAGTCGCGCCATGTCAACGTAAATGCGCTTTTCAGAAGAAATAATCAGTTCTGCAGCGTTCTATGTAAGTTTGTCAAAGTCTAAGAGAGAGCCTCCCACGATCTTCAATTTAGATTTTATCCTACCATCCCTGATCTTGATGACGTTGTAGGAGTTCTCAAAGAAGCCTCGTAGCCTGATGGTGGAAACAGCGCCTGAAAAGAGAAAATTGATGCCATTTAGCTTCCATGACCAAGGTCGGTGTCGATGGCCGCTCAACACGAGGTCAGGGTTGACCTTTGAGAGCAGCTTCAGAACATCGCCTGCATCCTCTACTATGGCTAATTCAAGACCGGTGTCAGGAACTGGAATTAAATGATGATGCATAACCAAAATATTGAGTTTATCCTCAGCGAAGCTGTCTTTAATGAATTGAATCTGATCTCTCCCGACCCTCCCCTCATCCTTATCCGGTCTAGCCGTGTTCACATAGACCACCCTGCATTTTTCGATTTCAAGAATCCCTGAGGAAGGTCCGAAAAACTCCTCAAAAAGCATATAACCCGTGTACATGGAATCATGATTGCCCATCGTTACGATTTTCTGGCTGCACTCGATTTGATCAATAAATCTTTTCGCCTCCTCAAACTCGGTTTTGAACCCATTTTCCGTTATGTCACCGGCAATAATCACGAGATCAGGATTCAACCTATTAATTTCATTTATCGCCATGGTCAGTTTGTCTCGTAGGAATTGAGGCGCGCTCGTGCAATGCATATCAGATATTTGAGCGATGATCATTGCCTTTCTCCTTCTATTTTACCCCTACCTAAGAGTTTAAAGATAATAAACGTTACTTCTATATGGCGCCTCCTTACGCCTTCTGAAAATTTTGATTGGACTCTTCCTTTCATACCGGGATCTTGTTTAGCCATTACGTCTGTTTGTTATTTGTAAGTACATTTTTCTACTGCGTTGCAGCAAGCTATTTATGTCTAGTTCTCCTTGGTACAATCGCTCTATGAAATCGATGAGTTCCTTAGGCACCTGTGAGTTTCTGAGTTGAATCGTTGTTCTTTCGTCTAGTAATAGTTTTCTCAGTAGAATTTTAATTTCTGATGAGACAGAGTATCTTAGCAAAAGGAGCTTTCCTATGGCAGTTAAGGGCTGGTTATATTTTAATGCCTCTTTCGCACCCCGTAAAACCATACAAAGTCATTTAAGTATTCTTCTTCAATTAGAGAGTGGTCTCTCTAAGGGGCCTCAATCCTTAGCTTCACTATCTTGTTCTACCCTTTCGAGAAGAATGGAGAAGAGTCTAGCACGCTTCCCATTCTTTGAAATGTTTCAGTACATCTGCTGGGACGGGATTCACGTATTCCAGCCCTAAACGTTTACAAAGTCCCTCAAAGTCCGTATCCGTAGTCACTATTGTAGATGCGTTTTCTTGTAAGGCAGACGCAAGATATGCACAGTCATACACGTCATGCTTTAGTTTTTCGGCGAGTTCGAAGCTTTTTGTTATGGTTTCCTTGCGAAGGCAATAATATTGTGGTCGATCATATTCTTCTAGGAAGTATTTAATCGCTTCCGCGCTCTCCTCTTTATCGCAACCCCATCTTTTGGTCATTATCCAATAAGCCCTAATCGGAAGAATATCCATAATTAGCGGGGTATAAACTCCTCTCAATCCCTCCTCGATTATTGGTGCCACGTACTGATTTCCCGGATGATCCTCAACCAAAAATATGGCTAGCACGTTAACATCTATAATTCTCTTCTCATTACTCACCAAAAGTCGCCTCTCCAGCATTTAAGAAGGCTTCTTTACCCCAGTCCTCCTTTTTTGACCGCACTTTAACTGGTGTTGGAATGATGGGTTTCAGCAACAAAACCCCCTTCTCCTCCATTAATTCGAACTCCGCACCAGCTTTAAGGCCGAGCCTTTCTCTCTCCCCTACAGGGATCAATACTCTGCCCCTCTTATCCATCCTTATTCTTCCCATTCTTATTCACCCATAATTTACATTTTTTTAAACCCATATAAATATTTATTAATAAACCCACTTCTTAACTTATCCGTGGTTAATCCTAAGCTCAGGGCTTCTCAGGTTGGGTGCATCGACGTCGTGGCGCTTGGAATAGCCTCTGAAGAAGAGGCAAGGGAAACCCTATCCGCCGCCACCACGGCATTTTCAGGAAAGATTAGCGCTTAACTCCACGGGTGTCATTTAACAATCTAAATAACGCATTGCATTGAATAATTCAGATATTAAATACTTTCTTTTCTGTCTCAATGCGACATGAACGCTCCTTGACATGCCTTGTTAAAAGATTTAATCATGATTAAGAGATTTATTATTGAGAGGCGATGATCTGGTATGGCTGAGTGTGCTGACCCCCATTTGTGGTTAGAGAACCTACACGACTCCAAAGTGGTGAGATGGTTTTCGGAAAGGGATAAGGCTGCAAGAAAGCGTCTAAGAGGATTTCCATGAAGCTTAAGCCCCGAATTGAGCGCTACTATGCGATTGCATATGTTCTCCTTGTTAGGACAAGTAAAAATGGACATTTTGTTCTTTTGCGTGATGACGAAAACTTTAAAATTAGCGTGACAACTTCAGACGGTTGTGTTAACGAGTTGATTAATTCTAAGGGGCTTGGGAAGGACGTTGTCTTACAGTGGCTTTATGCTTCGGATGAAGGGGATAGATTCGCTTTCTCCTATTCTTTTGCCGGTTCTGATGAGGGAATTTCGAAAGTTGTTGAAACACGGTCCAGAGAGGTTTTAGACGAGTTGAGAGGAAGAATAGGCGACATAACGTGGTTCGATAAGGACAAATACTTTTACGGAAGATTTTATGCCAGGGAGAAAACACCGGATGGGGTTGCTCCGCCTGCGGTGAGAATTTTCCTGAGGGAAAACGGTAAAGACGAGATGGTCTTTGGCGGTGGCATCCCGAGATCCCACTTTAACTCTTAAGAAAAGCTCGCAAGGTTCCAGGGCCCTTTTAGCAGTAGATTACGGATGGACGAGAAGCGACATTTATGCTGGAAAACTGGAAGACCCTGAAAACTGGAATTTTCTCTATGGCAAAGGTGACTTTGTAGCTTTTCCGGTAGACTATCTCCATGGAAAATACTTGGTGGCTTCCTTTGATGAAAGGGGGATGGGGCGAATACTAGCCATTAATGGAAGGGGTGAAGCTTACGAGATTGTTGCAGAGCAACCATATCCTTTACAGGAGGCTGTTGTTGCCGAAAATAAAGTTGTGGCCAGCTATCTTGTCAACGCTTCCTCAACCATAAAAACATTTGGACTAGACGGCAGAAAATTTGAGGACATTAAACCCGAACCCTCTGGAACCATAGATTCGCTTGATTCCGACGGCACCAATTCCAGAGAAATCCACAAAGACCTCCAAATAAAGGACTTGTGGGTTAAATCTAAGGATTCAACCCGAATCCACATGTTTAAAATTGAGAAGAGAAGCAAAGAACATGGCCGGGTACTGGCTCACGGTTATGGAGGCTTTGCGGCTTCCTTAACGCCAAGGTTTTATCCGTATGTTATTCCATTCCTTGAGGATGGCGGAACCTTTGTGGTTGCCAATCTTAGGGGTGGTAAGGAATACGACGAAGAATGGCATAGAAAAGGTATGAGGGAGAGAAAGCAAAATGTTTTCGACGACTTCATGGCAGTTTTGGAGTTTTTCAAACATAAAGGCTCCAAAGTCATTGCCTTGGGAATCAGCAATGGAGGACTGCTTGCAGGAGCAGTTTTAACCCAACGCCCGGAACTGCTTGACGGGGCTTTGATTGGCTACCCCGTTCTAGACATGCTTAGGTTCCACAAACTCCACATAGGGGAGGCTTGGGTTCCGGAATACGGCAATCCAGACAACCTAAAAGCAGCTGAATTCCTCGCTAAGTATTCACCTTACCACAATGTAACCAAAAGAAAATACCCATCAATCATGCTTTACACAGGTCTACATGACGACCGTGTCCATCCAGCTCACGCATTCAAATTCGCAGCAAAACTCGAAGAGGTTAAAGCTCCATACCTGTTGAGGGTTGAGACAAAAAGTGGGCATTCAGGAGCAACACCCAAAACCAAGATAGAGGAATACTCGGACATAATGGCATTCGTGTACAAAACACTCAAAATTAAGCCGAAAAACGAAGAACATCATGGCTAAGATGAAAAGCCCCACCCTTCAATATTGCGGTCATCAACCCCGATTACCAAAAATGCATATAACGCGCTTTCCCCATCCATTAGGAATACATGAGAAAAACAGGGGATTTTACGGGGATGTCTCCACTCTGAGCGACAATAAACATTCCTTCTACAATTCCGCATCACTTCTATATGGCACGCCTACTTGCGCTTTCTGAAGATTTTGACTGGATTTTCCTTTCATACTGGGATCTTGCCCGAATTAACAACCGCCTAATAGAAGTTCAGCCTTCCGCCCTACACCACTATTCTAGCTCTCCATACATTTGATCCGGAGCCAGTATGTTTGGAAATCTCTTTCGTAGCATACATCGTGCAGCATAACATAGGTGGCATGCATCGGCATAAACTTCATCGTGAGGTAAACTGAACTTCTCAACCAAAGCCGCTGGACCTCCACAAGTTAACGGTTCAAGAACTGGGTTCTCATGGGGATTATATCCCTCAATTATTTTTGAGACGGGTATCTGCCAGGCATTACCGATAGAGATGCCTTGGCAAACGTGCACATGTCCAAAGGGGTCTATGTGAACTCTTTTTCGACTGGTAAAGTCTTCATATGGCATTTTGTGAATTCATGCCAAGGCTTTTTATTCGCCCTCTCCGTCAATTTTAAAAATGTTCTGCCCCGATACATTAATTCCCAAAAATCAACTTTTGCCCCTTCAATCTCCTTTAAGCATGGAACTTCAGCGTCTGAATATTTGGCAGAAATTACTCCAACTTTCATGTTTAAGGTGTGTGCGGCCTTTACAGCGTTTTTCACCTCCTCGATTTCCCAGCTATCTCCATGGTAAAGGTCGCTGCTTAAACTTAATTCGACATTTTTTGCTTCAGTTATTGGGAAAAGCCATTCTGCAGCATCTTCTGGACAAGTAGCCCAATAACAGTTTGAAAGAATTTCCACATGAAAACCAAGTTTTACTGCTTCCCCCACAGTCTTAACCATAATTGGCTAGTATAAGAACGGTTCGCCGCCTTCTATTGAAACACGATTCACTGTTCCAAGCTTCTTCGCTTCCTCCAAAATCCTCTTTATTTACTTAAGAATAAACACACCTCTTGCTTTAGGGCTGCCTCAAACAAAGCAATGGTCACATTCCAATCGCATCGGTAAGTGAGGAGAAAATGAACGCCTCTTAATTCCAATAACGCCACCACTATCATTCACATTAAACTGATTAAATTGAATTGTTGAAAAGTAGAGCCCCACCTTTTCCTTAGTTAGGTGTTGAGCAATTCTCAAAATGCTATTTCTTGCAGCACCTCTTCCACACTCCTATAAGTTTTGGGGGGTGCCTCCTTCAACAACTCACTCAGCCTGATCTGCTTACCCTCCTCCACCTCAACGAGTTTCCATCCCAGCTTTTTCAAGAGCACGCTTTTGGTGGCGGGATATCGGGTTTTTTCCATCACGCTTTTCACGGACCCCAGCCCCACCGCTCCGGTGAGGCTTGGGAAACGTCCAGTTTCAAGGTATCGCATGAATCGAAGGCCGTCATCAAACATGGATAAGTTGTTGAAGAGCACGTAAACATCTTTTCCATCCTCCTCCATCGGCTTAATGAGCTCATACAATCTTCTCAATTCCTCATCATTATACTGATAATAGTACATCTGGGCTCCGAGTCCATGCAGCCGAAAATAGGCTACGTTTCCCGTGTATGTCGGCATAGCTCTGAAGGGGTCCGTAATGTGCGGCACATCTAACTCTTGCAGCATTTTTGCGAGTTTTTCACGCACGCTGGGTTCGTCCCAGGAGGGACCGCGGGTCTCCCAGACAATGACTAAGTCTTCACGATCAATCTTGATAAAGAACCGATATGCGTCCTCTAGCCTGTCTGGTCTAACAGATCCGGGTGTTTGGATCAGTAGGATTCGTGCCCCTAATGCCTTGCATATTTGCTTCATTTGCTCAAAGGCTTTGAGGCTGGGCTCGGCCTTCAGCCTGAACTTGTGGCTGATGTCTTGGTGGGCCTTCACCGTGAATTCAAAGCCTTCCGGGGCTTTTTTCCTCCACCCCACGACTGTTGATATTTTCGGGTATTGATAAAATGTGTTGTTTAACTCCACGAGACGAAAGCTTTCATGATACCTCTTCATGGAGGTGGGATACCCACAGCACCCAACCTTAATCATTTAGATTCCCCGCCCATCAGGCACTTACCCTTGGTGGTGGTCGTATGGGTATGCCCAGTTTCCTTTTGAGCATGATGCGGTATAGCCGTCTAAGGGACTTTATCAGATGTTCCATGTTTGATGCTCTGGAGTGGATGAGGGGTATTCTGTCGTATTCGGCCAGTTTCAGGGCTAACTCGTCTGGCGGGGTTCCATGATAGACCACAATTCTGGGCTTGAGGGTGCTGATCCGAACCGCTATCATGGGCGACCTCCCCTGCGCCACATTTGTGAATATGAGGGCCCGTTCGGTGGTTGTTCCAAAGATTTGGAAGATTTCCCAACCCGAAAAGGTTTCTATGGCCTTGGTGCCATCAATAACGGTGTATCCACAAATCTCCCTGCCAGCTTCCTCAGAGCAAGCCACAACCTCTCCAGAGATAGCCTTGCAAAAGTGTTCCACCCGAACGGGGAGGGGAAACTCCCTCATGTCAAGAATGGCGGTGCTCGGTGAGCTGGTGAGGCGTGCTAACTCTCGGATGAAACGGCCTCCCCTTTCCTCGTCAATGGCGAGGAGGGCCCAAACAAACCTCCTCACAAAGCGGGTTCCGGGGCTCTTCCTCCTCCCGCTCTCGTAATCGCTAATGACAGAGGATGAGAGGATCATCTTTTCAGAAAGCCTCATCTGGGAAATGGCAAATAACTCACGCCACTTCCTCATGGTGGCGCCGGGCTTGCTCGAAAGAATGATCTCCCCAGCGATCCTCCTCGCCAAAACCTCCCGAACACTCGGAGACGCCGACAATCA
>LIHJ01000068.1 GCA_001399805.1 Candidatus Bathyarchaeota archaeon BA1
ACCACCCTATACAACGTAAAACGCTTGTCTAACGGGTCGCAATGACCCACCAATAACCCCATCTTCAATAACCTTCGAATAACCTGCTTAACATGACCAGAAGATAAACCTAAAATCCCCTGAACTTCACCAAAAGTAACATCCCTGTGAACGTGTGATTCAACCAACCTCGAATACAACACAAACCACAAAGGCAACCCGGACACAACAAACCACCAGCTAATAATAAACAATAGGATACGGATTTATTAACTTATCTAATCAACATTCCTGTTGTGATGCTGATCTTACGAGTTATCATTTGAAATTCAAGCACCGGTTCTTCAAATGTTCTTTAACATTGCTGTTAGTTCAATGCGTGGTCAGCAGATATCGAAGCGCTTCGAGAAGTTTGATGTGCTGATGTGTCATCATCAACCCGGTCCCTGGATTGGGTACTGCGCGCAAAAGAAGGTTTTTTTTAAAAAAAAAAGGAGACTTAGCCTCAATCTACAACGCAGATTCCTTGCTAGTGTGCAGCAGATTGGTAGCGAGTATGGTCAAAGAAATTTATGGTCGTTCCTCCGCTGTATGTTACCCGGGTGTTGACACTCACGATTTCAGGCCTTTAAAGGATGAAGAGACACGATTTGTCGTGGAGAAATACCGCTTTAGAGCTCCCATGCTGCTTTCAACGGGTAGGCACTCTCCCAGGAAGCGCCTTGACTGGGCGATCTTACTTCCGAAACGCATAGCACTGCGGTATCCCAATGCTACATTGGTCATCACTTGTTGTAATTTAAACTTAATGTCTTCTAACCGCGTTTTGAGTGTTAAACAATGGATATTTACATTCCGTTTGGGCAGAAGCTAAAGGTCTCAATCGTGCATGCATTTCTCAATGGTTCTTTGAATCAACTCCACATGTCTCTTCCAGGGGAAACTCCCACGCACATGAAGGATAGCCTCCCTCCCCATCGTCTCTCGCAGTTCTTCATCTGAAAGCACCTTCAGCACCTTCTCAGCAAAGTCATGCACGTCGTAGGGCTTGGCCAGATAGCCCGTTTTGCCGTCGATGATGGCTTCGGATGGCCCTCCCCCATCATCNAGGGCCTTAACCTCCAGTATTTAGCACGCGCATGCAACAATTCTTACCATCGGACTTGTGCTTCGCTTATATCCAGCATCAGTTATGGTGGCTTACAACATTAAAAATGGCATGGTTGAGATAATAACCATCCATTCGATAGATGGTAGGCAGGTGGAGGCAAGGGTTAATTCCGGGAGGTGGGTTCATGTCCGCTAAGGCCCTTCCGAAGGTGGTGTATGATAAGGAGAATGACTCCCTTTACATAGTCTTAGCCGAAGGCTTTGAGGAAGGCCTCATCGAGTTAGCGCCAAACATTAACCTGGAACTAGGTGAGGGCGGAAAGATAATCGGCATAGAAATATTTAGGGTCAGCAAGCTCTTCAGGAAACGGGTACGGAAGCCCTCCAACTCATCTAAGCCAAGCCTGTTAAATCTATCTATTTAGTTCACTGGTTGCTGTGTGGTGTTTAGATTGCTATTATGATGGTTGTGGGGTCCTTATCGGATGCCATAATGGTGTAGTCGTTTTCGTCGAGGTGATAGAAGTTGTATATCTTTGTTGGGAGCATGATTACGTGCTTATTTTGTTGACTAGCTACCTTAACATGTGTTTTCGTGAGGGCGTTCTCCTCTAAGGGCTTTAGGGGTTTAGCCGCTATCACTAGGTGGTCTGCGTCCATGGTGTAGAGGATCATGGTCTCTGGCAGTTTTTCACCCGCAGTCACCTTCTCATCTATTTCTATCCTTGTTTCAACGAGCTTTTGCATGTTTTGCGCCCTCATAATCGCTCTGCATGCCCCCTTATTAAGATTAGCTCCACCAGGTCATTGATTTTCCTTTCCCTCACCCATAGGTTGGCCTTCATGGGCTGTCCTCCACGCTTCTGGAAGTGCATGGTGAATAAGAGCAGGTGCTCTGGCGTCCATTCATAATGTTGCAACTCATACTGAAGCTTCAAGAAGATGGAGATCTTGTATTCGTCAAGCCCATCCCTTTCGTGTCTTAACACCCATCGTTTTGCAACCCTCTTAGGAATCCTTACTATTATTAAAGGCATTTCCGCTCATTTCCCATGTTGCATCAATCCCTTACAAATTACTTAAAGCCCTTTGTATGACCTTGCAAGCCTCATAAAAATGAATTTAAGTCTTCAAACAATCCGAATAGTTTAGAAACTCCAAACATAAGCGCGTGGCAAGAGAAACTTAAGAGAGGCGTTGTCCTATGAGCTTAAGAGCCTTTTTACTATAGATGGCCTATCTACAGCTTCCTTACGTCGTCTATGTATTTTCTCACCTTTTCCAGCTCTCTTTTAATGGATTCTTCGTCCAAGGCTCCCTCATAGAAGCCTTGCATGTGAAGGTTGAAGGCTCTTGCGTTGACGCGGTCATGGATTCCTAAGGCTCTCAGCGTGGCATCCTCAGCTTCAAGCTTCCACAGCTTTTCACGCCTGTCCCTATGACTTTCAGCTGGTCCAAGACCCTTCTTCAAGAGGAGGATGTTAGTGGCTTCAACGACTGCCAGCCACCCCTTCTCGCAAGAGTCTCGTAGGAGCATTGGCTTACCCTCTTTAGACGCCCTCTCAAGTTCCTCAACAGCCCCCCTATAAATTTCCTCAACTCTTTGAAGAAGCCTTTCCTCCTCACGAGGTCTCAACATCACACTTTCCCACTTCTTTATTCATGTATTTATTACAACTCTCCATTAAGAAGTTTTCTTTCTTCTTCTCTACAGAACCTCAGGCTGACGAACCAAAGACACTCCTTCACTCCATGGTGGCTTACAACCATTTGTTTGATCCCTTTATGAAGAGGGAATGTCTTCTCATAGCTTCGTTTGGAGCGGGCTAGACTTGAACACATCATTTAGGGCAGCCACCTTCCCTTGTCTTTGAGCGAGTAGATGACCATTTCGTCGAGGTCTATTTTCCCAACGCTACTAACAGCTATTGCATGGTCACTGGCGTTAAGATGGATCGGTCCAACCTCGCGCCACTCGAATCCTAGGCTGGGGCTGAAGCAAGATATAGTGGCTGTGAAATTATTCACTTTAAGGCTTAGGGTTCCGTGGTCTGGACTTGAGACCAGGCGGAGGGCGAACATGTATCGGCCTTCTCGAGGGACTGATACCTTAGTTGAGATAGTTGGTGTTATATACGCCTCGAGCTCCCAGATGCTCACCATATTAAATGCCGGGGCAGAGGTCACGTAGATGCGCAATTTGGTGGTCGTTACGGGCGGAAAATAGTGAGGTCGCTCGAGCAAGGTGTTTCCTGTCACGTTAACCTGGCTTACCCAGTCCCTGCCGTTCCAGGTCTGTATCACGTAATCTTCGGCGTATGCCCGCTCAAAAAGTACGCGTACCCCCATCAGCTCCTGCGGGTCGCCCACTCCATCTGCAGCCACTGCGGCATTCCATGCAACGAAGCCCACCTTGTATTGAGGAACCCATCGTTAGCTTTGTGCGCTTCGAAACCGATGGTTTTCCAAATCGAGCTAGCAGATGCTTTGTGGGCTTTGGGCGAAACATTGAAGACGCCCCTCTCCGTATGAAGCGTAAAGCCGTTGTATGGGCTGAAGGCTATGGACCATCCGCTGGGGAGAGGATCATAGGTGAAGGCGTTTTCGGCACCCAAAACATAGATGAGCCTGCCAGGGAAGCGTTGTAAAGCATTGAGCGCCTCCTCCATTTTTGATTGGAATTGGGATGGTTTGACGATGGCGATGGCGTCCACATCGTTCAAGCCTGTACCGTCATTTGTTAAAGTTATTATGTGATTGCCGCTTTTTAGGTCCTCTAAGCGAGTGATATTCACCCATTTCAGTCCTGCCCAGTAGTGCGCATAGGGGCGAATCTCCCCTCTTAAGATATCGTCTATAAAGATGCTTAATTTCCCTCTGAAATCTGTAAATCCAACTCTGATCCAAATATCATAGGTTCCATCTGATTCCACCTTGAACGGGATGTGAACGCTATTCTTTCCAAGCGTTGTAAGTGTATCCCCACTTAATGTAAGCCCTCCAACATGCCTCCATGACCACCATCGTATCCAGTATTTTGTAGCATTTAGGCTAGGGACGCCGTATTCTCCGACGTTGATTAAGTTTATGTTATCCTTTAACCATGTCTACTATATCGCTGTTAACGAATATCAAAGTGTCAGAACTATTCAATGAATTTTGCGTGAGAAGGGGGACTGTATCGATTTGATGTGCAAAGATGAGCGCGGTTTGGTTAAGATTCAAGGATTCAATCTTACATAAAGAGGAAAAGCTTTCTAGTCCTCCCATGACAATTGCGGACTCAGTAGTTGCAAAAATGCGGGGAGTATAGTAATTGTTCTTAAGGATAATTGACGAGCTTTGATTATAGATTATGTGAGCACCCTGCTGTTTCAAAAAGAAATTTTGCATGGTTGTACTGGCATATGGCGGTAAAACTACATATTTGTAGTTTAATGTCCCAAGCACTTTCAAGAGATCATCTGTCATGCATTCACGTACTAATCGAAACCGTAGATGATCAACGAAAGAGCGAGATAAAGGCGCCCACCCACCATCTTGAAGCGTGGGTTTATCATGGACAAAAGAGCTATCGACCCGATGTCATGCCCCCACCCTAGTTTGGTGGGCATGGCATAGATGAGCAAAATCCGACTTTGCCTCAGGCTTTGATTCCCACCCAGCTGGACTTCGATTCACTGTTACTACCTTATAATCTCCAGGTTGCTTAGCGATCCATTCATAAGGTTCCATGTAGCTTTGAGGAGGAGTATAAACTTGTAAGCCTTGACTAAAAAAGAACCAGTTTGCAAAGAAGCCACTTAAGAAGATAGAAATAAGGATTACTAAGCTGAAATAGTATAAGAANAAAACGTCTAGAAGAATATAAAACTCCTTAATTTGATTATAGTTAGGGATTTTCGCTTTAGCGTTTAAAAATAGCTCACCTATTTGTAGATGCCTTCTCTTTTGGATGTAGCTCATTAAAATACTAACTAGAACAGATATAAAGAAAGCATGAGAAAAGGCCGTCATCATCGTTACTCGACTTACAGCTCTGAAAACTGGGAAATAAGGAGTATTAAACCACGCCCAAGTGAAAATATACCCAAATGGGGGATAAGGGCCTTTAGATATGAATACGGAGATTAAAGCTGAAACTGCAAAGAAGCTAGTATATCTATTTCTATGAATGAAAATGGTCCAGTAGGCAAGAGAAAATAGAAAGGTGAGAAGGGCAGAAATAGATAGGTGTCCATGAGACCCCAAGGCGAGAGGGTTGAGGCAACATCGAAGAGCACCCCAAAGATGATGAGACGACGTGTCCATCTAGGCGAGAGAGGAACCCTGACCTCCCTAACCTGCGCACCCAAAAGAAACGTAAAGAGAAGCGCTGTCAGAAAGAACACGGCTCCCAGCATTTGGTTCATGAGGTTTAGTTTCTTATAAGGGCATATATAACTTTTGAAATGAACAATGAGCACGAGAGGTGCATGATACCACGTGAGATGAATTGTGAAGCAGTTTACTTATGAAGCGTTCTTATATGTTCACTCAGGCCGTCGGAAAATCAAAAGGGATTGAAACCTTCCTCCTCTAATTGAAGAGTGGAATAGACAAGGTATGTCCGCCAGCCCCCTCATCTCCACGAGATATCGTCAAATGCCTTTAAAGATTACAGATGAATAGAACATTGTTATCCTCTCTATGAGACATGTCACCCATAGATCAGAGGGGCCGGGATTTTCCGGCTAACTAAATATGATGATCAGCCACTACTCTTCATGTGGTGTATCGTAGGGTTCGATTCCCATGAGTTCCACAAACCTTTTGGGCGTCAGGATCTTCACCACCTCCTTTGCGCTTGACCCCATGAAGTCGGTGTTGGTTGATATGAAATACTCGGCTCCACCTATTTTCGCCGCGGTTAGGTGGTCGAGGTCCTCCTTCCTTGCAAACGCGGCATATTTTCTTCTTTCATCGGCGATTTCTGAGGTGCTTATCTTCTGCCTGCTTGGGAGGCTCTCCACATAAAACCTAGCGTGTTTCCCGGCCTCACGCCCATAAAGCCTCGTGAAGACCTCCCTAACCTCGCTGATGAGAATATCGGAAATTACGATGGTTACGGCGCATGCCTTGGTCAGGTCGAGTATGATCCTAGAGTTTGACCTTTCAAGGGTTCTCCCAAAAACATACACGTTTGTGTCAAGATAGAGCCTGTGGGCCGCGCGCTTCATCTAAGGACTCAGCCCCTTCTCACGCCCTTGATGGTCTCCATCACCTCCTCATACGTGGGCTTCCTCCCAGACCCCCTTATGGCCTCGTCGAGAAGCCTCTCATAGTATTCGGTCAAGTTGACCAAGCCGTATTCCTGACCCAAACGAATCACGCCGGCCCGCAGAGCCTCGCTCTTATTCATGAAAAAACCCATCTCGATCAGCCTGTTCAGTATATCGGCCGATATCCCCCTCAACTTCACCAGCACGGTTTNGGTGATCGTGGGCTTACAGCATGGAAGCTTACCGGTAGGGGCGCGTGGAAGGTTGAAGTTTTCTGATGAGACGCTGAGGAGGATTTGCGGGGTTTTGGTTAGGTGGGACCCCGACATCGTGGAGATCGTCCAGTTTGGCTCCTCGGTTTATATGCCTGAGCATGCGCGTGACCTGGATCTGCTGGTCTTCACTAGGCAGAGGAAGGATTATGGGGTTTATTTGGATGCCACTTGTGAGGCCTATGAGGAGCTTGAATTTCCCCACAACATCGATGTGGTTCCAAAGGAGGTGGGGGAGCCCCTGAACGAAAGCCTCGCTGTTCAGGTTCGAGGGGCTTATAAGATTCTTTATGGGAGCGGTAGATACTTGCGCGAGGCAACGGATGAGGCCCTGATGAAGCTGGTTATGGAGCTTGGGCTGAACCCTACCTTTGAGGAGGCGCGCCTATACATCCACGGGGTTGAGGGGGCTGCGAGCATTTTTAAGAGGCTTGGAGAGGCGAGAAGCGAGGCTGAGCGAAACAACGGCATAAGGCTGGCGTTTAACAGGCTCTTTGACGCCGCCAGAATAGCTTCCATGGCCTACCTATCCACCGAAGAGAACCGATGGGGAAGGGTTGGGGGGAGGCTTCCCAGCCCCTACAAGGAGGAATTTAGAGAGATCACCAACATGTTGCATATCAAATACTTCTACGAGGGAAACTACCCCCGCGAAAGGGTTGAAGAAGAGTTTCAAAGGTGGCTTAGGAAGGTTGAGGACTACATCAACAGGCTTGAAGCTAAAGGGGCTAAAACAGCGCAGTGGAGCCCATCAACTTCCAGCAGTTACCAAGCCTCGACGCGCCATTATCCACTGGCGAGGCCTTGATCCTGTTGGCGATGCTGCTCACGCAAGTTTTATTAATGGTTTTGGGGGCAGACTTAACCATTGAAGCATTCATGTAGCACAGGTGAGGCGAGATCCTTATTTGTCGTCGTCGAATCGTCCTAGGGTTCTTGTGACGGGTGGAGCGGGGTTCATTGGGAGTCATCTTGTGGATGCGTTAATCAGTGGTGGATGCGAGGTTGTTGTCCTTGATAACCTTTCGTCTGGTAGAGTGGAGAACATAAGGCAGCACCTGGGCAATGTGAGTCTTCGCTTTGTTAGAGGTGATGTGCTGGATAAGCGGGCGGTGGATAGGGCGGTGAGGGGTGTGGAGGCTGTGTTCCATTTTAGGCGGTCTCTTGATGGGCATGGGCGTGTTGTTTGAATGGTTGACGACCGGGAGAATCGTTCGTTTGGCTTCGGTTACGCTCTCAGCCCTCCTCATAATGACGGGAATCCGGCTGTTTTCGTTGGGGTTGATTGCAGATATGATAAGGAGGCGCTAGATATTTTAATATACTGATTATGGGCTGTGTGAATGTTAAGTTGGCTTGAGGAAAGATGATTTGAGGAAGATTTGTATAATTATACCAACCTACAACGAGCGGGAGAACATTGTCCCCCTCATTTCAGAACTCCAGAATGTGCTTAAACACTGTGGGATGGAGCGCTCCGCCACCGTGCTGATCGTGGACGACAACTCACCGGATGGAACAGGCAAGCTGGCGGAGGAGATGGCGAGGATCTATGGCAACTTGAGGGTTTTGCATCGCCCGAGGAAGTCTGGCCTAGGCTCAGCATATAGGGATGGTTTTTCCTACGCGTTGAACAAGCTGGATAGCGACGTGATCTTCGAGATGGATGCTGATCTTTCCCACAACCCAAAGCAGATACCCAACCTTCTCGACGGCATACTTAATGGTTGTGACGTTGTGGTTGGGAGTAGGAGGGTGGAGGGTGGCGGGATCGTTGGGTGGAGTCCCTACAGGAGGATGGTCAGCTGGTTTGGCAACAGGATGGCTCAATGGCTCTGTGGGGTCAGGGCTCGAGATGCGACGAGCGGGTATAGGGCGTTCACCCGTAAAGCTCTTGAGCAAGTTAATTACTTGGACGTGAAGTCTGAAGGATACGCCTTCCAGATCGAGATGCTATTTCGATGCCAGGAAAAGGGGTTGGGAATCGAGGAAAAACCGATCATTTTCATTGATCGTGGCTCTGGCAAATCCAAGCTTGGAACCAGGGAGTGGATTGAATTCATGAAAACATGTTTCAAACTTCTCATAAGTAGATTAAAAGCAAAAAGTTGAGCCACCTCATGATTTTAAGGGATGATTTTTAGTATTCAAAAATGCATAAATAATTGATGCCCTTACAAAATAATTATGGCTCATCTTGTGAGCGTAATAATAGTTCATTATGGACGTGAAGATTAACCTACAGATGTATCGCCTCAATCTACGACAGTGGCATTAAGTTTCCATTTCAAGTCATCGTTGTCAATAACTCTTCATCAGATTTAAGTCCGGTTTTATCAAGTTTTCCAGATGTTTTAATAGTTGATCCGGCTAAAAACATTGGATATACTGGTGGGGTGAATTTAGATACGAACACTCCACAGGAGACGAAATCGTTGTCTTAAATAATGATGTGTTCGTCACCACCGATTGGTTAAATGAATTGATGGAAACTTTGTTAAGTAATGAAAAAGTTGGGATCTGTTCTTCTAAGGATATTCTGGCAGATGAACCAAACCTTTTAAATGGAGCTGAAACAGCCCTTAATTTACTGCTACAAGGATGGACTCCACTCCAGCAAATAAGCTTGCATAAAAGAAAAACCATACGAGGCTACGTAGGCAACTAACGACATTTTGACAATCGTGACTCCCAGGCTTAGGTTGTTAGTATTAGCGATGAAGATTAGCATTTCATGCCTCCTATTGAAAGCAGTAAAGGCGTACCAGATTTCCATGATGCTTCATGTGACAACGACGGCGAGAGATCGAAGATCGCCATGTCTTATTCGGGACAAGCCACGGCGAACAGCAGCATTTATTAAGTGGTATTCCATCTTCCATTCCAGATGATGTAAATGACGCCCAGGACTAAGGTTTCCTCTCAAGGAAGAACCGTGATTCCGGCGGAGATAAGGGAAAAGCTTGGGATTCGTGAGGGTGAAGAGGTTGAGTGGGCTCTGGAAGGTGAGGTTATGGTGGTTAAGGTAGCGCGGGAGGAAAAGACTCCTGATGAGATTTTGGAATACCTTAAAAATCATTTGGTGGAAATCAGGGGTATTTCCACGAAAGCAGTTTGTATTGACCTGAATAGGCAGATGATGGGCGAATGGGTGAGAAGGAAGTTAGGGCTGACGCAGTGATTGACGTTGGAGTCTTGGCGGTTGGTCTGTCGAGGAACCCAGCCACTGACCATTGCCTGGAAGTTATAGAGGATGCGGTGAGAGGTAGAGTCCGAGCCCTCATTCCATATACAGTGGTTTTCGGCGCTCACTATATCTTGACTAGGTTTTATGGTATTACGCCCAAGGAAGCAAACGACCTGCTACGAAATTTATTGTCCTCTAAAAGGATCGTTTGGTATGGGTATATCGACAAAAATAGCGTCGAGAAATCCTTTGAGAATACTGAGAAACACGATTTGGACGCTTGGGACGGATATATCCTATATTTAATGGAGACGCATCAGATTAGAATCATCTACACACTCGATGTGGAACATTTCGGCAAAATAAATTGGATAAAAGCAGTTAACCCAATTCCAGACGAAAAGATGAAGGAGCTACGCACTTTCCTAAAGGAATGGACATAGATGCACTTTCCACGAGCGGCTTGCTCTCCATAAGTGACATAAACTCCATGAAAAGGGGTTAAACTAACTCACGCACTCTTTGAATAAAGTAAGCTTTTTGCAAAGATTCTTACACTCTATAGAACCGGGTTACCTTCACATCATGCAAGAAACCCAGAGGTTAGACCTTTTCCCTTGCGCCTTCTTGGCTCCAAAATTTCTTTGTGCAAAGCGCTTAGATCCGATGTTAAACCTTACCTGTAAACTCCCTGGCTATCTGCCTTCTAACTGGATGTATCTGGTATGGGTTAATCTCCTCAGCATGGATTGGGGAAGAGCCCTCTTTTTGTCCCGCAGATGAATCCTAAAATTTTTGTTGTGTTATTTTGTTGTGTTATGGAGGGTTGAATAGAGTGTCCAATAAAGTTTTTAGGAGTGTCGCTATGTTGAATGTGTTTGATGGTTGATGAAAAGAGGTTGATCATATACCTTAGCGATTATAACGGGTTCATCCTGGTTTTTGCGACATGGCTCGCGGATTCCCCCGAGTCAAAGTATCTTCTGAATAGGTTTTTAGGGGGTAGTTGTGGGAGTGATAGACAGCGGCTTCTGGTTCATACAATATTTCATATCCAGCCTTTAGGATTCTTCTGGCGATCTCTTGGTCTTCGCTCATGATGATTTCTTCATTGAACCTGAATTTTTCGCATACTTCTTTCTTAATCGCTGAGCAAGCGTTGGACGCGAAGAAAAACCGAAGGAACCAAAATGAAAACAAACAATCTATCATAAAAGTCCCTCAGCCTCCAATCGAAACCCGGAAACAACGCCCTAAACCGGTACTTAAAGGGGGTATCCCTAGCCTACCTAATTCACACAGACACCAACCTGGGCAGGTGCTGCGCCCAAGCCCTAAAAACCCACATCGGACGTCGCTTCCTCCTTTCTATACAGTCCAGGTATATCAGGTAAAATTCCTAATGACAAAAGATGTTTCTCTTCTCTGGGGGCTAGGTAAGGCTGGTCGAAAAACAGTCGTTCTTTTTCAAAGTTCTTGCCAAAATCGATGAAAACCCGTGTGTCGCCATCCTTCAATAGAATCTTATTACCACCAATCTCGCCAACTCCGCCGTGAAAGATCAAATCAACCAAGCGTAACCCCTCTTGACACATACTGGGTACATTCTAGAATTTCTGTTGAGCTAACTTTTTCTTCTCATAAATTGGTATTAGTTCCCGCCATCTGCCTTGAGGGTTAGGCGTGAAGGAATTTCCCACATACTTCCAACCAAGAACATTTTCAGGTAGGAAACACCTTACATTCCTCCTAAGTCTGCAAATACCCCATAGCCCAAAGTTTTTCCCATCCCTCGACAATCCATAATAGTCAGGCTCAACTTCCCTGACCGTTGTTTGCTTTTTTGTCTTTCCGCTAT
Source organism: Candidatus Bathyarchaeota archaeon BA1 (assembly GCA_001399805.1). The sequence continues at coordinate 11,668 of LIHJ01000068.1, forward strand.
AATATGTAATTGCAAGAGTTTTATGTTCTACAGCTGCTTTTACCCAAGCATCAAAAAGTGAAAGCATTTTCTTTCGCAAGAAACAAACTGATAACAGATATTTATCTCTTTGGTATCACCGATACTGTCAACTTTGTTAGTGATAGAAATATAGCTATCAAAATCAACCCCCCGCTACCATCATGTTATTGGTAGTCTTGTTATCCCTTCTATTTTTTTAAAGTCTTTGTCGAAGGAGTAGAGTTCTTTTATGCCGCTTGACTCATGACTTCTACTATTAGGGCGTCGTTTGGGTCTGGTTTTAGGTCACGCCCTAGCTCGGCCGCCGTGAAGTACGTTTCTTTGTCAACACCGCTTATTTTGACGTTCTTTAAGCATAAAGAGGCCGGTGACCATGTTGATTAGGGTAGCGCGCGCCTAGTTATTAACCGACTGCTAGGATTCTGAGATGATCTGCTATATCAGCGCACATGTCAGCAGCCCGTTCCATCAGAGGCTGGTTCCTCAAGGGGCTGGCTGACCTTAAAATTGTGGAAGAGGTTGAGGTGCCTTTAGCCTTTAGTGATGGAGCCCGCTGTTAGAGTTCTGCTTCTGGACGAAAAGTCCTCAACAGAGGAGAGGATAGAAGCCTTGGAGAAACTCAGGGCACGGTTTCAACACGTAGCCCTCCTACTCAACGAAATGACCGATCACATCATTAAGCGAACAGAAGAATTGAAATCCAAAATATAAAAAGTAAACGTCCTGATTGGAAATTTCAGATTAACATGGCGATTATCGCCGTCATCGTAACCCTTAAGAGAAAAAGGGTATCAGAGACTTTCGTTAAGGACGCCCTTGCCAACTTTCTGACCACGGGTCTCAAAAGTCTGGACTGGTAGGCTGTATCGCCATATGTTTCAATGGTTTCTACGATTCTCTTGTCTTCAGCTATTAATTGAAATATCCTGTCAAGATCCTTGTCCCAGAGACTGTTCAAAATTTTTCTGGCGAGGGAAGTAAACCGCAATTCGCCTCCTATGAGGCTCTTCCAAGCAGTTTCGTAGGTTTGCAAACATTTACTGCTAAAATCGCCTTTCATTGAACACTCGACTGCGGTTTCCCCGGAAATTTCACCCCCTTTAAGGGCAAAATAGATTCCCCCACCGGTTGTCGGTTTCACGTGACCGGCAGAATCCCCCACAACGAGCACCCTATCAGTAAAAGAGCGATTTATAAGACCCGCGGGGTTTCTTCCGACAATTACTTTCTCAATTTTTCCGTTCCTGAGTTTTCTGAACGCGATCGGGTGATATTTCATGAACCATTTAAGATACTTATACGCCGAAGTTTTCGGAGATTTTGTTCCAATGCACAGCCCGACCCTTGCTCTACCATCATTTAGGGGCACGATCCAAACAAAAAATCCCGGAGCGATATGCCTCCCAAAGTATAATTCAACACAATCGGATGAATGAAAATCAACATTGGAGATCTCATATTGGAGCCCTACTAAGGGGTTTTTCTTAGCCTTCAGACCAAAATTTTTGAGGAGCCTCGGCGTCGCGCCCTCCGCATCAATCATCAATCTCGATCTAAACTCTGTGGC
>LIHJ01000028.1 GCA_001399805.1 Candidatus Bathyarchaeota archaeon BA1
CTAAATCATGTTTTGCTCTTGGATGAAGCTTCTGCTTGACAACGTCTTTACTCCAATCTCTTTTGCAGCGGTTGCTAACTTTTCATCATCTGTAACTAAAACTTTACCTAAATCCTCAGCCACACTTAGATAAGCAGCGTCGTAATAGGTGATGTTAAGTTTAAACGCGTTGAACAGCGTTCTAACGCCCAAATTTTCATCCTTTAGTTGAATCACTTCCATGAAGCTGAGCAATGAAATGGTGAACTCTAACGCCTTGGCAGCTTCATCAACGCCAAGTCTCGCAAGTAGATTGCATTCCTTCCACAGGGCATTTCCAGCCTCATAGTACGCCAGCGAGGCGGTGGAGTTTCCTCCAACCACATCAAGGACCCTCTCTCCAAGCTCCCTCGTTAAAATCAAGATGCTGCCTGCATCAAACGCGTAGCTCATCTTTCCTCCCTCGCCTCTCGAATAACCTTAACGATCTCGGTGGGAGGAACCTTCCTGAGCAATTGGCTTACCTCCCCGGCGAGCGTTCTTAAGGCTTCCCTCTCCCTACGCTCAACTTCTTCTTCGATGGCTTTCCTAACCAGCTGGCTTATATTCACATTCAACTTACGTAATCTCTCCTTAAGCTCCACAGGAACTTTCGCTGACACCGTCACATACCTACCCATAAGGCACACCAAAAAATAATACCAATAAGTAAATATATAAGGTATCTCCTCAACATCTTACCTAAGCCGGTTTGCCTAACAACACGATCCACCTTGTCAATAACTCTTCCATAGCGTCCCCCCGTTATAAGTAGCCGTAATTAGCGAAAGCTCCGGAAGCCCCTAAATATTCAACTTTAAGGCAATTTCCGAAATCGTTAGTTACTTTGCTGAACCATTCCTACTTTTCTGCCCCATCTTCGGTTTCAGCTTTTTTCGTTAAGGGGACCACTTGTTTGCCAGTAAAAACAGTATCTGCATGGACTAGGAGTATCTTTGAAGTTTTTAGCGCGCGCCATACGCCAGTATGGGCAACCCTTGAGGTGATATCCAGCAGGGAGCTGCAAGCTAACGTTGCCGAAGGTTTGAGGGAGGTTAGCGAAGGAAAAGTGATGAGGCTCCGAGGCGCCAAAGAGGCGCTAGAGTGGCTCAGTCCTGAGCTGTTTTACACAATAAGCCCTTCTCGTAAGCTTTGGGATTTTAAGTGAGTTTTTTTGACCGCTAAGTTTAGGGGAACCCTCAAAAGAGGCTATAATAAGCTGAGTAGAGAGGTGCGGAGAAAAGTTGAGATCGCCATAGAAGGGTTGCTAACCCGCGAAGATCCAAGGTCATTTTGGGTTTTGCGCCGCGCATTTTTAATGGCGGAATCTGCTCTTCTCAGTTGGATATTGAACTTTCCGTTAATGGTATCATTAAAATTCGGAACGGAGGGTGCCGTCTTCTCTTCGAGGGTTATTGAGTTTAATATAGCCACCATTTGCCTGTCACTTCCCTAATTAAACTTAGCAGATTACCTTGTGACTTTAAAATTGAAGCTTGTCAGCATCATGCATGTGCTTGACTGCCCTAAATGCGTATACGATCGCTGTAAGTATGGCATGAGCCAGTATGGCAATCAAGGAGTACAATGGAATCTCCAGTAGAGCGCCTATTAGGATTGAAATATTGTAGAGATTTCTCCTGCCTGCAACCCTTCTAAAAACACGCTCAAATTTTCCATAATCATCCAGGCTTACTCCCATAGCTTTCCTAAATTGATCGTAGCAGTATCTGTAAAATGCTATAGAGATAACAATGAAAGTGCATATGATCAAGGGTAAGGCGCTATTAGAGTTCCAGTAAACATACAAGGATAGAGCTATGAACCATGAAAATTCGTATAACAGGTCAAATGGATGTTCCATTGAGCCAAGCCGGCTTATATGACCCCTGACCCTTGCCAATTTTCCATCCAGACCGTCCATTATTCCCACCATGAAGGCAAGAATTGAACCTGTCAACAGATGACCAAAGAGAAAAAGCCATGTTACGCAGTACGCCATGATGTTCGTCATAATCGTTAACCGATTTGGAGTGATGATCTTCAAATCCGATATATGATAAACAATCTTGTCCTCTATAAATTGATGAACATAGTGAGCAAGAAAGTCAGAGGCTCCTTTTCCAGCGCTCTTAACTAAGATTCTTTTGGCATACTTGATATCATCCTTTTTATCGACATCAAACCAGAAGGGATCGACATCCCTCCGCATGCCTGGAACATATGAAGGAATCTCTGATAAATAAAAAACCTCAGCCTTCCCTCCCTCAGCCGCAAGTCTGATGCAGTCTGCCAGCTCCGATTTACCCTCTTTCGCAGCTTGATCAGCATAATCGAAGATTCCTGGTGAGAAAAGGAAAAGGCCAGTGTCAACACAAACAGACTTCCCGATTGATTTTCCTATATCAAGAATTTTGTCGTACTCCGTCAGTACCTTTGTATCTTCGGGGCTCTCACGTTTTTCAGCAACTAACATTACTACACCTTTCAAATCTCGATGTATGAGACCTTTTGCCATTCTGTCATCGAAAATGTGGTCAGACATGCATAAGAGGAAATTCTCATCCAAAAAACCCTTTAATATCAATAAGGAGTGTAAATTTCCTTTTTGCCAGTATGGGTTCTCCAAATAGCGTATTCTAACCCCCGCATAATTGTTACCGATTTCCTCCTGAATTTTATGACCTTTGTACCCGATGACCACGTAGGCCTCGGTCACTCCAGCCCCCCTCAGATTTCTAAGAACCCTACATATGAGGGGCACACCAGCAACAGGCACAAGAGGTTTGGGCGTTTCTTTTGTCAACTCCCCCAGCCTTTTTCCTTCCCCAGCGGCAAGTATAGCGGCTTTCATGACCCAACACCTTACATCTTACTAAGCTAGAGGAGCAAATTTTCGTATATTTTAAACAGATATGACTTTATTTATTCTTTTCTGTTTTCCTTTTCTTCTTCAAAGTCTCCTCGGTAATGGGCAACGCAGATGGTGGCGTAGCCATGGCGCATGCTTTATCGATTTTGACGGTTTTCTCGGTTCTGGTTCCAGCGCCCGCTATACACTAATTTTGAAGGTCTCCTTTAGTTGGGTATGGAAAGGACGTTGTTAATGGAGAGGTTTAAGTCCTGCTATTTTTCCGTCCTTTAGGGCTATATCGCAAATCGTTTGAAGGCTGCGAAGCTTAGAATGAAGAGTAGGCTGGAGGTTATGAAAAGATATGGGAAGCCGAAATGAGCCGCTAAGAAGGGACCTATGAAACATCCGAACGCCGCCCCAAAGTCGATTAAGGTGTTGTATATGCCAGCCCTGCCCTCAGGAATCAACTCCATAGAAAGGGAAATGGTTGAGACACGAAACAACCCATAGGCGATTCCCATGATGATTAAAACTACTGGTGAAAAAAGTAATCTATAGGTCAAAGGCAGCAATATCATGAATGAAAACACCGGGCATAGGAAACCTCGAGCGAGCGTGGTGCCTTTAATGAAAAGTTTATCCTCCATATGTTCTAAAAGATTTCCAGCGATAAGGTAGCCGAAGAAGCCCCCCAACGAATTGAAAAAGAAAATGGCGAAAATAATATTGGATGGAAGGGAGAGGTTTTGGGAGAAAAATATGGGCAAGGGTGTGAAGAGGCTGCTTGTGGCCAAGGAAAATAAAACAACCCCTAAACAGAAAACTGAAAGATTATCGCCCCTTGAGATGTTTTTGGTTAAACCTTTGATAGCAATTCCATCCAAGACTTTGGATGCAAGAAGGTAACCTTGGTATATGAAACCAATGGTCCTTTCGATCCGTGCAAGGCGCCTCTCAAAAATTAAGACAGGGTCCTCGATGAAGACAATCGATGTAATAAAACCGATCATGTGTAAGAAACTGCATAAAAGTAGCATGGACGTGTTGCTGAAGCCATAGCTAGATAAAGTAAAACCCAAAAGCAGACCTGAAAGCCATCCAAGCTCTGTTAAGGCCCAATATAACGCGAAACCCCTCTCCCATTCCGAGCGGGGTCGGGATTCAGCGATAAGTACGTTCTTAGGCGGTTCGTGCGCCACGTGAAACACTCCAATTAAGACATATAGAAGTGTAAGGAAGGCAATGGTTTTGGTCAGGGTGAAGAGGAAGAAGAAGAGGGTTAAGGCAGAGAGGGATAAGAGGATGAAGGCTCTGTATTTTCCGGTTTTATCGCATAAATAACCCCAGAAGAAAGAGGAGGGCATGGTCATGAGGCGGGCTAGCACCATCATTACGCCGAAATCGATTAAGCCACCTCCAAGGTAAGTTGTCACATAAAGGGGAAGGAAAATGGAGAATAAACCAAACGCCATCTCATGGAATATGAAGCTTATGAACCACATACTTAGAAACATCGAAGGTAATAAGCAAAAATTTTACTCACAAAAAGTTGTTTGTTACTTTAATCCTATTTTTCTAATTTGCTTGAAACGTGACAATAACCGCCTAAAAACCTCAACTCCCTAAAATCGAATTAACTACAAAAACTCCGCTGGAGCCTTATAACTCTTCGCATCATGCCTAAACGCTAATTGAGACCGAACTGAAATGGCCTTTAAGTTAACAGCGGTCGTCCTCACTGTTCTTAACACGCTAAAGAAATTTCAGCGACCCCTGAGCTACCAAATCTCCCGAAAGACATTATAGAAAGTGCATATACAGATTAATGTTCAAGAAAGCCGTGACGAGGTGGTTCTGAACGATCCAGATTCAGATTGCTGGCATAGATCTCTTTCAGATACTTGAGGTGGTGGTAGTGTTGGCGTCCACCTACTTAGCCGCGAGAATAGTGTCTAGAAGCCTCGCAAAGGTTTTTGAGAAGACGCCCTTCCCCGAGGAGGTCGAAAAGGGAATAGTGAAGTTTTCAAGATATGTGGTATATCTTATTGGAGTCTTCATAGTGATCTCCGTTATTGGCTTCGACCTCACTTCAGCGATCGTTGGGCTAGGCGCCTTCAGCATAGCCATCAGCTTCGCCACCAGCACCATAATCCAGAACTTCATCTCTGGAATACTGGTGCAGGGTGACAAAGCCTTCAAGGTCGGAGACGAGATCAAGATACAAGCCTACGAGGGAAGGGTTGTGAAAATAGGGATCAGGACAACCATCATAGAAACCAAGGAGGGCGACACAGTCTTCATACCCAACTCCATCTTCATAACCAACCCCCTCATCAGAAAGAAACAAATAGAAGAAACCTAATTCCAACGCAAGGTAACAACACATCATGTACCTAATTTATAGTACCTTAAATGCTTGTTGAGGTTTTAATGGTTGTTGTTTCTCTGTATTATTTCCGTCCTTCTCCCTTTAGTCCATGTCGCCTAGGCTGTTTTTGTTTTGGAATTATCTTATCTAAAATGTTTACGACTCTTTTTGGTTCAGATGTGTAGAGCCTTAATATCTCGCCCCTCCGTCGATGGAGTATGGAAACGAACTTCCTTTCTTCGTTAGCCCGCAGTTTATATTCCTTTTTTAAAGAGAATATCCTACGCTCGTCAAGCATCACTCCTTGACTGGTTATTTTATACTTGCTGGGGGTTGGAATGATAGGTGCTGGAAGGAACATGAACATAGCTAAAAGAAATATAAACATCGCCCATACCCCCAAGATTGAGACTAAGATAAAGATGAGAGCCAGTTGAAAAATAAACATGGCCGATGACCTTAAAATTCGCTTCCTACGGTCCGCCATCTTCAAATCTGTTGCATCAGCCTCATAGATAACCTTGACTGCCACAGCATTCACGTCCATTTATGTATGACTAAAAATTCTTTTAAGCATTCCTTAGTGCACAATTATGAATGATCATTTAAACATCACCTAATTATAAAGAGGGGGGTAAGGATAGAAATGGAGTGGAAGTCCTTGGGTAGGAGAATGATTGGAGTTTTAGTGGTCGCTTTGGTTGTGTTGGGGCTAGCGTCCGCATACATCCTCATATGGCAAGCTCCTAAGCCGATGGTGGTCGAGCCTACGCCAACAGTGGATAAAATCAGGATAAAGCTCCCGGGGCCAAGATATGATAGCGATGTCTCGGTCGAGGAGGCTCTGCTGAAGAGGAGGTCGATTAGGGAGTATACGGGTGAGCCTTTAACGCTTCAAGAGGTTTCGCAGCTCCTTTGGGCTGCTCAAGGGATCACCGACCCGAGGGGCCTCAGGACTTCTCCTTCTGCTGGAGCCCTCTACCCCCTCGAGGTCTACGTGGTGGTTGGAGACGTAGAAAACCTTGCCAAAGGCGTTTACAAGTACAAACCGCATGAACATGAAATCATCAAAGTTCTCGACGGAGACAAGAGGGAGGAGCTAGCCAAAGCCGCCCTGGGGCAGGCTTGGGTCAAGGAGGCCGCCATAAACATAGTGATCACGGCAGTCTATGCAAGGACCACCGTGAAGTATGGTGACAGAGGCATCAGATACGTGCATATGGAAGCGGGGCACGCAGCCCAAAACCTATACCTCCAAGCTACCGCCATGAATCTCGGGACAGTCACGGTCGGAGCATTCCATGACGAGCAGGTAAAAGAAGTTCTGAATTTACCAAAGGATGAACAGCCGCTATATATGCTGCCCGTAGGAAAAAAGAAAAAGTAAATATTAACCTGTGTCATGGTCGATCTAAAAGCGCGCGAGTTGTTACTCCACGAGCCAGGCATTTCATATTCTGCCTACCGCATCCCTACCACTGCTGTTTGGGGGTCTCACAGCGCTTTTTGCATTTCTATCGGTGGTTTCGTTGAGGAAGCCTGGCTTCCTTAAGCGCCTAACCTTTTTGTCGATATTATTCGGCCCTTTCGGGCACATCTATAGAAAAATCACCACAGCAGTACTCATATTTACGACGGTGCTCTTCGCCTTCCTGCTGGCAGCCCATTGCATAGTTTATGTGTCGGTATATGAGGATCGGGTGGAGGTTAGCGTTCCTCTCGTGCTTACCAGAAGAACCTTCACGAAGGACGACGTCCTAAAAGCTTTCATTGTGGATTGGAAACAAGAAAGCGGTTTCAAGCCCGTGCTGAGAATGGGTGGCACCTCTCTTGAAAACGAAGGTGGGTTGGTATAGGCTTGCGAATGGTAAAATGGCTTTGCTACTATCCTTAAGTCCCATCAACCTCGTCCTAGAGACCCGCGACGGCTACTACGTTTTGCTCGGCCCACCAAACTTTGAGGTGTTTGTCGAAACGTTTGAAAGACTCTTTCTATCAGTGGAGAGGTGAAGTGTTTGAAAGATGTGATTTGCTTTCTTTCACTCTGCTTCGTTTTCACTTAGCGCTTCATGCTGTTCTTTATTTACTTGGAGGGTTATCATCATGGGCTGCTCTGCCGATTCTGCTGATAACCATGTTCATTCCTCTCACCTCAGCCGCGGTTGTAATTAGGTGGAGGCTTCGCATGTGCTTAGAGGATTTTGGGTTGGGGGCGGGAAGGCCTAAGTATTACCTCCACGCCCTGCTCTATCCACTCTTAGTTCTGGGGCTCGGGATTCTATTCGTGGCTTTATTCCAAACGGCTGATATAGCGTTGGATTTAGGAGAGTTCAAGAGAAACCTTCTGAGAGTACCTCTAAGTAGGCTTCAGCCCAAGTTGCCAATAGAGATTGAGGAGATACCAGCTGAGGTCTTGGATGTAACGTTCTACTTAACCTTGTTTTTATTGCCAATAGCCCCTTTCATAAACGCTATTCCTGCGTTTGGCGAGGAGTATGGCTGGCGTGGCCTCCTCCTTAAAAGGCTTACGGCGCGATATGGATTAGCGGTTGGCTTAGTTGCCACTGGCATTATCTGGGGGCTTTGGCACGCGCCCCTTATCCTAATGGGCTACAACTACCCTAGCTACCCCAACTTCGTGGGTATAAGTATCTTCACGATATGGACTGTTCTCGCAGGCATCTTCATCGGCTGGCTTCGGGTCAAGTCAGGAAGCGTCTACCCGGCGGCACTGGCTCACGGAGCCATCAACGCATACATGGGGCTAGGCTTAATTATTGCCCCCAGCCAAAACGAACTTCTTACGATACCCATGGGCCTCCCCGCCCTGCTGGCACTCGCGCTAATAGCAACATTGGCCTACATGGACCTAAGGCGCAGCTCTGCCCTTAATCAGGCGTAAACATAACTTATTAAACAGGTGGTATGTTGAGAGAAGGAACCTTTTTAAGTCTTAATTTTTAATGATTTAATGGTGGTGTCTCTTTGATATATGAGATCCTCGCCCTATTCGTTCTCGTGATAATCGTCGTATCCATCTTGAGCGCTTCGATTAGAATTGTGAGAGAGTATGAGAGAGCGGTTGTTTTCCGCTTAGGTCGGCTCATGGGCACCAAGGGTCCAGGGCTGTTTTTCATTGTGCCTGGAATCGATAGAACCCGCATCGTGGATTTAAGGACCATTACGTACGATGCGCGCATGATAAAGGTGATCACTAAGGATAACATACGGTGCGATGTGGATTCGTTTGTGTATTATCGCGTGTTTGATCCCATAAAGGCAGTCTGTGAAGTAGAGGATTACGTAAGGGCCACTCAAAATTTGGCAAAGACCGTATTACGGGATATTTTAGGCCACGCGGAGCTTGATGATCTGTTAGCAAAAACGCCAGAACTTACAAAGCAGATTCAAGAAGAGATAGATGAAATGACCGACCCATGGGGGATAAAAGTGAGCGCTGTGGTTATAAGCGATGTTTTACTTCCAGCGGAAATGCAGAGAGCTATTGCCAAACAAGCAGAAGCTGAGAGGGAACGAAGGTCAAGGATCATTGTAGCTGAGGGAGAATACATGGCGGCGGAGAAAATGGCGCAGGCCGCAGAGGTCTATGGGAAAAGCCCGATTACACTGAGGTTGCGTGAACTCCAAACCCTGACAGAAATTGCGCGAGAAAAGAATCTAGTGGTTGTCACTTCAACCACTGACTTGCGTGAACTGGGGAATATTGTTGCTGTAACACGAGCAGTCGTGGGAAAAGGGGAAGAGGTCAAGAAGGAATAACTCAAGCCTCAGATTCGGCTGAGGCAGAGGGGAGTAGCTAAAAGAATGCGTAGATTCCATCCTAAAACAGTGATTTTCACAATATTTTTCATAACCATCATTGTATTAGGTATACGTCCCTCTTTTGGCTTAGAAAATAAGGCAGCAGTCGTTATAAAACTTGAGGGCGTAATCAATACATCATCTCTAGAGCTAATTAAGGAAGGAATGGATTATGGGCAAAAGATAAATTCAATGGCAATTGTGCTCCTTTTAGACACTCCTGGAGGCATTTTAGAAACAACATTTGACATCATTAAACTTATTGAAGGGTCATCTATCCCAGTAATTTCTTTTGTGTATCCAGAAGGAGCAAAGGCATGGTCTGCTGGCACATTTATCCTTCTCTCCTCACATGTGGCTGCTATGGCACCTTACTCCACCATTGGTTCTTGTCAGCCCCGCGCATACCCTTCTGGGGAATTGGTTGACGATCCCAAACTGGTCAATGCGTTAAAGGAGTTTTTAGTGCAAAGGGCAGAAATGCATGGTAGAAATAAGACTATTGCGGAGGAGTTTGTGACCAAAAACCGTAACATAGGCGGGAAAGAAGCGAAGGACTTAAATGTTACAGATGTTGTTGCGTCCACTATCGAAGAATTGTTAAAGGCTGTTAATGGCATGAGCGTTAAAGTGAAAGGAAGACAAATTATGATTCATACAGAAAACGTGCAACCAGTCTATTTTGGTGCAAGTATACGCGTACGGGTTTTACGCCTTCTCTCAGACCCCATGATCGCATATCTTCTATTCACCTTGGGGATCTATGGTATCATTTTCGGCTTTTTCACCGCGGGATTTGAAGGAGAAATTATTGGAGGAATCCTTTTAATTCTAGGCTTAATCGGATTGGGGCTTTATCTCGATTTTTTTGTTATACTTCTGCTTATTTTAGGCGGAATCTTAGTGTATGTGGAAATGCGAGAACCGGGTCTCCAATTTTTCGGACCTGGCGGAGTTTTCTGCCTCACTGCGGGGACGCTGCTTCTACTTCGACTTGATCCTTCACGTTGGTTGATTGCTCAAGAGTGGTACTGGCCCTTCATGGCGATGATACTTGCTCTCACAGCCATTCTAACAGGATTTTCAGTTCTAGTTCTTTATAAAGTCTTCAGATCGGCGAAAAAAAGGCCCACTATACTTAAGCTCATCGGGGAGTCGGCCCAAGCTATAGACGAGATCACGCCTGGAAGGGAGGGATTTGTCCGATTTCATGGCGAATATTGGAGGGCCCGCTCAGACACGACTATTAAGCCAGGTCAAAGGGTGAAGATTCTTGCTAAAGAGGGCCCAATACTTATTGTTGAGCCAACGGAAGAATGACCAAAACTCAGACATTTACTCAGAAAGCAGTATTTTTACGAGTCGAACTCCATGGACTCCCCTGAAATAATAATCCTTTAGTCGCTCTACCTCTGTATAACCGTGCTTGCGATAGAGCCTTCGCGCTGCCACATTATCTAGGCGGACTTCAAGGTTGCAGATTTTAACACCCCTATCTATGAAAATTCTCTCAAGCTCATTGAGAAGCCTCAGCCCAACCCCCATTCTTCGATGCTTAATCGCGACATCTATGGTGTAAACGTGACCAGTTCTCATTTCGTTACGATCATAGATTAAGCCAATGATAAACCCAGCGATTTCATTGTTTACTTGCGCAATTAAGCTTACAGAGTTGGGGTTTTCTAAAAGGTAGGCTATTTGCTCCTTCGTGAAAGCCTCCCTATCAAAGCATTCCCTCTCAATCTCATAAAGCGCCTCTAAATCGGCAATGCGGGCTTTCTCTATGATGATGGACACTATACCGCCAACCATTCAACAGTTTTCTATATTTATTTGGTGAAGGAAAAATTTGAGACTTTTGGATGCTCAAAACATTCGGGCTGGTCATTTTATCAGAAATCGATGATGATAGATTTAGACCCTAATTTCTTCTCGTATAGCATAGCGATTTTTTGTTTGATGTCTTCTTCACCGAAATATAGCAGGTGGCTTTCACAATTTTTCTTGCAATCAGAAGAGCCGAAGCCCATAACTGGAATTTTTGCCCCTCCCTCCTTTTTTATGTAGCGATTCATCTCACATTCCATTTTCTCATCGACTTGTGCGGCTATAACAGTGGTTACGGTTGCGCTCTTGTGAGCTAGGAAAAAGTCAATGTGCCAACGCTTCGGTTTCCCTTTTCGTAGGTGTCTTGAGATGCGTTGGCTTAGGCTTTGGACTCCCCCGCCTAATGCAGATCCGGTGTAGGTGTAGTATCCCCTAGGGAATCTTTGAATGCCCAGCCTCCCCACTTCTAGGCGAGCTTCCTTCGACAAAAATATGACTAATGTGTAGATCCCATTCGTTGGAAGCGCCTCAGTAAAGAACATATCCCTTCCTTCTGGATATAGATCATAAACCATGGAAAGTTAAAAATTATTCTTGTAAGCTATATTTGATTTTATAAAATTTGCGTTATAAGAGGCTATCGACCCATGGTGAAAAAGGTAGCTACCATCCCATTAAGTTGAATCATACGCGCGAGGTTTATATTTTAGATGGTAAACCGTCTGTACGGTGAACTGTATGGGCACGGTTAAAACGACCATCGTCCTCGATGAGGAGGCGTGGACCAAGTTCAAGAGGGCTGTCTCCTCCAGATATGGGAGCCTTAGGAAGGCATAAACGCCGTAAACATCGAGGCAGAACCAGAAAAGGCGCTGAATAAGTTGATTTAGAATAATTTTAGCTGAGAGGACTAACTTTTCCAGCTCTATGTGGTTGTTCAAATCCATACGGCTTTCCTGAGCAGAGTCCACAAACAAAACATCGTCCTAATCGAGAGACCTTTTTCCCTCCTAAATCTAAAGGATAAAAAGTGTGTCAACTTGTCTGTCTCACCATGATTCGGCTTCTTTCAGCTTAAGGTTGAGGATTGTTCCAAAGAAGCCACTTAACAAGGATTAAAACGACCATCGTACGTACGTTTTTCACAGCTAGTGTAAGGGCATTTTAGGCATGCGCCGGAACATGAGGCATATAAAACCATAGTGTTTCACCCAATTTCATATGCATTAACGAGGCATTTCCAGCATGCGTCGTGTATTACAATTATGTTTAAATATTTGGTATAACAAATTTATACTGGTGAGAAAGTTGACAATAGTTTCCGTAAGAGTGAGTGATGAGATGAAAAAGAAGATGGATGAACTTCATCACTTAAACTGGTCGGAGTTCATTAGACAGAGCATTATGTTAAAGATTAGGGAGGAGGAGATGAGGAGAGCTTGCGAGACGATGGACTCTTTAGCGGCAAAAACCTCAGGTAAATGGAGCGGGACCGAGGAGATCAGGAAATGGAGAGATTCGCGCTATGGCAGGGCTGAAGCGTAATATGGTGATTGACGCGTCGGTTGTGATGAAATGGTTTATTCAAGAAAAGGATCGAGACAGAGCTCTGATGTTGAGGGAAAAACATGTGAGGGGGGAGAGGCTTTTATTGGCTCCAGACCTGCTGGCTTATGAAGTTTGCGATTCCTTAAGATACAATCCAGAGTTCACAGATGGCGATGTAAGAGACGCGGTAAAGGCTTTGTTTGAGTTACACCTTGGGTTAAGTTCGCCAACCATCAGAGATATGGACAAGGCATCTGAGAACGCGTTTAAATATGACATAACAGTTTATGATGCTTCGTACCTATCCTTAGCTGACTTAGAAGAATCTTCTCTCATAACTGCCGACGAAAAGCTTTATGAAAAAGTGAAGGAAAACCCTTTAGTGGTGCTGTTGTCGTCTGATAAATTCCTCCAAATAATTATTTGATTACAAAATTTGTGGAGGATCCTGTGGCTTTAATTAGAAGAAGCTGGAAGACGCTAGAACTGTGAGACTGGCTGGCGGGTCATCCACGACGGTGGTGTTCACCATGGTCAAAAGGGATGCGGGGAACATATAGAGTTGAGGTGGATGGGTTAAGGGAAGTATTCGTGGTGAGGGGAATACCGGCGCGACCGCTTTGGGAACCATATGGCGTGATGGGCATGATGGCTGGTTCTGGTAACTCTTCGGGGTGTGGGATTCGTCGTGCTCCTGCTCGCGATAATTGGTATTGCTTTAGGCAAGGGAGTATTCAAGGATGAGCCTATCTTTATTGTCCCCATAGTGATTGGAGAGATGCTCTTAGCGTTCCATGCCTTCTCAAGCCCCTGAGCTGATTTTCATGAGGCAGGGGGAGACGGAAAACATAAAAAGACTAACGCGGCAATTGAATAATAAAATGTGGTGCAGAAGCCATGACATGCAGTGAAATAGCTAAGGAGGACCCAATAAAGCTTCATAGGGAAGGAACCGCCTTATGCGATGTCGGCAAGTATGAGGAGGCAATCGACAAGTTCCTCAAGGCCTACGAGCTCTACGAAAAGGCTGGCAATGTCTTTGATGCATCCTATACGCTGTTCAAGGCGGCAGAGTGCAGTTACCTAACGAAGGATTACAGTACCGCCGTTGAGCGTTTTCTTAAGGCGGCCGATCTCTCCTTTAGAAAGGGCTTTGACCGCCTCGGATTAGGCGCGTTTGAGTATGCCCTCGACTGCTACAAGGCGGCGGGAGAGGAAGAGAAGGCCGAGGAACTAAGAAAGAAGATAAAGGAAGTAAAGGATAGGCTCTCAACCCTATAAGATGGCTAACAAGCGATTACAATGGCCTTATGTTTTAATTCTTTTAATCCTTATCCGTCTCCCAAGGGAATTCCCCACCAAATTGCAAGGTCGCCAGGTACGGAAAAACCATATCATAGAAGAAGGCACATAGATCAGGCGCCCTTCTCGCCACCTCCTTATCTGGGTCCCATAGGCTCAGTTCAATTTGCTCCCCAACCTTATGGCCGGCTGAACAATGGACCTTCACATTTATAATAGTGCCCACCAATTTACTTGGCTTCATATCTCAACCTCCATACAAACTTTAGATAGTGTGCGATTTTGTAATTTTTTATAAGAATGACTTAAAGAAACTTTCTAACTGCTGCATACCATGGCACCCAAAGAGTGCGGGTGCCATGAAAACGTTTATGTCCCATGCAGAAGACTACATCACCACGAGGCAGGTGGTCAACCCATAAAGGTAGAGTGTATGCAAACAGAGTTTCGAGCCCTCGCTGAGCTCTGCGAGAGGTTAGAGTCCACATCCAAACGCACGTTAATGGTTGATTGGGTAGCGGATTTTTTGGGAAGGTTGCGTGTGGATGAGGTGGAGCCCGCCACATCCATGATCCTCGGTCGTGCCTTCCCCAAGTGGGACCAGAGGGTGCTGGAGGTGAGCTGGGCGACCCTGAGTGGCATCATCAAGCGCCTAACTAGCGTGGATTGGAAGGCCTTCTCGGACGCCTTTGGGAAAACAGGTGATATTGGAGCAGCGACAAAAATCGTGCTTGAAGCTAGTAGGCCTCGGAGACAGACCACCCTCTTCGAGAAGCCGTTGACGATCCTTGAGGTGAGGCGCGGCCTCGAAGCCATAGCAGAAACCACGGGTTATGGGTCGAGGGAGCGGAAGGAACGCTTGATAGAAACCTTGCTGAGCGGGGCCACACCCTTGGAAACCAAATACCTCGTCAAGATCATGATCGGGGAGATGAGGACTGGATTTCATGAGGGTTTGATGGAGCTCGCTGTCTCCAGGGCCTTCGGCATCCCTCAGGATGTTGTTCAGACGGCAAGCATGCTTACCGGCGACATTGGGGAGGTGGCCATGATAGCCAAGGCTCAGGGTGGAGAAGGCGTCTCAAGGCTTCAGTTTCAGGTCTTCAGGCCCGTCAAGCCAATGATGGCCCAAACAGCCGAGGATGTGAACGAGGCCCTCAAGGAGCATGGTGGGGAGACCGCCCTCGAATATAAGCTGGATGGGGCCCGCATCCAAATCCATAAGTCCGATGACAAGGTGAGGATTTACAGTCGCAGGCTGACCGACATAACGGAGAGCTTGCCCGAGGTTGTTTGGTTGGTTCGAGGGGAAGTTAAGGCGCACGAGGTCATCTTGGAGGGTGAGGTCATAGCTGTTGGGGAGGACGGTAGCCCGCTGCTCTTCCAGCATCTCATGCGGAGGTTCCGAAGGGTCCATGAGATCGATATGATGATTAAACAGATTCCCATCGAGCTATACCTATTTGACCTCATATACCTTGATGGTCAAAGCCTCATCACCGCCTCCTACCTTGAGCGGAGGAGGAAATTGGCGGAAATTGCGGGCAATATACCCTTAACAAGGCATATGATCACCACCAGCCCCAATGAGGCAGAGCGGTTCCTAATGGAAGCCATCGATAAAGGGCACGAGGGGCTGGTAGCCAAGAAACTGGACAGCCCCTACACGCCTGGAGTTCGAGGCAAGCGCTGGTTCAAAATCAAAAGGACTTTAGAGCCCTTAGACCTTGTTATCGTTGCAGCGGAATATGGGTATGGGAGAAGGCACGATTGGCTCTCCGACTATTACCTGGCGGCTCGGGACACGCAAACCGGGGAGCTCCTCATAATTGGGAAGACGTTCAAGGGGCTCACCGACGAGGAGATCATTCAAATGACCCAACGACTCAAGGAGTCAGCCATTAAAGAAGAACACAGACGAGTCACAGTCATCCCAGGAATCGTGGTGGAAGTAGCCTACAATGAAATACAGAAAAGCCCAAAATACAAATCCAAGATGGCACTGCGCTTCGCACGAATAACCCGGATACGAGACGATAAAAGCCCAGAAGAAGCCGACACCATCCAAAGGGTCAGTGAAATCTACGAAAAGCAATTTGAGAAAAAGGCAAAATACTAAAGGTTTTGGGCAATACCGTAACTCGTGCTTCCTTTGTGTTTTCTGGAAATTTCACGCATTACAATCACGCCCTTAAAGGGGAGGGCCGTCTGGTTACTAAAGAGAAACCCTTTGATAACCAAATCAGAGAAGCTCCCCCACAGCGTCTCAAGAATTCTATGGTGAAGAATGTTAAGCTATATAAGAAGGGGTTGATGTCTCTGCTTCGTTTTCGAAGCAACCGATTAAATTATTAATGTGATGTTCTGTTAATGTTTGCGCCAAAGGGGGGCCTTCATATGCGGAAGCTGCTGAAGAAGCCATCATCTTCTGCCTTGATTGCCCTTTTCATAGCAGCCATTTTTGCCGTAAGCATGGCTGCCACTGTCTACTACTCTTACCTCGTGCCTTACCCGGCCCACCTTCGTATTCTTCATGATCATTCAAGCCAGATGGTAAGCGAGGTGGTGAGCGACTTTAAAGCATGGTATCAGGGGAAATATGGGCGCTTGATAGAGGTGTCGATGATCCCGACTGACCCTCAAATTGTGTATAGAAAGGTGACTTATTACTTAAGCTCCGAGGCGGAGGTCTGGTGGGGGGGACCCCCACCCCTCTTTGAGAAAGCCTACACTCATCTGCTTCCCTACAACTCCACCTACAAAAATGAGATAAACGCAACATGCTACTCCTGCCCTTTAATGGAACTAAAACGCGCCACACCCCATTGGTACGTTGCAAGCCTATATGGCTTAGGCCTGATCTACAATGAGCAGGCCCTCCGATCGCTTAACCTGCCGATACCCCAAACCTGGGCGGATCTCCTCAAAGAAGAATACGATGGAAACATAGCCATGGTTGATCCTGCCAAATCAGAGTTCACCCTACCTTTCATCACCCTCATCCTGCAAAGCAAAAACTGGACCAGTGGGTGGGAATACCTAGTGAGGCTGTCTGCCCTCATCAGAAAATATGACGAAAGTGAAGTTAATAGCGCCCTGAAAGTTGCGGCTGGCTACATACCTCTGGCAGTCCTTCCAGATTTCTATGCATACGATAAGATGGCGGTCTATCCCAGGCTTAGGTTCACCTATCTTGATGCCACGGTTCTGCAGCCAGACCCAATCGCCATTATCAAGAGAGGCGTGTACCTCGATGAAGCTAAGGCATTCATAGACTACATCCTCACCGAACGAGCCCAAACCGTTCTTGGAAAGCATCGTCTACCGATACGCCGGGATGTCACGCCCTCTCCACCCAGGATCAATCCATTCACCCCAGCCTTCCCGTACATCCGTAACTATAATAAAACATTTCAAGAGATCGGAAAAGGAATCGTCAAGGACTATTATCAAGCGTGGGTCACGGAAAGACATGAACAGATAAAAACCGCATGGACCGTGATCAGAGAGGCAAACAAAACCAAGCACCTTAACCCAAACGCAACCCGCTACTACAATCTAGCATGGAGCAACTTCACATACGCTGGATACTACGCGAACCGCACCGAAATCGATGCCGTACATGGTAAAACAAAGGGCTGGACCCAAAACACAACTCTGTATATGAATAAGTGGCGTGAAGCCAGCAAAAAAGCCTACCAGAACGCCACAGAAAACGCCAAGAAATCAAAACAATCCGCCAAAACAACCCCCTCCAGTCTAATGTCGAGAACCCAGAATTCTTTAAGGCTATACGCGTTAAGAGGGTCATTTTTCGCTCACTTCAAGAAAATAAACGAAAATATCCGAACTTCATATAATTATCTCCTAAGCCCGTAATCTCCTAACAAAAGTTGGAAATATTTCTGAAAAGATAGTTTACGACAACGGGAGAATTCAGTCTTATTTATCACTTGTGTCCTCAAAAATGAGTCTCTCACTTTATGCATCACTTGAAAGCTATCACAATTTCAAAAATGTGATAAGTTTAAGATGATATCGAATTTAAGCGATTTTTTTATTATTTATTCAAATAGTACAATTCTAATAATAGTCATCGCTGCCAACCTTAACGCATTCATACAGGGCATCAATTTTCTCACGGCTTACACGTTAAATATGTTTCAGCTGTGAAAAAAATTTGAACGAACATAATCGAATTATCGTCCATCAAAAATTATATCATGGAAACGATGTGACACATCACTTACTGAGGTTTCACAACATTCCACAGGTGAAGCCAAAATCATAAGGTACGACTTCCTAGCTTGGCGAATCTCCTACTTTCAGTAGTAAACGTTCTGAGAGCCAGTGAATGAATGGTAACGTGTGCTACTCACCGATAACCTGTGTAACAATGGTTCTTCGTCTGGGGTGCACATCGGTTTCAATGAAAACCAAGGATTGCCAAGTGCCCAAAATAAGGCGCCCATCCATCACTGGCAATGTTTTATCAGGGCATAAAAGCATCGATCTGAGGTGTGAGTGGGCGTTGGCGGGATGCTGGTAGGGAGCACGCTTTGGAATTAATTTTTCAAGAATGTTCCTGATATCGTTTAGCAGGCTGGGTTCATACTCGGTCAAGATGAGGACGCCGGTGGCGTGTGGTGCAAACACATGAGCCAAGCCGTTCTTAATGCCCGACTTTTCCACAACCCCTCGAACCTCGTCGGTTAGGTCGATGAAATCAACCTCACCCCTCGTAGAGACGGTAAAACTCTCATTGAAAATTCTCATTTCAAATCCCTCCATTATGAAAGACTTACATCATATAAATAAAATATATTTCAATTAGCAACCGGTTATCAGGATTTATGGAGACAAGGTAATGGTGATCCCGTTAGATTATGAAGAAACAGTGGTTGCTCATTATCTCCATAAAGAGGTTCGGGAGGAGATTGCCAGATTCAGTAGAGGTTGATGGGTCGCGTTGCATTGCGAAACCCATGACGCAAGGGAAGACCATACTTATTGCGATATAAACGAGCCCGTAAGGGTAAGATTCCGTTCACCATAAACAACTCAGAGGATGTCCAAATCCTTTTAAAGCGTTTTGAAAAATTGAGACCGAGAACATCGTGGCCGCGAAGGAAATCGTTGACTTTCTGAGCTGTGAGGGCGTTTCAAAGTCCGTGTTCCTAAATGGTCTGGGAATGGGGCCCACGTTCACGTGCATCATAAGGCCTTCTCGGTTGAATTGCTTCAAAGGATCAATCCACTGGATGCCTCGTATGCGATTGTTGAATATGTTAACAGTAAGCTTCGTCGGCGATACATGGAGATTGCTGAGGGGTATAAGGCTGGGAAGTTGAGCATTGAAAATGAGATGGACCTGCAGCGGGTCTTCACATGCCCATTGGGCCTGCACCGCAGCCTAAACCTCGTCGCCGTGTGCTTTCTACCCGACGAAATCAATGACTTTAACCCTGAATGGGCCTCTGTCCAACACTACCGCCACGCAAGGGAGTGGGATAGGTTTAAGATTGGGGAAGCGGATGGCTTAGCCGAGAAGGCCTATCAGGTTGTTGGAGCCTACCCCCTCAGAAAAATTCCCAGGCCTTTCAAATGGGAGGAAAAATCCACAGCTGAATTAATCGCAAAATGGCTCAAGAAAGAGGGATGATATGGCCTTGAGGGTTTTGAGGAAAGAATTGTTGATGCTTTTGTATCCGCCAAAACGTAACCGAATCCTAGATGAATTTGGGGGGCAAAACCATGTAGTTTCACTCATTTTGAAAATGTGAATAATAAGATTTGGTGATATCGGTGAATAAAATAATGGTGAATAATGGTGATGGAAAATCTTATTAAATGAGTATCTCACATCAGTATTCCAGATTCCTTAGAGTCCTCCTCGCCCTCCTTAACTCTGAACCGACGTTTTCCAGCCTTTTATTGAACATCTTCATCCCAACCATATACCCCAGATCCGCTGTCTGAAATCTCTTATCCAACTTTACGTTAACCCAGCCAAGCATGTCACACACTATTTTCAACTGCTCATAGGGTGCAATGTACAGGACCCTATCAAATCTCTGCAAATGAACCAAAATCCGAAAGACCTTTTGACAAAGCAACCTTGGTACAAGACGCTCCCTATGGCTCTCATATCCGACAGTCACAGCCGTTCTTTTACCATCCTCACCTTCTATTATGAAGTCTGGAAGGAATTCCTCTCCTTTTCGTCCATGAGTTGAGGTCACCCTACCCATGGTCTTAAGTTTCTCCTCTATGAGAGGGTAAAAAACCTGTTCCTCCATATCTCATCACCCTAAATTCATTCATTCTCATATTTGAGATTTTACGATGGAAGCTGAAAATTGCCTTTCCGCCTACAATCAATTTATATGAAAAGAGGCAAAAAGATAGTAGATGGGGGCTCCATGAAATAGTCTTCAAGAAACTCATGGAAAATGATGATGAAAAGAGGATATTTTTTGAGGCGGATACGAAAATGAATGAACATTACTGGTGAAGTGATATGGAGAAGGTGCCCATTAGAAGGAGCATTCGAAGGTGGCGCAGGAGGGGCTTCTACAGCGAGACCGTGCTGGTTAAGTTGCTTGAAAAAAATGGGTATAAGGCCGTGCGGGTGCCCGTGAGCAACCCGAGCCTCAGCCCCCTGCCCGACATCATCGCGAGACGCGACCTGCACATGTATGCCTTCGAGGTGAAAAACGCCACTTATTATGCGTATTTTCCCAGGCAGCAGGTTGAAAAGCTGTTTAGGTTCCTTGACCAGCTGGTTCCTACTCCGCAGCAGTATAAGCATGCGGTTTTAGCGGCTCACCTTGGAAAACGATGGGTTTTTCGTGAAATTAATTGGGAGGAATGGGAAAAGGGTAAACTTCCTGAGCAAGAGCGCATAATCAAGAGGGATAAGGGTAACTTCAACCTAAAAAAGGGTGAGAGGAAGTAGTTGATGCTACGGCTTATTTATCAAGATGGCGGGTCTGCGTAGGTTCAAATCTCGGTTTAAATTCCCCACGTTTAACATCTTAGATAAGTGCCATTAGCCATAACCCTTTTGGTCTGTGGCGGGCCAGTAAAAGTGCACAATTGAGGTCGTCGCGGATTGGCGGGGTTCAAATCTTATTCCAGCACCAGAAACATCGGTTGACTTTAATTTGGAAGTGGCTACTCACG
This sequence comes from Candidatus Bathyarchaeota archaeon BA1, assembly GCA_001399805.1. The sequence continues at coordinate 20,925 of LIHJ01000028.1, forward strand.
CTCCCTTTTTTGTCGCAACTAGGAGGAAATCAGTTGGAATGAGAGGAACATCCTTAACCTTATATTCAGCATAGTACTCTTCTACACGATCAATCTGAAATCTTGCCCCAACTGCCGCATTGATAATGTCACTGAGCTTCCATAGGAACTCAACAGCCGGTGGTATATTTTCTTCTGGCTGGTAAATTTCGGGTCGCTGGTCGAAGTAGCTCTTTCTAAAGGTTACTGCTCCGTTTATCACTTTTGTGATCATAGAGAGGGGATGAAAATCTGAAACAATTAGTTTGCCACCACTTCTTAGCACTCGATAGACATTTTTCATCCAAACGTTAAGATTCTCTACCCAGATAAAGACACCGCATTCTGCAACCGCCAAGTCAAAGTGGTTGCTTGGAATACTCTTAGG
>LIHJ01000037.1:0-873 GCA_001399805.1 Candidatus Bathyarchaeota archaeon BA1
TTCGCTTCCACTATTTCCTCACCCATCCGATTTCCGTTAGGGACGAACGTTTAAAAAACTGTCGATCGATGCTACCCAATGCGAACTAAAGCCATATGCTTATGACGTCCCTTCAGCGTGCATGCAATTTTGTTATAAAGTGCGTCAGACTTTGTTTAATATCTGTTCCTTTTTGACGACCGATTAGTTGCAAATATAGAATTAGCATCAAGACCATAGCGCGCATGACTGACAAAAAATTGGTGGTTTTTATTTCGTTTTCGGTTTCTCGTTAGGTTTTAGGGGGCGGTGCACTCGGCGCACTATGATGCCTAAGGTTAAGGTTGGGGGTAGCGCTGGACGGGGAGGTCTTGGGAAAGATTGACGCCATCATTGAAGCGTCTGAATACTTGGAGGTCAGCCGATCCGAGGTTGTGGGGGGCATCCTAGCCGCGTTCTTTAAATCACCTTCAGCCACATGGAGAAGGCCAGAGGGACTGGTCATAGACGGAGGAGGGGACTGCTCTAAGAACAAAGGTGCGCGCGCTTAACAAAGCTATTAGGGTCCAGCAGTTTCGCTATCCTCTCACGCGCCGTCAACTTGCCTCCTTTATGTTGTTTTTCGATTTTTTCCATTCCACCGCCCAGTTTTGCTTTTTCCACCATTTCTGAGTTCTTCAATTTTTTCTTCCATGGTTCTCATCATCATGCCCTCCAATTCATTTTAACGTGTAAGCTTCTTCTGGTAGGGTATTAAACTAGTCGGCGTTGATTTATCTATCAACTGAGATGCAAATAGCTAGAAGTTATCCGAGCGCTTTTGATATAAATTTCAACCATACAATATGAATAAGAAATTTAACTTCTCTAGTTCTCATTATAAAGTGAAAATCG
>LIHJ01000037.1:1045-20428 GCA_001399805.1 Candidatus Bathyarchaeota archaeon BA1
TGAGGTTGCGAAGAGGAAGGGAGGTAGCATCCACGGGGTTAAGCAGATGGAATTGAGGGGTGGAAACGCTGCAAACACTGCCGCCGCTCTAGCCGCCCTCGGGGCTAAGGTCTACCCCATCATTAACACAAGCCCCCTTGGGCTCCATTTACTCAAGTTTTACCTGGAACCCCTGGGCGTGGATCTTTCCCACGTGAAAACCCATGGGGCGATGGCGATCACCACCGCCTTTGAGCTGACCCATGAAGGTGAAAGGGTCAACGTGATGATAAGCGATGTTGGATCCCTACCCAATTTCGGTTTAGACGACCTCACCCCTGAGGATTTTCAGCTCCTGCAGGAAGCCGACTATGTGTGCGTGTTCCATTGGGCTTCGACCCGACGCTGGGGAACCGAGCTGGCTGAAGAGGTTTTCCGTCACGTCAGGGAAAGGGGAAGAGGAAAAACCTATTACGACACCTCCGACCCAAGTCCGAAGAAAGAGGACGTTCCGAGGCTTGTGAGAAGGGTTCTCTTAGGGAACCTCATCGACATCTTTAGCGTCAACGAGAACGAGGCTGTTTGGTACGCCTCTCAACTGAGCGAGGAAGTGAAGAGCCTTCAAGAAACGTTGAAACCCGACGATTTAGCCAAGGAGTGCGCAAGAATCTTGGCAAGGAATCTCTCAGCCCGAATCGACCTCCACACCACGACCTTCACGGGATCCTTCACCCAGAAAACCGAGGTCATCGTTCCTGCCTTCAGGGTTCCTGTTTTAAGAGCTACGGGAGCAGGGGACGCTTGGAACGCTGGGAACATCTTCGGCGACGCTCTTGCCCTTCCAGACCACTGCAGGCTAACCTTGGCAAACGCGGTCGCTGCCTACTACATTTCAAGTCCAGATGGGGCGCATCCCACGTTGCCCCGGCTCATAGAGTTCTGCTCTAAACACCTGAGAGGCTAGCTTGTGCATCCGCTCCTTAAGCCTTCTCGGCGCTCCTAGCCGCTTAGTCGCCTCATACCTGGTAAGTGGAGGGCTCTGCCCTTTTCCGACGGGGCTAACGAGGTAAATTATACCTCCCATCATGGGTCATTTCAAATGTGGCTATTCCTCTTTTTAACGTGGAAGGCGAAGAAACACCATACCCTTTTCCTGTGCCTAGAAACCCTAAAGGAGAGGTTCTTGCCAGGCGCAGAAAGGCGGACGAGTTGATATTCACGCTGCTTGAGGGTCCTGAAGTGTGGGAAGCTCTAAACGAAAAACTGACCAGTTAAGCTACTAAATGGTAAAGGCAGGCGGTGTAAACTTCTTCTGCATACCCGATCGCGACTTCTGCGTCTTTCTTTCCGAAGAGTTTATCAGGTGCAACTTGCCTCGCCTCCAGACCATAAACTGATGGTTCACGCCATGCTGCCAAAGTCTTCGATATGAACCACAACCTCCCGACTTTTTCCTTTACAGGTTCAGGCAATTTCTCTGCGTGCTCCATCAGCGCCGCCCCAACATCGTGGATCTTAGGGAAGTCGCCCGTGAATTTTTTCAGCAAAGCCTTGAGCGTGAGTTCGACCGCCAGTTGTGCTTGGTGGATGCAGGAAGTGTAGTTCCAGTTGTCGTAGTGTATTCGAGCAGCTTTCAAGGCAGCCTCAGCCTGTTTTCGATAGCTTTCGACGAGTTCTTCCAACATTGCTAACCCTATTATTTTTGAAAGCAAAATCACTTAAATTTGCCTTTCGATGGCATGTTCAAGACTATGCCTAGCTCCACCCGGGGTCAAGTTTGTTGGTTGTATCTCGATAGCTTGTTTCGGACCTCAGCTTAATAAACCTAGTTTCATTCCGACTTCGCTTAGGCACCCAGAGTATCCCTCTCTTTCATCAAAGTACTTGGGATGCGAGTTTAAGCATGTTTATGACATTTTCAGGAAGAAAATTCTCTCGTTTTTAGCAACGTTTACCATAAATTTGAGTTAGACATAATGGAAAAATTGCGATGCGCGCGCATGCTTAATGCTGTAAGTGTAATTATAAATATTCTCCGATAATTAAAGGGGAAGAGCCTTGTATTTATCTATAGTAATGTTTAAAAGATTGTTCAAATTCATTACTTTTGGTGATGCTATTGTATACCGTCACTGTTAAGGTTGATGAGGGTTTGAAGAGAAAAATGGGTATGGTTAGGATTAATTGGTCTGAGTATATTAGGGAGGCTATTCGACGGAGGGTTGAGATGGAGGAGAGGAGGGGTGCGGCTGAAAGGCTTCTACAAGGCTTAAAGGTGGGAAAGCATATTGCTCCGAAGGGGTTCATAAACGAAACCATAAGGGAGATGAGGGAAGCTCGTTGACGGTTTACGTTATAGATGCTTCTGTCGCGTCTAGGTTTCTGTTGGTTGAGGATCTATCCGATAAAGCGGGACTGGTTTTAGAGGATTTTCTTGGGGAAGCCTTTGATTTGAGGGCTCCAAAGCTGGTGGTTTATGAGGTGGGAAACACTTTGTGGAAAGCCGTCAGGCAGGGGTTCATAAATCTGGATGAGGCTGTGCAAAAGTTTTTCTGCTTCTTAGGGCTTAGAATAGATTCCATTGAGTTAACCGAAGAGGAACATAAAGAGGTTTTGAGTTGGGGTGTAAAAAACGAAGCAACCTACTACGACAGTGTATATGTATGCTCATCCAAGAAGGTTGGAGCAACCCTCCTAACAGCCGACGACATCCTTTATGAGAAGGCCCATAAAGAAGTTCCAACCCTTCATTTAAGAGAATACAAAAAATATGCTGTTCACGATTGTCAATTTTTGTAATGGTGATTAGAGTTTAAAATTCGCTAGTTTTAGGTCGAGTAGTTCTCGTGCCACTTCCCTTGCCGTTACATAGGTGAGGTTCTTTTATTGCGCGTGGCTAACTCTATCGTTTTCACTAGATGCGCGCGACATTCATACCCTTCGCTGGGATAGCCATATGGGCTTTAGACATAGTTGCAATGATTAATGAGGCATACACTTTCGTAGTCTTAATTATTCTCCTCTTCATCACTTTGCAGTCCTTACTGAGCCCACCTGCCATAGAGATCGATGAAGAGGACATCCAGCTCGTCGCTTATGCACCCTTCTTCGTCATGGGATATAAGCACCTTATCGATGCCCTCACCATAAAAGCCCTCATCGATGTTCTTCTGAAGAGGAGGGTGAGGTGGACGAGGGCTGAGAGGGTGGGCTATATGGCCAGCGTGCGCGAACTTTAGCGCAGACCAGCTGAGCAATCGAAAACATTATTTAGTCCTCTGAATTTGTTATCATGTGTGAGGGTTATGGCTGATAATCGTTATCCAAAGGATCTCCTATACAGTGTTTATTCTCCGGGAAGGAGGCTCGTCGAGTATGTTGTCGAGGGCAAGAACGTTCCTGGAGCCATGGCAAAGATTTCAAACCATCTAGCTGAGAGGGGCATCAACATCTTATCTGGCTTTCACACTGGCTATCCAGGCGAGGAAGCAGGAGTCTGGGGCTTCTTCGTTGACCTCACAGAAGCGGAAGTGGAGCCCGAGGAAGTGGCGAAGCAAATTGGGGAGCTGGACATCGTTTTGGATGTGAGGTTTTCCAAAGCGAAGTTTGATGGTCTAATCATCGATGACCTCCACTTCCCCATAGTGGTTTTGGGCGAGAGGAGCGCCACGCTGAAGGTTAAGACCTTCGGAGATATGTTTGAAAGGCTTTATGAAGCCTTTGGGTCAGGAGCGGCCGTTATCCTCTATGAGATGGGTGTAAGCGCTGGGGGAAAAGAGGCGAAACGCGTGGTTGAGAGGTATGGTATAGATGGATTGAGGGCTCTACAGATCATTCTAGCTGAGCGGGTCGCCAAGGGGTGGGGCATCCCAAACATTGCGGAATTCGATGAGAAGAGGGTTGAGGCTACAATTAAGGTTGAAGACCTGTTCGAATGCCTACCCTTCAAAGGAAAATATAAGGAGGGTAGAAGCCACTTCTTCCGAGGCTACCTAACCGGAGCCTTCAATCAACTATTCCGTAAGGAGGCCTCAACAACAGAGATTGAATGCATAGCCAAGGGAGACGCAAACTGCAAATTCACAATCGCATAACAGCCCCCACACTGAAAATGGAACATATATCACCGATCCAACTTTCCCGTCGCCCAGATCCCAAACCACAAGCCTAACGAGGTAGTTTGGAAACCTGAACTCCCTCTCGGAGATGCTGGTTTTTATGGTTGGGATGTACTCCGGCTGGAATAACCTTGAACGCCCTCTCAAACACCTGCCACACCCTCTTCCCTCAGCCCTGGAACCGTTAGAACCGTGGGCAAAACACCGCGTCCCTTAAGCTCACCAACGATCAGGTTTCGCAGCCACTCCGAGACATCCACCCCTTCACTCTGAGCTACCTGAGCAACGATATCCTTGACGCGCGGCGTAACCCTAACACTCAACTGCATGCTTTTACGGCTTTAAGACATGTCTCTGATTTATATTTTACCACCCATGGTTAGGGCCATTATTCCTTTCTGTGCATGCAGTCTATTCTCTGCTTCATCGAAGACCACGGAGTTTGGACCATCCATGACTTCGTCGGTAACCTCGGCTCCTCGATCAGCTGGCAGGCAGTGCATGTAAAGCACGCCTTTCTTGCAAAGGTCCATTTTCTTTTGATCACAAATCCAGTCCTTATTTCTGTTAAGTAGTTCTGTTATGGCTGCAAAGTTTGGCTCCTTGGTTTTTGGCGGCAAGAATTCTAGACTTGTCCATGACTTTGGATAGACCACATCTGCCCCTTCAAACGCCTCCTCCATGCTGCAGGAAATTTCAAAGGACCCTCCATATGTGTCCGCATATCCTTCGCACTCTTTGATAATCTCCGGGTCCAGTTCAAACCCCTTCGGGTGGGCAAGCACCACGTCCATCCCAAACTTTGTTCCTACCAAAATCACTGACTGTGGGACGCTCACAGGCTTCCATGGTGACGGGGCGTAGGCCCAGCTCATAACCAGCTTCTTCCCCTCAGGTTTCCTAAGCTTCTCGATGATGGTCATGATGTCGGCCATGGCCTGGCATGGGTGATACATGTCACACTCCATGTTAATCACTGGAATATTAGCCCAATGGGCAAACTCTCTCACAACGAGGTTTCCGCGGCCATAGACCCAATCACTGGACTTGCCGAATATCCGAATGGCGATGCCGTGTCCATACCTCTCTAACACTCGTGCGCTGTCCGAGATCCTTTCTCTGGTTTCCACCACCCCCTCGGTTGGCATCGCTTCCTTCAATGTTGGGCGATAAACGGTCTCTGGGACGAGAAAATGGGCGTGTCCCCCCAGCTGGGTCATCCCAGCCTCAAAGCTATTCCTGGTCCTTAGTGAGGGATTATAGAAGAGCATAAACAGGGTCTTGCCCTTAAGGAGCTCATGGGGCTCTCCCGCAGCGAACCTCCGCTTCAAATCAAAACCCACATCCAGTGCGGTCTCCAGCTCCTCCCTTGTCCACTCTCGAGTTGTGATGAAATCCCTACCCTTAAGTATAGTTTTCACCAAACCTATCACTTCCCTTGTTTTAGAATTTCGTTTTGCCCATAAAAATCTTTGGTAGAATACACCACGTGTGGGCACCGTATAAGTGGAGAATAAGACATGCGTTTCAAAACTTTTAAGACAGTTACATAAAATTATAATTACAACAAGAATCTAAGAGTGAAGAATTTTGGTTGAACTAGCCGTTGAATTTTGTGAAATGAGTTTCAAAAACCCGTTCTTACTGTCTTCTGCCCCCCCAACAATGGATGCGGATCATATAATTAGGGCAGCTAAAATCGGCTGGGCTGGTGCTGTCACGAAGACCGTTGCGACTTTTGGTGTCAAACACCCACGACCGAGATTGGGTAGGATGGTTACTGCTTTGAATGGTGAAGTTAACATCGGTATGGGAAACATCGAGTTAATCTCAGATATGGATGCTAAACAATGGTGCGAACAGGAGATTCCCTCAATCAAAAGAAATGTGCCTAAGGACTTCAAGTTAATTTTGAGCATTATGGCTGGGCCGAGTCCAGACGAATGGGCCGAATTAGCGCATATGGTGGAGGCCGCTGGCGCAGACATGATTGAAATGAATGTGTCCTGCCCTCATGGCATGCCTGAAAGGCGTATGGGAGCGCTGATCGGTCAAGATGCCGAATTAACGGCTGAGGTGATCCGAGGCTGTAGGAGGGGGACTACTTTGCCGGTTATGGTTAAACTGACTCCCAATGTCACCGATGTTGTTTCCATAGCTGAAGCCGCCGTTAAAGCTGGTGTTGACGCCATATCTGGGATAAACACCGTTTTGGGCTTGGTTGGCATAGACGTGGAAACGAGGAAGCCCCTGCCAACCACAAAACCCAATCATTATTCATCCTTCGGAGGATACTCAGGGCCGGCCATTCGGCCCATCGGTCTTCGGGTAATAACTCAAATTGCGAAAGCCTTCCCACGGGTTCCTCTCTCAGCTATAGGTGGCATAGAGGATTGGCGAAGTGCCGTGGAGTACTTGATGGTGGGAGCCAGAACAGTTCAGGTTTGTACAGCTGTGATGTGGCATGGGTTCGGCATAATTAAGGACATGATTAGGGGCCTAACCGACTTCATGAGGAGAAAGGGATATAAGAGTATTGAAGACTTTATTGGATGCGCACTACCGTATATTGTTCCCTTTGAAAAATTGACATTGGAACCACCACATAAAGCCGAAGTCGATCCTGCCACATGTACTGGGTGCGCTAAATGCGTCACAGCGTGCCGTGATGGTGGCTACATGGCGATCAGCATGGTCGAAGGCGTGGCTGTCATCAGCAAGACGAAATGTGATGGATGCGGCTTATGCGCAGTCCTTTGTCCCGTGTCGGCCATAAAATTTGTTTGAGATAAAGGGGGGCATGCCATTGCCTGTTTCACTAATAATAAGGAACGGAAAGCTTGTAACGGATGCGGGGATTATCGACGGAGTGGGCATCGCCATAGATGAGGAGAAAATCGTGAGTGTGGGGAAGGATCCGCACCTTCCCAGGGAGGCCGACGTGACCATAGACGCAAATGGAAACTACATAATGCCGGGAACGATTGACCCACACACGCACATCATGGAGCCAGGGTTTGAGTGGAGGTCTGATTGGAAAAGTGAAACGGAGGCAGCCGCTGTTGGTGGGGTGACCTTGGTTGTTGACCATGCCTGGAACGTTCCACCGGCCTTGAGATCAGCCGACTTCAAAAGGAAGATAGAGATAGCGGGTGGAAAGGCTGTGGTGGATTTTGCTCTACATGGCGGGGCAACTCCACAGAAAGATGTTTTTGACGCCATACCGGAGATAGTCAGGTTGGGTGCCGCCTCCCTCAAAATGTTTCTATGCGTTTCTGTTCCGGAGTATCCTGAAGTTGATGATGGATCGTTTCTTAGAGCCATGAATATCATCGCTAAAAATGATGGCATCGCCAGCGTCCATGCGGAAAATAAATACATATTATATGCATATGAAAGGGAGGTTTACGAAATATTGGGGAGGAAAGATCCCCTCGCCCACCATGATTCCAGGCCAAGCTTTGCCGAGGGCGAATCCACAGACAAGGCAATCAAATACGCTGAGCATACGAGTTGCCCGCTTTACATCGTTCATATGTCAGCCAAGGAGGCTGTTGAGGCTTTGGAGATCGGCAAGAGGAGAGGCATCAAGGTTTATGGCGAAACGTGTCCTCAATATCTACTGTTCACGATAAAAGACATGGAGAGGATGGGGCCATATCTTAAGTGTAACCCACCTATAAGAAGTAGGGAGCACATGGAGGCGCTTTGGAAAGCTGTTCAGCATGGAGTTATAGATTGCATTGGCACGGACCATTGCGCGTATTTGAAAAGGGAAAAAGAGCCAGGTTGGGAAGACATAAGGAAAGCTGCACCAGGTTTCCCCGGTTTGGCTGAGAAGACAGCCGCAATGTTAACGAAAGGAGTTCTCGAAGGCAAGATAACCTTAATGCGCTTTATCGATTTGTGTTGCGAAAAGCCAGCTAGAATATTTGGATGGTACCCTCGGAAGGGTGTGATACAAGTGGGCTCCGACGCGGATGTGATCATTGTGGATATGAAGGAGAGGGTGAGGGTCTCTCTTGAAAGGCTCCACACGAGAAGCGAGTTCACCCCATATGACGGATGGGAGCTGACAGGATGGCCTACACATACGATTGTCCGAGGCACCATTGTATATCAAGAAAAGGAAGTGGTGGGTAAGCCGGGCTTCGGAAAATACACGCCAAGGAAAGCTGGTTAGCACCACCAGATTCTATTTTGAACTCTTAGTCTGCTCAAATCCACTTTGTGTTCATTATCATGGCAATTGGAGGGAGGGCTGTCTCCATTAACCCGAAGGCCTCGCCCCCGCCATCACCCCTCTACGAGAAGCCATAAATGGGGTTTAGCCAAAAGTTTCCGCAAGGATGGATTTAATAAAGGGACCGAAGATAACTCCTGAAGCGTTGATTAACTAATAACGCAAACGTGATATGGGTAGAAGCGAACAAGTTAAGTTTGTGCCTTGGGGGACGGCATATTGAAGGACGTTATTCGGGTTGCTGGGGTTCAGATGAGGCTGGTTTCCGAGTCCAGAAAAGCGAGGGATCAAAACCTTGCCAGGGCGCTCGAGTTAATGGAAGAGGCCGTGGAGACGGAAGCCGATGCGATACGCTTGCCAGAGCTCTTTCTAGGCATTCTAAAATTAGATTTTAGCAGTAAATGAGTGCCAATGTCAGCATTTATCAGATCCAAGACGAGGGATAGACAAATGCCCAGGGCTGAAAGTTTATTTTTATTCATCCGACCCTTAATATTCTTGGCTCATGAGGCGGTGGTTTAAATCAAGTCTTTAAGCATTAAAGTGTTTTCCGTTCACATTCTAATTCTGGTCCTCTCACTGTTTGCAGGCCTAATTTTCACCGCTATAGGAGCCGCATGCGTTGCATCGGTGATGTCTCAGGAGGGGTGGTCTCAAGCTACCACTATTGCTGAAAACTCAAAGTTCTCTTGGAGTTTAGCGGCTGCGGTCGATAGGCTGGGCAACTTACACATAGTTTTCCCAAGCAAAGAGGGGGTGGAGGCCATACGCTACCTTAAACTCAGCAGCCGCAGGGAAGTTTTAGTAAACACCATGGTGGTCCGTGGCTATGGCTTCCATTCCCCTGTGATAGCCCTCGATAGAGACGGCAATGTCCATATAGCTTGGGTTGATTCCAGGGATGGAAGCGCTCAGGTGCGTTATTCAAAACTTGACAGCGAAGGTTTGAAGGTTGTCCCCGAGGTGGCCGTTGCTCCAAACCTCAGGAACAGCTTTGACTTAAGCCTGGCCGTGGACTTAAGAGGAAACACACATCTGGTTTGGTGTGATACTCAAACGGGAGCCGCGGAACTGTATTACTGCAAACTGGGAGTTAGGGGGGAGATCTTAATCCCGGTGCGCCAAATTACTCCAACAGACCGCATACGTTCGACAGGACCGAGTGTCGCCATTGACGCAAAGGGCAGTGTGCATATTCTTTGGCTCGATGACAAATACAGCGAGCCTATGCTATATCATGAACTGTTTTATATGAGATTGGGTGAGCATGGGGAGGCCTTGCTGGGGGAGACTAAAATAGCTCGGGTCTCTAAGTTGGTGGAGCCCTTTAAGGCTCCAACCGCATTGTTGCACCCTGAAGGCGACATTTATGTGATCTTTGTTGACGAGCGCCCACGCAGGAATTACGGCGTATTCCTTAAGAAGTTCTTTGAAAATGGGACAGCGGCTAGTGCGGACTTAAAGCTGGCTGGGCTTCAGGTTAGGAAGAACATAGGGTTACCGACATCAGCCATTGATTTAGAGGGGCGCATTCACGTGGCCTTTGTGGACCTCAGGCCTGAGTGGGGCACACGGCTCCTTTATGAAGGCCAATGTTATCGTGTGCTTTTTGGGGATTGGAGGTTTAAGCCCTTCTACTTTCAACTTCGCGCCCAGGTGTTTTATTTAAAAGCGGATAGGGAGGGGGTCGTTTTAACCCGCGACACATGGCTGACGGCTGGGCTCGCCAGCTCCTCATCACCCCTGCTCTGCATCGACTTAGAGGGAAACGCCCACCTGTTTATGATGATATATGAGACTGGGCGTTACGACATCGCCTATAAAACCACATCCTTGACCCCTCAGCCCTTTGACCCCGTCTTAAGGTGTCTAAATGAGGCGCCGAGAAGTTGGTGGCTTGTGGTTAAGCTATACCCTCTGCTGGCCCTCGCGAATAGCCTCTATTTCATCTTCATGCTTCCCGCCATTTTCTTCATACCTTACCTTGCTTCAAGGTGGGCCACTTTTCTTCATTTAAGAGGTAAAGCCTACTGCCTGGGGTTTGACTTCCTCATCCTGATGATGCTTAAGTGGCTGACCCTTCAATACGCTGGCTTAACAATGATGCCTTCAGGGGGTTTGTCTCCAATTTTGACCGCGGCAGCTGCAGCTCTCTTCTTAATTGCGGTCACCGCACATTTAAAGTGGAGGCTAACACCTCAGGTTTGCATAGTTTTGGGTGCGGTGTGGATGATGATCGACTTTCTGTACTCGCTCTGTCTTATTTCGCCCATTGTGCTTGAGCCCATATACTAGATGGCTGAAGGAAAACTGGGCTATGCCACTAAGTGGCATGCGACCTTCCTGTCAAATGGGACATCCACCAGCTGGGGCTCCTCCTTGAGGCATATGGGTTTTGCGTAGAGGCAGCGGTCTTGGAATGCACAGCCAGCCGGGCGATAGATGGGGTTTATCACCTCTCCCTTTATTTTTATGTCCCCAATCTTCACCGAGGGATCTGGCACCGGCACAGCCTCCATGAGGGCCTTTGTGTATGGGTGTTGTGGGTCGCCGACAACCCCTTCCACAGGGCCCGTTTCAATCACCTTTCCCAGGTACATAACTGCGATCCTGTCGCACATATACTTGGATACCGCTATATCATGGGTTATGAAGAGGTAGGTCAACCCAAACTTCTCCTTCAGGTCGAGCATCAGGTTGAGTATCTCGGTTCTGACGGAGACGTCGAGCATGGACACGGGCTCATCCGCAACAATAAACTTGGGTTGAAGTATCAGGGATCTCGCGATGGCTACCCGCTGCCTCTGCCCACCGCTAAGCTCGTGGGGCAGACGGTGCATGAGCTCGGGCAGGGGGCATAATTGCACAGCCTCCATGGCTCTAAGGACCCTCTCCTCCCTCTCCGCCGAGCTGCTTACCATCTTGTTTATGTCGAGGGGTTCCGCAATGATGTCAAGCGCCTTCCTTCGAGGGTTTATGGACTCGTAGGGGTCTTGAAATATTATTTGCATCTTCCTACGAAGCTTCCTAATCTCTGCTTTGCTGAGCTTGGATATGTTTGTCTCCTCAAAGAAGATGTCACCTGTAGTGGGTTCGATAAGCCTGAGGAGGAGCCTGCCAGTGGTGGTTTTTCCGCAGCCACTCTCTCCAACCAGCCCAAACACTTCACCATCCTTGATGTTGAAGGACACCCCATCAACGGCCCTGACAAACTCCTGCTTCATCCCAAGGAGGGAGTATAGGAAGCTCTTCCGTAAGGGAAACCACTTCACGAGGTCTACAACTTTTACGATGTCAGTCATGCCTCAATCCTCACCCAACCAGGTGACAAGCAACCATATGATCCGCCATTTTGATTGGTTCTGGTTCCTCCTTCAGACATAGGTCGATCACAAGGGGGCAACGTGGGTGGAATCGACAGCCGAGTGGAGGCTTTAAGAGGTCAGGTGGGGAGCCAGGGATGGATTTTAGCCGTCGCTTGGGACCCTTCGCGCTAGGGAACGCTCCCATTAAGCCCTTTGTATAGGGATGGAGGGGCTCCTTGAAGATGGTGGAGGCTTTACCCACCTCTACCACCTTACCCGCATACATTACAGAAACGTTGTTGCATATCTGGGCCACAACCGAGATGTCATGGGATATTAGCATGATTGATAGGTGGAGCTTTTGTTGAAGCTCTTTTACGAGCTTCAAAACCTGAGCTTGAACGATGACATCAAGGGCTGTTGTTGGCTCATCCAAAATGACGAATGGTGGGTTGCAGGCCAGAGCCATGGCGATCATGGCCCGTTGTTTCATGCCCCCGCTGAACTCGTGAGGATAATTGTTGGCCCGTGAGGGTGGTATGCCAACCAAGGTCAACAGGTTCTTGACCCTTTCATGGGCTTCGGACTTGTGTAGGTTTTCATGCAAGATCATGGCTTCGGCCATCTGAAAGCCGATTGTGTGGACGGGGGAGAACGCGTTCATGGAGCCTTGGAAGACCATCGACATCTTTTTCCAGCGGACTTGGCGGCGCATCTCAGTTTCATTGATTTTGGTGATGTCTTTTCCGTCGAAGAGGATTTCACCCTTCAAGATTTTTGCGTTGTAGGGCAGGAGCTTCATAACGGCTAAGGCTAAGGTGGTTTTACCGCAGCCGGATTCCCCCACAAGTCCAAGGGAGTCGCCCTTCCCCAGCTTGAGTTCAACATCATCTACTGCTTTAACATCCCCCGCCGTGGTTTCGTAATGTAGGATGAGGTCTTGAATTTCAAGTATGTGGGACAGGGTTACCTCCTCCTCAGCCTCGGGTGGAACACTTCCTCTAAGGAGTATCCTATCAAGACGAAGGACAACGCGAGTATCAAGATCGCTGTTATGGGTGGGGCGATCCACCACCAAGCGAGTTTTGAGAATCCACCGAAATAGTAGGCTTCATTCAGCATTTTACCCCAAGAGGGGAAGAATGGGTCCCCAAAGCCTAAAAGGCTTAAACCAGCCTCGAGGAAAACCGCAAAGGGCACAGTCATGGCTAGGAAGTAGGCTATTATAGGGACTAGTTGTGGCGCGACCACCTTAAATATTATGTAGAAATCAGTAGCGCCTGCCGCCCGCGAGGCTTCCACGTATGCGGCTTCTTTTAGGGACAATGTCCATGCGCGTAGTTGCCTTGCTACGCCCATCCAAGACAGTAAGGCGATTATGAAGACGATGATATAGATATTCCTGCCAAAGACCAGCATAACCATCAATATGATTGGTAGATTGGGAATTTGCATGAGGAGATCCGTGTTAAACATGAGCATCTGATCTATGAAGCCGCCGAAGTAGCCAGCGATGATGCCCACCAGCAATCCTAAGGCAACAATGAGGATAGCCGCTGAAACCCCTATCATTAGGGATATTCTAGCACCATAGATTAGCTGAGAAAAGATATCTGCGCCTAGCATATTTGTCCCCAGCATGCCATAAAGTAGCCCGGGTATTTTTAGGGATATTATCCCAAAAGTAGCTTCAAGCTTCCCGAGTTTATCGCTGTCTCCACGGTCCCTTAAGTACAGGGTTATTATTAGCTCGTATAGTCCCCTCTTGTTGAAGACAACCTCCGCTGGGTTTTCGTAAAGGGGGTTAATTCCCATGCTTGCTGCGACTTTTATATCTCGTGAGTGGAGAGTGAGTGGCTTTTCACCCCATCGGATGAAGTTGGTGCTCCTCCATGGCGGATATGAGTCGTGCAAGGTGTATGGTTTGTCCCTTCCCTCGCCCTTCAAGAGAACTGCTAACCTATACTGGACGGATTCTAACCCGGTAAAGGTAATGTTTATCGGAATATACACAGCGAAGGTTTTAGGTGGTGTGTATGGGTATTCAAAGCGGTATTTCATGATGACTTGAGCTTCACCCGAGGCTTGTAAGCCCATTCGTCTATAAGAAATTGTAAAGTTTTCGCTGTGAGCTAGAGTAGTCAAGTGGTTAGCTAAACCTCCTGTGGACATGAAGATCCAATCTTTATACTTAATCTCTTTCAAGATGTTTCTTGGCAATTCACGGGCGTGGGGGAATATGGCCATCCAAGCTGGCAACGCGTAGTCGTCGGCTACTTGCATGTCCCTTATGGGGTCATGCCACGCAAGGTAGGGGGCGAAGGCAGCAGTGAATACGTTTAATATGAGAAGAACAATACCCGCGATCATCATCTTTTTCTTGAATAGGCTGCGCCATACTTCACTTTTGGGTACAGATAAAAACCCACTTAAAGATTCCCTCCAGCTAACCATGTTTTCACCTCAATTTAACCCGAGGGTCAAGGTATGCTATCGCTATGTCGAGGAACCATAGGGATATGGCCGTGAATACAGTTATTATGAAAAGCATCGCTTGCACTGCGGGGTAATCGAACGCGCTTATAGCCTGAAAGAGGTATCGACCAGTTCCATACCAGGAGAAAATGTTTTCAATTATTACTCCACCGCTTACTATTCCTGGCAGGGCCAATGCAAGGATTGTAAGTATTGGGGGTGAAACGTTTTTCAAGACGTATCTCCTCATGATTTTTCCTTCAGGCAACCCCTTAGCTTTTGCAGTTGTTACGTAGTCTTGCCGAAGTTCACCTATTGTTATAGTTCTCATGTAGTAGGTGAGACTTCCAAAGCCCGCGATTACAACAGCCATCCAAGGTAGAGCGAGGTGCCATAAGTAGTCAAGAAGGTGCGCGAGGGGGTCGGGTGGTAGGAATGGGCTTTTTGTCCCTGCGATTGGGAAGAGTTTTAGGTTCCATTCCAGACGCGGATACCAAGCTAAAAGATAGAGGAGGGTTAAACCCATGAGCCAGCCTGGCATTATGTATGACCATATCGCAGTCAAAACAATTGTAGAGTCGGTTCTGCTTCCTCTCTTCCTCGCCGCATACAATCCCAAAGCTAAGGCTATAGCCCAGATTCCGACTAGCGAGAATGAGTCAAGTATGACGGTGTTGATGAGCCTAGGTATTAGTTCATACATCACAGGTCTTCCGGTTATGAAGGAGTAGCCGAATTGACCCGTAAAGAGGTTGAGCGCATATCTCACGTATTGATGTGGGAAGATGGGTTCGTCAAGCCCGAACTGCGCCCTCAGGAGCTTCTCGACTTCGGGTGGAGCCCCGGGCTCGATTAAGAACGCTGAGGGGTCGACACCCATAAAATGTATAGGTATGACCCTCAAGAGGACGAACTGAAGGGTTACGACCGCTAACACTAGAATTATTCTGTCAATT
Organism: Candidatus Bathyarchaeota archaeon BA1; assembly: GCA_001399805.1. The sequence continues at coordinate 16,122 of LIHJ01000037.1, forward strand.
CCTCGCTTTAGCAAGTAACCTAACATGCCGGGCATAAATGTTAACTCCTAACAGAAAAGGGGGGAAAGGGTATCAAGCTTTTTCAGCGATCCTTCGTCTCTTATATAGGAGGAAACCTCCGGAGACGATTACCGCGACCACCACAATCCCAGCGATGTAGGGAACATACCTCATGATCGCAGCTTCTGTTGATAGTGAATAAGCCATTTCGCGCTTCAGCGAACCTAATGGCAGGGGCTGCGTTGCGGTGAGCTCAAGCTTATAGCTCGCGGCGGGTAGCATTGAAATTATAGCCGTGTATATGCCGCCACCCACATTTGAGAGGGTTACTTCCTTCTTCACCTTTTCATCCACGAGGAAGGCGAGATTGAGCGTGGCGTTTTCAACGGCTCTTCCCACATAGTCTGTAACTTTAAAAGATATCTCAAAGGTTTCATCGTCGTAGGCTTTATGAGGTAGCCTCACCGTTTCAATTTTCAAAGCTTTCTCTGGGTGTGGCAGATAGTATAAGGGGTTCCAGATGTTTACTACGTAGCTTCCTGGGACATAATCGTACATTATGAATGGCCCATTTCCGGTTAAAGTGGTCAACATGGGGTTTGTGGGGTGCCTCTCTCTAGCAAGGTCAAGCTTTGCAGGTTCCTTCAATTTTTCCCATATGTGCTTGGGCATATACCTAGGACTTATAATGTATGGTAAGATGAGCCAGCTGGTGCTGTTGACGTAAACAGTGAAGGTGTAGTCGTCTTTCACCTCGGTTTTGTAGGTCTTCTCTATCCAGTCGAGGACGTATCTATACATTTTAAGTTCTTTGCCCAACCTCCACACGGTGAAGTTCGCGTCGTGGGCTGTGAACGGTACACCATCATGCCAAGTTATGTTCCTCGCAAAGTGTAGGGTGACCTTGGTAACCTTGACCCCCGGCTTCACCTCTGGGTATTCGATGTCGTATTTTTGAACAAGTCGTGGTAAAGCCTTTCTGTAATCGCCCGCGTATTTCGGATGTGAAATGGCTGACCACTCGTAAATGTGGCTCATGACCGTAGCTTCGTCAAGCCAGATGTAGGTTGCTGGGTTTAGGTTTTCAACGCTAGCAACCGCCCTACGGAGAGAAGCTCCAAAGGGCATTGCTATAGTGTGTTCATTAAGGTCAGAAAGCCAAGATGTGCCCAGCGGCACCGTTAGTCCGGGGGCCTCAAAAAAGACTCTGCCCCTCAGTTTACCTGAGACAGCAACAATGCTAACCGAGCTATACACAGGGATCCAAGGTAACTCTTCCTGCAGTATCACTTGAGCTTTCCATAACACTTCCTTTGCCTCTTCAGAGTCGCTTGTATCGACGAAGCGCTCTAGAAGCTTATCCAATGTGGCATTCCTGATGCCGTAGCGATTCCACCCTCCAGGACGGTCAAATTTCGAGTGGAAGAAGCGGTAGGGCCAATCTGACTCTGGGCCTATACCAACCCAGCCCCAGTGGTACATATCGAATTCATGGGTGTCTCTAACCCTCTTCATCCTCACAGCTGCTGATTCAACCGCGTCGTGGGTGATCTTTATCCCTATCTTCTCGCATTGCTTCGCGAAGTGCACAGCAATAGCGAATGAGGTCGGGGCAAGGGCCTCCGTTGCCGTTAAAACATTCAGGGGCCTAATCGGTTTGTTAGTGGTAGGGTCTATTCTCCATCCGTCAGGACCGCGAACGAAGCCAGCTTTATCCAAAATCTTATTTGCTTCCTCCAAGCCATATTCATACATTGTAACGTTAGGGTTATGCCATACACCAAGTGTAGGCATTATGACGGTTTCTAACATGACACCATACCCCTTCAAGATTTCAGGAAGTATGTACCCCTCCTTGTTAAGTGTATGCGCTAATGCATGGCGTATGGCTGGATGTGAGAGCGGCCACCTTCTCATGTTGAAGTATATGGAAAAGGTTGTGTAAGCCTGAGACGTATAGAAGAACGCATCCGGACGGTTTTTGCGGACACGCTCAACATCTTCAGGCCTGACCCCCACCACGTCAATCTCATCAGCTTCAAAGGCGGCTAACCGAGACTCGTAGGCTATGATGATCTTAAACAGTTGGCTATCAGCCCTTGGACCAAATGTTTCCCACTCCCAATCCCAAGGCTTAACCTCAGCGTGAACAGAGCAGGGAAGAGCAGCGGATGAGGGCAACATCAATAGCAGCAGTACTATGATAAAAACCTTGTATTTCATGGCTTTTTCCTTCTTCGTCTATCAGTACTCATGGCAGTATATATTTTTTGCGTTTTTTGCGCTCTTATTAAGAAGATGGCGCTTATTAGCTTTCTCTGCCTTTTCATGTTCTAATGGCTTTAACCATCCAGTCTCTCATGCCTTCTGATGCCGGATGTGCCGAGGCGTTGAGGGAGGTTAGGTGGGCTGCAGGTCTCCAATGCCTCTACTGTGGCAGTTCAAGGGCTGTTAGGCGTGGCTGGCGCAAGCGTCTCTACCAGCGGTACCGCTGCAAGGACTGTGGACGCTGGTTCAACGACAGGTTCGGCACGGTCCTATTTCATCCAACACGAGTTTCCTTCTAAACACAATAAAGCATTCTACACAACCTTCTAATACCACAAGATAGAGTTTAATACCGAGCAATATGTGGGATGCATCCCGAGACGACCTTCCCACCGAAATCGCCCAGTTGGAACAATTGCGCAGCATGGTTGAATCAGAGTTTGACGTAGAGGAGGGCCTCATCGAACATGGCAGCCACACCTTTTACGTGAGAACACGGCAAGACTCCAAAAAAGGGTTTCTGAGGCTTATCAAACGTTTAGACACCATTGGATTCGTTCCCGTTCTTAGAAAAAATGGGAAGAAAACGGCGTTGCGGATAATTCATAGGCCCCCAGCAACACTTAGCCGGCGGACCATCAGTATGATCTTGTTCTTCGCGACAGTAGGCACTACACTATTTACTGGGTATACACTCTCGCAGGGGTTTGTGGCCGAGGATTTTATGCCCAACCCAACAATAGGTGCTGTTTCCTTCGCATCCGCCATCATGACGATACTTGTAGTGCATGAAGTGAGCCACAAGCTCGCCACTCACATACACGGCATTAGAGCGACTGCGCCCTATTTCATTCCGGGTCCTCCCATGCCATACGGTGTGGGGACATTCGGAGCCGTGATTCAACAACGGTCTCTCCCCCCAAACAAGGATGCCTTGTTCGACCTTGGCTTCGGTGGCCCATTTGCAGGCTTCATTATGACCATGATCATCACGATCATCGGCATTCAGCTCTCCCCCACGGTTTCTAGACCCCCGCCAGGGATGGTGGATCCCCCTATGCCGATACTTTTTAGGCTCCTTGTCGAAGCGTTTGCAACAATCCCCCCTGGTCACTATTTATTGTTGCATCCCATTGCCTTCGCGGGGTGCATTGGCATGCTTGTCACCATGCTTAATCTAGTGCCTGTAGGCATGCTGGATGGTGGTCACGCTGCTAGAGGCGTGTTGGGGGAGACACCCCGAAACGTCCTCTCATTCTTTTCCATTCTGCTGTTGCTTGTCCTTGGGCACTACCTCATGGCGGTCCTGGCCCTCCTTTTGTCTTTGCAACGACATCCAGGACCCCTGGATGATGTCTCAGAGCTCACAACCGGCAGAAAGCTCGCCACCCTCGTGCTTGTTTTGATTTTTGTTCTTTGCATCGTTCCGATAAGGCCTGTCCTTCGCTAACTGTCAAATGTTAACGTGCATGTCAACCGTTATATTCTAAGGGGCCTCACCTTGGGGATCTTCCTCCAATCCACTCCAAAATAAAGGTTGCTCAAGTTTGCGGTGCTATAGAACTGTTTCTCTCTCAACCCCAGGGCAATCTCGACGAGTTCCGGTATGGCCTTATAGGTGAGTTCCTCTGTGGGGTTTCCCCATCGTATCCCTATGCATGACGGGTCCACGTAAATGAAGAGGCTTCTCCCCCTATAATCATAGGAGGCTTCGTTGGGACTGCCGTATTTGGGCCTGCCGAGGATCTTGAAGGGCCAAAGCTTGCAGGCTGTGGGCTTCATGTGTTGTAGCCCGCAGAGCCACGTGTTATAAAGCTTGTGCAGGAAGACGCATGTGCCGTCATCCCTCTTTCTCAGGTAAAACTTGCTTATGTCAGCCTCAGTGACACCAACCCCGTAGGTTCGAACGATGTTCATCCACTCATTGAAACCAAGGACTACATCAAACCCTCGACAGCAAATACCGCAGGCAACGCAACCCCAGGATTCAACGTAGCTCCAAGGGACCGGGACCATATTATCATCTGCCGACGATGGGG
>LIHJ01000043.1 GCA_001399805.1 Candidatus Bathyarchaeota archaeon BA1
CCATGTAGCATGGCAATCCTCAATCCCTCAACGATCACCTCTGCGAATCTTCCACGGATTTCAGCGCCCAACTCCGTGAATCGCTTCCTTAGCAATTCTCGGTCGCCATCGTTGTTGCCGAAGACCCCGATTAAATCGGCTTTTAAGGGCTTAAAGTGTGGCACTACAAAGGGGGCGACGTAATCCCCAGCGTGCAACACCAATTCGACTTTCTCCTCGTTCAATCGCTTCACGGCCTTATCCAGCAAGGGCAAACAATCATGCGTATCCGCAATTATGCCCACGATCATTCGTCTCACCATAATAATACTATATATGGCTTTATGCATGAAGATTTTGCTGAATCTCCTCCTAGGACAGATGAAGCCCCGTTGTTAATAGGTGTATAATGTGGAAGATAGGGTTTATATTCCGCCGATTTCCCCTTTTAGGAGCCTTTTTCCAAACTCATAGCCCCTCTCAAAGGCTGCCAGATTCAGTTTTTCAGTCCCCTTTGGGATGTTGCTCAGAATGGAGTTTATTATGGCTTCGGGGCTCACCAAGTTCGTGATGGATGCTAAGGCGCCGAGCATGACAACATTTGCCACTATGGTTTTTCCCATCTCTTCAGCCATTTTTGTGGCAGGAACCTTAAAAACCCGGGTGTCTGGAAGGGTGACCCTTTGTTTCGGTATCAAGTCTGGGTCCAGAAGAATGGTCCCTCCTTTCTTTATCGTATCCACATAAGTGTTGTAAGCTCCCTGTGACATGACAACCAAGATATCAGGGTCCGTAACCTTCGGGAAGTCGATCTCCTCCTCGGAGATCACCACCTCAGACTTGCAGGCTCCACCCCTCGATTCGGGACCATACGACTGCGTTTGAACCGCGTTCTTATCGCCATAGATGCTGGCGGCCATGGCCAGCATCAATCCAGCCCTTATGATGCCTTGCCCACCGAAACCGGCCAACCTGATCTCCAGTCTCATTTTATTCACCCCCTCTCACTTTTTCCCGAACATGGGTTATCATTTCCTGAAGAAGCCGCCCATAACTGGGTTTTTCGATATCTACGAACTCACCCACGATGATTTTTTCAGAGGTTATTTCCGCCTTTGCAGGGTCTGAGTGATGTTGCACCTCGGAAGCCCTCTTAAACCAATTCATCATATCGATCCCTGTTCTCATTTCGTTGTATCGCCCATAAACGTCTGGGCATGGTGTGATCACCTCAATGAAAGAAAATCCCTCCTTTTGCAACGCCTTCTTAATGGATTCTGTCAGCCTTCGAACGTGGAGAGTTGTCCACCTGGCCACATACACAGCTCCTGAAGCCGAGGCCAAATGCACCAGATTGAATGGCGGCTCAATGTTTCCGTAGGGAGTCGTGGTGGTCCAAGCATTGAGCGGTGTTGTGGGTCCAGACTGACCCCCGGTCATTCCATAGTTGAAGTTGTTGGCACAAATCACCTGTATATCGAGGTTCCTGCGGGCGGCATGAATGAAGTGGTTGCCTCCAATGGCGAAGAGGTCCCCATCCCCGCTGATCACCACCACCTTCAGTTTCGGGTTGGCCAATTTCACTCCCGTGGCAAAGGCGATGGCCCTGCCATGGGTGGTGTGGTATGAATCAGTGTTCGTGTATCCCGATACTCGACCTATGCACCCAATCCCCGAAACCACCACAACCTTGTTGATATCCATATTCAACTCGCTGAGGGCCATCAAAAAACAGTTTAGTATGATTCCGTTTCCGCATCCCTCACACCAAATGTGGGGGATCATCGATTTTCTAAGGAACCCTTCATATGGATGCAACGATTCCTCGCCCATCAATGCGCCCTCCTTATAGCCTCCAGAATTTCCTCAGGCTTGTGTGGTTCCCCGCCCAGTTTTGGGAGAAAAACCACCGGGGTCTCTTTTGCCGCCCTCTCCACCTCACGAACGATTTGTCCGTAATTCATTTCTGGAACCACTATGGAGTGAACTTGTTCAGCAACCTCTGAAACATGCTTATCAGGAAATGGCCATAACGTAATCAGTCTTAGAAGACCTGCCTTGATCCCAATTTCCCTCGCTTTTCTCACAGCGCTCAAGGCTGAGCGAGACGTAATTCCATAAGCAACGACGGCCACTTCCGCATCCTCTAACATGATTTTTTGGATTTTCACGATTTCCGCCGCGTTTCTGCGTATTTTGTCGCAGATTCGTTGAATAAGTCTTTGTTGGGCTTCGGCGCTGTCAGATCGTGGGCGCCCTCCTTCATCATGTGTTAGCCCTGTTGCGTAGAAGCGATATCCGTCGCCAAAGCATGCCATGGGTGGAACCAGGTTTTCGTCGGGTTTGAATGGGAGATACTCATTGGGAGCGACCTGAGGCCTTTTTCTATTTACGATTTTGATCGCGTTGGGGGCAGGGATAACGATCCGTTCTGACATGTGCCCAACAACCTCGTCAGCGAGCACAATCACCGGGACACGATAAGTTTCCGATAGATTGAAGGCCTCAATCGTTAAGTCAAACATCTCCTGCACCGAGGATGGAGCGAGGGCTATGATCTCGTAGTCGCCGTGGGAGCCCCATTTCGCCTGCATCACATCCTGTTGTCCCGCCATGGTTGGCTGTCCAGTGCTGGGTCCTCCCCTCATAATGTTCACCACCACACATGGCGTTTCTGTCATGGCAGCCAAACCGATGTTTTCCTGCATCAGACTGAAACCTGGACCAGAGGTGGCGGTCATGGACTTTACACCCGCATAAGATGCCCCAACAATCGCCGCCATGGAGGCAAGCTCATCCTCCATTTGTATGTATACGCCATCAACTTCTGGGAGGCGTTGGGCCATTCGTTCAGCGATTTCCGTGGCTGGTGTTATGGGGTATCCAGCAAAAAATCGGCATCCCGCGGCTATCGCGCCCTCAGCGCAAGCGATGTCCCCATTCATAAAATGAACGCCGCTGAGGACGACCCTACTTTCTTCCGACATCTAACGCCCCTCCCTCACAATCTCTCTCGAGGGTGAAAATCGCGAAGTCTGGGCAGACGGCTTGACAGAAGCTGCAAAGCGCACATTTCGTTTCATCTATTACCTTGGGTGGGTGAGCGCCCCTCTCGTTAAATTCCTCGGAGGCCTCCAGCACATCCCTAGGGCAGAATTCTATGCAGAATCCACAACCTTTGCATCGATCCTTTATTATGTGGATCTCAGCCCGCGGAATCTTGATCCTTTCCACATCCAAAGGCTTACGCCATATCCTCAATGGCACGACTATCACCTACCCCTTTCCAGCAATTTTTGCCTTTCTCTGTCTCTTCTTGGCTTACGCTGTTCACAATGCCTTGCATCTCCTTGATTTTAGATGCGAACCTCTCCCCCTCGGCAGCCGTTACCCACAAAAGTTGCAAACGATCCTTGTTCAATCCAAGCTTTTCCATTTTCTTCCATAGCCTCTCCACCCTCTTTTGAGTCTGGTAGTTGGCATTTATGTAATGGCAGTCGCCCAGATGACAACCTGAAACCAAAACCGCGGCTGCCCCCCTCGCAAAGGCCCTCTCTACAAATTTTGGAGCCACCCTACCTGAACACATGGTCCGGATGATCCGCACGTTGGTGGGGTACTGCATCCTGCTTACTCCGGCAAAGTCCGCGCCCGCGTAGGAGCACCAGTTGCAACAAAACGCCACGATCTTCGTATCTGCATCTTGTTCGGTGGCGGCATCAATCTGTGCATAGATTTGCTCATCCGTGAAGTGCCGCATGATTAATGCGTCAAATGGGCACTCTGCTCCACAGGTACCACATCCAGCACAAGCCGCCTCGATGACCTCAGCCCTTTTCAATTCCTTATTCACAAAGATGGCATTGTAGGGACAGACCTTAGCGCACAGCACACAGGCCTTACAGTTTTCAATGATCACCCTGGGGGTGATAGCCTCAACCGTCACGCTACCCTTCGCCATCAGGGTGCTTGCCCGGGCTGCCGCAGCACTCGCCTGGGTCACGCTGTCCTTAATGTCCTTGGGAGCTTCGGCGCATCCTGCAAGGAACACTCCTCCTGTTGGTGTGTCCACGGGTCGCAGCTTTGGGTGGGCCTCCATGAAGAACCCATCCGGGTTTCTGGATAGGGTGAGGAGGCGCTGGATCACCTCGCTGTCTCGTCTTGACTCGATTCCTATAGATAAGATCACCATCCCCACGTTGACTCTATACAGCTCCTTTTGTAGCGTGTTTTCACCAATCAGCCACAGGTTGTGGGATTTTCTGTCCTCAATTATTTCTGCAGGCAAACCACGAATGAAGGTCACGCCCTCTTTCTTTGCCCTCTTATATAGGTCCTCGAAGCCCTTCCCATACGCCCTAATGTCCACGTAGAACACGTGGATCTGGGTGTCCGGCCAGTGCTCCTTGATGAGGAGGCTGTCCTTTATGGTGTTCATGCAACACACATTGCTACAGTATAGGTGGCCCTTCTCAGAGCGGGAGCCAACGCATTGAATGAAGGCCACCGACTTTGGGATCTGCATGTCGCTCGGTCGAATCAGATGACCCCCCGAAGGTCCACCAGCATTGATCAACCGTTCAAATTCCAGGGAGGTGATCACGTTTGGAAACTTTCCATACCCATAATTCGCTAAGGAAGATGGGTCATATACGTCGGCTCCGGCGGCGACGATGATGGTGCCGACCTCCAACTCCACGGTCTCGGGCTTCATATCAAAGTCGATAGCCCGTCTTTCGCATGCCTTGATGCATTTGTCGCACAATATGATGTTTTCCTTGTTGAGGCAGATGTTTCGATCGATGATGTAAGTGGAGGGAACGGCCTGGGCAAACGGTGTGTAGATCGCACGCCTCGTTGCTAAACCGACGTCAAATTCATTGGGGGCTGTCACTGGGCACACTTTGGAACAGTCACCGCAGGCAGTACAATCCCGCGTGACATATCTCGGTTTCTTCAACACCATCACTCTGAAATTTCCAATGTAGCCCTTAACCTCCACGACCTCACTGTTAGTCAGCAACTCAATGTTTGGGTGTCTGCCAACATCGGACATTTTCGGTGCTAGGATGCATATGGAGCAATCCATGGTTGGGAATGTTTTGTCGATTTGAGCCATTCTCCCTCCTATGCTCGGTTCCTTTTCCACGAGGTACACCTTATAGCCTGTGTCGCCCAAATCCAATGCCGCTTGAATACCCGCCACACCTCCACCGATAACCAACGCCTTCTTGATTATAGGGACCTCACTTTCCTCCGCAGGTTCGAGAAAGGCTGCCTTTGCAACCGCCATCTTGACCAGGTCCTTTGCCTTCTCCGTTGCCATCTCCCGTTCATAGAGGTGCACCCAGCTGCACTGCTCCCGAATGTTCGCCATCTCAAACAGGTACCTGTTCAATCCAGCCTCCTCGCACGCCTTCCTGAAGGTGGGCTCATGGAGGCGGGGGGAGCAGGAAGCCACAACCACACGACTCAGTTTCTGTTCTCGGATATCCCTTTTGAGCAATTCCTGACCCGGGTCAGAACACATGTATCGATTATCTTTTGAAAGGACCACATGGGGTAGGGTGGCCGCAAACCTCGCCACCTCCTCACAATCCACGGAGCCAGCTATATTCAGTCCACAATGACACACGTACACGCCTATCCTGATTTCCTCAGTAGACCTAGGCTGTGGAGCTTGCGTCCCAGTCAGCTTAACCACCTCCTACCTTCGCCTTTTCAGCCCTCAAATAGCTGTCAATGGAAGATGCCGCTCGCTTGCCAGCCAAGATGGCTTCAATCACGGTGGCTGGTCCGGAAGCTACATCTCCACCAGCAAATATGCCGGGCAGGCTGGTCTCCATGGTAATCGGATCAATTGCAATAGTGTTCCCCTCAATGAACTCAACTCCCTTTGGGAGGAGGGAGAGGTCTGGTGCTTCACCAACAGCCAAGATCAGGGTATCCAACTCCATGATGAACTCTGAACCCTCGATGGGTATGGGGGCTCTTCTTCCACTTTCGTCCGGCTCTCCTAACCTCATTCTGATGCATTCAAGGGCGGTGACCCTTCCATCTTTTCCCAGGATTTTCTTCGGAGCCACCAGAAATTGAATCCTCACGCCGTCGCTCTCCGCCTCTCTGACCTCCCAGGGGTTTGCTGGCATTTCCTCCCTTGACCTTCGGTATAGGACATTGACCTCCCGGACTCCGAGCCGCAGGGCGGATCTGGCAGCGTCGATGGCGACATTACCGCCCCCGATTACCGCAACCCTCTCACCCATCTCAACCTTCTCCCCCAAGTTTATATCTCTCAAAAAGTCAAGGGCATGAATAACACCCTTCAGATCCTCGCCATCAATGTCAAGTCTCTTGCTTTTGTGGGCTCCAGTGGCGATAAACACCGCTTTGTAACCTCCCAGCCAAAGATCGTCGAAGGTCAAGTCCCTGCCAACCGTTGTGTTAGTTTTAATTTCCACGCCACCCGTCTTTATATGCTCAATATCATCGTCCAGCGCCCTTTTCGGCAATCGAAATCCGGGTATGCACTTTCTCAGCATTCCACCCGGCTCAGGCATCGATTCAAAAACCGTGACCGAGTGCCCCCTTTTCGCCAATTCATAAGCAGCGGTAAGCCCCGCAGGGCCAGAGCCGATGATGGCTATCATTTCCCCGCTTTGCTTGGAGAGGGGTGATGTCCTCTGTCGTTTTCCCATACGCTCGAGGGCACTGCTGACCATCTGTTTGTCCACTTTGGCCCTCTCTGGATGGAAGCAGACATAACAACAAGAAGCCGGAAGCGGGATTTCCCGCCTAATTATCTCCAGAGCCCCCTTAAGTCCCTCTAAACAACCCTGTTCCACGGCAAGGCCTCTTATTGACAGGAAAATCTCGGGAAGCCTCAGGCCCTGTGGGCATCGCTTTTGACATCGGTAGCACCATGCGCACAGCCAGAGTCCTTCCTCCATCAAGACCCTCTCCAAGTCTAAGAAGATCCTTTGGAGGAGAACCCTCGGGTGGTAGTGTTTTGGGGCCAACTCCACGACGGGGCAGCTGGCCGTACATATACCGCACTCATGGCAATACTTTAGCTTCTCCACGTCCAGCAGACTTTCCAGCAACCCCTTTGAGACCGTGACCATTTCACTCACCGAGGCCGAGCCCGTTATCCATTAGAGTAGGTCGTCTCAGATATAAAAGTTTACAAATGTAAAGGTCTATCCTACGCTGACACTTTTACTTTCGTTTGCGGAGGATTTTGGCTCCGCCCACATCCATAGCGCATTCGAAGCTGATTTCTAACAGCTCCTTTGCTTATTATTCCCAGATCATGTCTCATCCAAAAACGAGGGTAAACCCTTAAGTTACTACGGACACATGGCCTACGTGCTTAACGTTATATTTAGATGCCCAATCTAACTAAGCCGAGTTTCATTTTCAATCAAACTTATTGCTCAACAGTATTCGGAAGCCGATTTCTTGATTTCTTGAAAAATAACTTATTTGAATATGCCTATTTTGCTAGGGAGTTCGAGAAAAAGGGCCCTGATATCTTTTCAATGTAAACTTTATGCGATTGTATACCTAATTAAGTTTATAGGTTCCAGCATTCTCTGTGGATTAAAGGGAGTCCCGATTATGGAGAAAGAGAAACTTGAGCATGTGGCTGAAGGAGCGGACAGGTTAGTCACCCTAGACTTAAGGGCTCGGGGGGTGATCTATAAGCTTTATGAGGCTGCCCGCGAGCTCACAGGCACACCTTTGACGTTGACAGCGGCTCAGAAGATCATGGAGGTTGTTAAGTCAGGGGATACGGTTTTGATCACTACAGGTTTCAGAGTTCTGCCTCAGCGGGTGCAAGAGACCGATGGACCGCTGGGCGCGGCATCCCTGGCCAGAGCCCTCCACGTAACCTTCAACGCCAGACCCATCCTCCTCATCGAGGAACAGTCGAAGGATATTCTCACCGCAGCCCTCAACGGCATTGGGATGAGCACGACTGGAGCTGAGCGATCCGTTTCTGTTTTGGGTTTCCCCTCGGAGCTTAAGGAGGCCATACTAGAGGCGAAAAGGGTTCTCGATGAATATGAGCCCCCTCTCGTGCTCGCCATTGAAAAGGCCGGTAGAAACAGCAAGGGCGAGTACCACACCATGAGGGGGCTAAACATCAGCCCCTTTCATGCGAAGGTTGAGCCCCTCTTTGAAGAGGCATGTAGGCGCGGTGTGTTAACCATAGGTATAGGGGATGGTGGAAACGAGGTGGGGATGGGGAACATAAAGGAGGCTGTGGAGGCCCACGTGCCCTACGGTCGTTTGTGTCAATGTCCGTGTAAGGGCGGGATTGCTGCGGATTCCGCGGTGGATGTGCTGGTTGCGTCCGCCATCTCCAATTGGGGGGCGTATGGAATCGAGGCCTGCCTCTCATACCTGACTGAAAAACCCGAGGTACTTCACACACTGCAGCAAGAGGAGTCCATGCTGAAGGCTGCTGTGGAGGCTGGAGCCCTCGACGGCGTAACCGGTCGGGCTGAGCCCTCGGTGGACAGCGCCCCACTCCACCTTCACTCATCGTTGATAAGCATGCTTCAAGCGCTTACAAGGAAATAATACCCGAGATGAGGCCCATCCTCTGAATAGTCCAGTGCCCGTGAACTGCCCACTCATAAAGGCTGTGGGCTTCCTACCTTGATGATGGAGATTGCCGAGATAGCGCGCGCTAGATTATTCTTCGTAGGAGGCTCTGTCTTCACAGGCTCAAAGGGCTACCCCATCCCCGATAAGCCTCTTCCCATTGTTGAGGGAGGTGTAATAGTTTCGGTCCGACACTTCATGCCTGTATATTTTGGATGTGCTTCTTGGGTCTACCTTCACAACGATCATCCTGCTGAAGTGCACTTGCGTTTTCTCTTCAACGTTCTTGCCAGCCTTTTTAACGCTTTTTCTACGTCGTCGAGATGCCAAAGCATTGCACACATACAGAATAGAATCATCAACAATAGACCCCCCTCAATTATCTCCCTTCAGTTCCCCTTTGACGTAGCTACAGCCTTAGGTTTCGATAATTGATAGATGAAACGAATTGGTAATGGCACCACGTTTGTTTTGCCGCTTCTAGCATCTTTGACCATAGAATGTAGGTCGTAATCATATTCGTCTCGACATTTACGAATCAGCTTCTTGCCCTGTCTGATCCCGTATGAGAAGACGAGCTTCAGCCCGTATCGGGTGCTTCCCCTTTTTATGCTCATGCGGGAGTGTTCTTCGATTAGAATGGGAGCCCAGTTGAGGTTGTGTTCCCAACACTTTAGGAAAAGCTCAGAATGTTTTGGTGTCGTCTTCTCTAACGTGAAAGACTCAACCTTGCTCTTCAAACCGCCCTCAGAAACTAGGAAAAGTGGGACAATCAGGCTTTTAAAACCCTTTAATTCCTCTACGAGCTCGATTGTAAGCTCAATGTCCTTTTCGGTTTCTCCGGGGAGACCTATGATCAAGGTGGCACAGGGAACCCAATTGTTTTTAGCCAGGGTTTCAAAGGAGTTTACAACCACCTGGGGCCATTCTTCAGGCTTAAAAGGTTTACACTTCCCCGCCATATGATCCTTAATCAATCGGGGACTCCCCGTCTCGATGCCTGTTTGTCCACTAAGCCAGCGCCCATCTTCACCCGCACCAAGCATCCTTGATATTTCCTTGATAACATCTGGTGCGCTCAAGACCGAGGAGAGGGCGAAGTGGCTTATGCCAACCCCTTTAACACCAGGATGGCTTTTCACGGACTTAAAAAGGTCGATTACCGCTTCCTTATTAATCCTCAATCCTTTAGCTTTGTACCTTAACACATCCTCGGCGTGCAGCAGCGGCCGCCTTCCGGCTTTGACGTTGACCTCCACCTCCTTTAAGATGTGGTCGATAGGGAGACAACGGTAACGTTGGAGCGTTGGAACGCAGAAGTCACAACCACGCCCGCATCCACGAGCGATCTCAACTATCCCATTTATAGTTGCACCCTTGATCAGGGGTATTTCATCTTCGGNCAACAACTTCTCCGTAGACGACCTCCGGCACCTCTTCATCATTAACTGCCTTCTCAAAGAGTGGGCCAACAACCTTCTCACCTTCCCCAATAACCACACAGTCTATCCATAACCTGCTTCGGTTCTCTTTGTCTTCAAGCTGCCACGCGCCGGGACCACCAACAATGATCCTGGGTTTAAATCTTTGAATTGTAGGATGGCTTAATATCTCCCTGAACTTTACTGCCATGTAGGCTTCTCCGCCAAACAACTGTGTAAAGGTAGAAGTGGCTGGGCCCATCCCTAAGGGATCATTCCCTGTTATCCCAACAACCCTTGTGTTCGGTCCAACAACCTTATTGAGATGATCCGGATGAGCAACGATCACGTCGTCTCTTTGAAAACCGTAATTCAGCAGAGCAGCCTCGATTTTTCTCGTTCCACAAGGGGCATACCTAACTGAACCATCCTCATTTACCTCCACAGAGGGACAAAAGAGGGAGAAGTAGAGCCAGTCGGGTATCAAACCCTTAGGCACACAGGCGCTAAACCCGAGGAATATGCCGCCTCCGTACTCACTCATGAGGGTTCGATCAGCGGTGAGAACAATCCTGTAACCGCCAGCATTTGTCTTCACTGACCGTTCCCCTGCTCAGCGGCATTTTTTATATGATTATGTATTGTGATACCCAAAACTTTTAGATTTAGATATATAAGCATTTACTGTGTAAGTAACGGCTCAAAAAACCTTGGTAGATCTGGCGGAAATTCTTCTGGCAAAGAGGATTGTGTGGAACATCGATATAAATTTGAAGTTAGTCGTTGGTGGCACCGAAATAGGTGGGATAACGGGAAAAATCCCGTATGCGCCAACAGATAGCGGAGAAATAGCCAAATAGCTTCAATAGACGCTGCAGATAATTTCAAAAGGAGTTTCCATGCACATCCTAAGGCGTAGACTCAGAGTTATTTTCTCTTCTTTTATCGATGCTGCTTCGGAATTCTTCTTATCATATTATATGTGCTATACAAATTTTTAGGCGAGGTGAAAAGAAAGCTGGTGCTCACGCCAAGACAGATTCTAAAGGGGACGTAACATTGTAGGCACTTAACTGCCGCTTTTTTCAAAATAATAGGTCGGCAATAACTTCTTTGATTGGCTTGTTAAAAAGATCGCGGACTTTGTTAAGGAGGTCTTCTCCTTTGCTGGTTAACGAGTAATACTTTATGTTTCGTTTACCGTTTTTAACCCATTCACTCAAGACGAAGCCTCATCTTCTAACCAGCGAAGAAACAGATACACTACACTGGACTTCAACTTATGTCCAGTTAACCGTCTGAACTCCTTAATGAGTTCATATCCATATCTTCGTCTGCGAGATAAAAGCCACAGCATAATCGGCTTATCCAGACCCCGTAAAAACGCGTTGACAATTCTAACCATTAGCGATATACGCTTCAAAAAAGATTTTAATTTCATATTATGAGCTTTTCCTAATAAAAATATTACAAAAGTTGCAAAGAAATTAACAAAACATGATCTAGATAAACTTGCGATTGAGGCTTGACCATTTGCTGAGGCAGAGGAAGACTTGATCAGAGCAACTATTAGAGGCTTTAGCCGCTCTATCATCCTTTGGTTGGTAAGCCAGAAGCCCACGTCCGGATACGGGGTCCTCAAGGAAATAAAAAGGTTGACCGGTCAAACCTTCCACCCGGGAGTTGTGTACCCTCTTCTATATGAATTGGAAGAAGAGGGGTTTACAATTGGCGATTGGGTGCAAAGAGGCAGAAAACGCATCAAATACTAATCAACAATAGAAAATGGGTCAAAACTACTTAACCGCTTGCAGGAACTCTTCGAGATGCCAGTAAGAGAAGTGCTGAAGGACCTGCTCGGTTAAACTCAACTTGTTTAGTCGTGGCAAAAAATAGTAGGGTTTTCTAAGTTGGCTTTGTTCGCCGCAGGTATACTCGCATGTCTTCGGGTGTGGCGGATGGTAGGGGCAGGTCCTTCATGGTCACTAAGCCGGGCGCTGCATTCATCACTTTGGGGATCATGTTGATGATCATGGCCACGGTTCCGATGTCCCCGTGAACCCCACCCTTTATCTTCTCATAGATGTTGGCCACGCCTTCGATGGAGACAGCGTCATACTCCTCCTTCACGCCCGTGTGCGCTGTGAACTCCAGCGTTATAACAGCCTTTCCTTCCTTTATGCCATGTGCTACGCTTTTTAAACCAGCTACTTGTCCAGGCTTCACAGTTGTGTATGGGGTTTCGATCTCCTCCTCGGCTACCACTGGCTCTGGGGGGAGTTCCTGTATATCATCCAGTTCCCAACCTAATGCGTCGGCCATCATGGCTATAGACTCGATGAGCCCCACATGTCCCGTTATTTTCTTCTCCTCAATCATCCCCTTGAACTCCTCCTGTGTGAGTCCTGTCCCTATCTTCTTTTGGAAGGGTATCCTGCGCTTGGAGGAGTCCATCATCCTGGTTACTTTGATCGCCGTTACGTCTTGGCATGGTCCAGTGAGTACAATGGGCAGGGTATCCATGAGGTAGCCAGGGTTTATGCCCGTGCCCAAGACGGTCACCCCATGCCTCTTAGCGAGCTCATCGATCTCGTTTGAGAGTTCCGGATGCTTGTAGTAGGGGTATGACAGCTCTTCACAGGTTGAAATCACTTTCATCCCGGCTCTCACGCATTTCGCTATCTGCGGATACACATCCCTTAGGTGAGAGGTGGTGGCATGGATCACGATGTCGGCCTTCACCCTAGAAAACAGAGCATCGGCGTCATCGGTGATTGTTACCCCTAACTGCTTCCCCGCCTCAAGAACCTCACCCAAATCCCTCCCGACCTTATCACTTGCGATGTCTATGGCACCAACTATCTCTAATCCCTTTTTTTCTAAGGCAAACTTGGCTATGCGGCTTCCTATTGCACCGATCCCGAAAAGAATCACTCTAACCTTATTTACCATTCTAAGACCTCCACTCACTTTTGATGTTGATGTTAAGTTTCCACCATCTTCTCTTAAAACATTTGCTCTCAAGAAACAGCTCTCATCTGGACGCTGATAATGCTTTAAATGACTGATTAGAAATGATGATGTGAAGGGTTGGATTTGAGGGTGAGGTATGTCAAAGCTTAAATTAGAGGGGATTTTTCCACCGCACATAACACCCTTCACGCGTGAGGGTGAGGTTAACGAGGAAGCGCTGAGAACCTGCATCAATTTCTGGATAGAAAGCGGTGTTTCAGGGCTGGTACCATGTGGGAGTAACGGGGAAGCCCCGTATCTCTCAAGGGAGGAGCGCAAGCGGGTTATCGGGACAGTTATAGATGAAATCAATGGCAAAGTTCCAGTGATTACTGGGACAGGTGGCATAAGCACCCGAGAAACCATCGCGTTGACCAAGGACGCCAAGGATTTGGGGGCTGATGCCGCGCTAGTGGTCACACCCTTTTACTTTAAACTCTCAAATAAGGAGATATATGAACATTATAGGGCGGTTATGGAAGCCGCTGACCTGCCAATAATTGTTTACAATGTTCCCAAATTCACAGGCTTCTCCCTAGACCCGATTGTGATTTCTCAATTAGCCTCCAAGTATGAAAACGTGATCGGGGTGAAAGATAGCAGTGGGAGCATCGCTCAAATAACTGAGATCATTCGGTTAGTCGGCAATAAGATTTCAGTGATGGCTGGAACAGCCGATGGGGTCCTTCCCACGTTGATGCTGGGTGGAAAGGGCGCCATCGTTGCAGTAGCAAATGTGGCTCCCAAACTATGTGTTGATCTATATAAGGCATTTAAAGAGGGGAATTACGGAGAAGCAAGCCGGATACAACTGCAAATCTATCATCTAAACGAGGTGCTTGTGAAAAAGCATAACCAACTCTCAGCGATCAAAGAGGCATTAAACGTGATGGGACTACCTGGAGGCTACCCAAGAAGACCAGCCTTACCACTGGATGAGGAAGGAAAGGGGGAAATTAAGAAGATATTGGGTAGCTACCTCAGTTAATCATTCAGACGTAGGCGATTCGATTTATCATTAAATACCTTAACCATGTAGATTCTGATGGATGAGAGAAGCATGAGCTTAGGCATGGGATGCGATAAGTGTGGGGGAACATATCCATTAGATGAGATGGTTTATCGCTGTGTGACGTGCAATTATCCCCTTGAGGTCAGGTATGACTACGATGCGATCGCAACTAGAATTAGTAAGAAATTGATACGCAGACGGGAATGGAACATCTGGCGGTATAAAGAGCTTTTACCAGTAACAGATTTGTTTAAGGCAACCTCCATTGGTGAAGGGGGGACCTCGCTTCAAAAAAGTGTGAGACTCGCTGAGAGGATCGGGATCAAAAACCTATACCTCAAGGACGAAACGAGAAATCCCACATGGTCATTCAAGGATCGAGGAAGCAGTGTCGGGGTATCCAAAGCCTTGGAGATCGGTGCAAATGCGGTGGGATGCGTTTCCACGGGGAATATGGCTGCCTCTTTAGCGGCGTATGCAGCAAAGGCGGGGATAAAATGTGTGATTTTGATGCCCTCTGGCACGCCGTTAGAAAAGATTACTCAGATGCTAGTGTGCGGCGCTAATGTGATTTCGATGGAGCGGCCCTATCCAGAAATATACAAGGCGGGTCTGGAAATCAGCAAGAAATATGGCATCTATTGGGTACACGCCGACGCTCCTATGAGGATAGAGGGACAAAAGACCTCATCTTACGAAATTTGTGAACAGTTAGGATGGGATGTTCCCGACAGGATGATCATCCCGACAAGTAGTGGGGGCAACA
The DNA here is from genome assembly GCA_001399805.1 of Candidatus Bathyarchaeota archaeon BA1. Next base: position 14,804 of record LIHJ01000043.1, read on the forward strand.
TAAGTGCCCATTGGAAGGGATGGAAAGAATTAAAACAAATAGGTTTTGTCGAGAAGTTGCCCTCAATGGTGGCCATACAAGCTGAGGGATGCTGTCCAATAGTAAGGGCATTCCAAGGCGGGAAAGAATTCATTGAGCCATTTAAGAAGGCTAGAACGATTGCCCACTCCATCCTAAATCCAGATCCACCAAGCGGGCAACGGGTGTTAAAGCTATTAAAAGAGTCTAATGGTATGGCTGAAGCTGTTTCAGATAAAGAACTACTGGATGCCCAAAAACTCTTGGCTGAAACGGAGGGCATATTCGCAGAACCAGCCGGGGCAGCCTCTGTTGCAGGACTAAAAAAATTGTTAGAAAAACGTGTTATTAATAAGGACGAAAAGATCGTTTGCGTGGTGACTGGTGCGGGTCTTAAGGATGTGAAGAGCGCCCTGAAAATCTGCGGCAAACCCATTAGGTTGAAGTCCTGGGATGATTGCCGTCAATTATTAGAATCGATGGTAAGAGGAATTTAAAGGGTTTCTAAAGCATTCCTTCAAGAAGTATTCCGAAGCCTTTAATTTTAATGGAGATACTACACCTTTTAAGCATGGCCCAAAGGGTGGCCGTGTTGCTTGAGATAACGGGTTTTCTAAGGGTCTTTTCCAACCTTTCTATGCTGGATATGGTGGGGAAATTCGTGCAGCTTATGAATACGCCATCCGCCTCCTTGCACCTCATCCCCATAACCAGTTCATACGCAGTCTGACCGCTCAATTTCCCAATCTTAATGTTGTCTTTAATCCCCAGACCCCTAAAGTCAACAACCTGAAATCCGTTTGCTAAGAGAAATTCCTCCTCCAAATCATTAATCTCATCGATATAGGGTGTGGCCACAGCAACCCTCTTTATGTTTAATGCCTTTAGGGCGCTTACGACAGCCCCAGCTGTGGCAACAGCTGGTATCCCCGAGGCCTTTTCGATTCTTTCCTCAATGATCTTGTCGTGTCCTAATCCTCTGAAAAGGCTTCCACTCGTGCATCCATATCCAATTATGTTAACGCTAGCGTCTGCTAGTTTCAGGGCTTCCTCCTCGATCCCTTCCTCCATCTCAGCCAGTCCCTGCACCGTCACCTCCGTCAGCCTGAGGCGTGCGGCATGAACCGAGAAGCCTTTGGGCAACATTTCATGGAATTCAGCCTCCATTGTCGTGTTGGAGGATGGGATGATCAACCCTAACCTAGTCAACTCTTCTCCTCCCATTCCCTACTCTTTCATTTATTAATAAATTTGCTGTGGAAGAGTAGTGTTACGGGTTCACACGCCTAGATAAGCCTTTCTTACCAGCGAGTTCCTCAGAAGGCTCTTCCCGATTCCCTCCAGAACGATTTTAAAAAGTTGTATGTTTCTTCTTTTTAAGGCTTTGAGAGTTAAACCAAAAGGATTAATATCATATTACTAATACAAGCGTTGGTGCTTCATGTGATTAATCGGGCTGGTGTTCATAAAAAGGGGCGGCTTTTCCTTCTTGACATATTGAAAAATACCAGAGATGAGCCGAGTTTCCATAAGGCCGGTGCCTTAGCATTATTCATTGGTGTCGTTCGCGGCGAGACCTCAAGCGGCGAAATAGTGAAAAAGTTGGAGTTGGAGGCGTATGAGGAAAAGGCTAACGAGGTTCTCAACAGCATCTGTGAGGATCTTCGAGAGAGAAAGGGCATAATCGATGTGCGTATCCATCACTTCATTGGGGAATTTGATGTGGGTGAGGATTTGGTTTACGTCCTCGTGGCGGGGGTTCATCGCCACGATGTGTTTCCAGTTTTGGAGGAGGCGGTGGAGCGATACAAAAGGGAGGCACCCATCTTCAAGAAGGAGCACATAATAGATAGAAAGGGGGCGATAAAATCCTACTGGGTCAGCGAGCATGAAACTGGTTAAGAAACTGGTCGAGATGCACCTTTATTCTTCCTTAAAGTTAATGAGTATCCGTTAGCTCTGCTGAAAGATCGCTTTTATGTAGGGCCAAGGTCTTCACGATTCTTCACTATGCCTTCCTAGGAGCTGTCAATCGGTTAAGAAGCCTAAGTTAAGATTTATAGGACAGGCTTTTTCACTTATACATAAGGTGAGGTATTATGAGTTGGGAGTACTTCCCAGAGTGGTTTAGGAGAAGAATGCGGCGCTCCCCATACTTTCGAAGTTGGTTCTTCGGGGACATCGACGAGATGCTTAGGGACATGGAGGAGATGATGGAAAGGGAGTTCAAGGAGTTCACTACCCGCCTCCCAAGGGATTACGTGCGTGAGCGCAAGCTCCCAGATGGCACAACCGTGCGTGAGTGGGGGCCCTTCGTTTATGGCTATTCCATGACGATTGGTCCAGATGGCAAGCCACAGATTAGGGAGTTCGGCAATGTGAAGCCGTCGCTCAGGCCTGAGCCCTTTGGGGTCACTAGGCCCAGCCTCGATGTGAGGGAGGAACGTGAACCATTGGTGGATGTGGTAAGCACTGATGATGAAGTCAAGGTTGTAGCTGAGTTACCCGGGGTTGAGAAGGAAAGCATAAAGCTTCATGGAACAGAAGATACCTTATCCATCTCCGTGGACACTCCGCAACGTAAATACTTCAAGGAGGTGGAGCTACCAGCCAAAGTCGACATCAAAGAGGCGAAGACGATCTATAAAAACGGGGTCTTAGAGGTCACCTTGCGAAAAATTAAGGTGGAGAAAAAGCCGAGGGGAGAAGTGATAAAAATCGAATAAAAGGGAACCCATAAATCTCATTCATTCCCTATTTTTTAGTCCGCGCGCATACGTGTTGAAAAATTGTTTGTGTTATCATAGAACCTAACTTTTAATTATGCTTTGGCGAGTTTGCTGACGTTCCTCATCTTTCCAGTTTCAATGCTGGTTCTGCTTAAGGCGATGTTTCTTGGGGGATGATTGGTTTGAAATGTTGAATTGGAGGTAGACAATATTTTACACCTCTTTGGGGTTAATTTTCAATGTTTCCCTTTTTGGTTTCTCCTATGCATTTTTTGGTTTCAGATGGATCTCCGGATATACCTTCAATGGTCTCATTTTGTGGGTTTTGTTAGTTACAATTCTCTCGATTTTCACTCAAACCTTCTTCTTTGTCGGCATATTATTCAACCAGTATTTGAAACATGAAAACGTTTTCTTGTTAGCTATAATCTCAATATTGGCTTTTCAAACGTTTACACACACGTCCTTACCTGGGGTTGTCACAAACATTGTCGGTTCGACTGCTAAAATTGTAGTTACTTATAAGACTCAGAACATTTATGGGGCCGCCTTGATCGACATTCTAATTCAAATCTTATAGCTTTTTTCTCTAGGATATGTCTACTAAGCGCGCGCAAAAACATTTTTTCTAAAACTAAAATTATAAAAGAAATAGGCTTAAATTAACCTCTACCGCACATTATATTTACGTTTTTATAATGTGTTTTAAAAATTGCATGCGTGTATGAATACGAAAGTTTTTTCAAAAGCGCGCGCATAAAGTTTTAAAGTAATCTATTCATATTTATGATATCAGCGAGGATGAAGTGATATTCAATGAGCGAGGCTAAAGCTGAGTATGGCTTGGTACTTCAGCCCCTCTTACGAATAAGAGAGGAGATTGACGACCTCATCGAAACCTTAGAGGTCTTGAGCGACAAAGAACTACTCAAAGGCATTAAAGAAAGCTTAGAGGAAGCAAAGAGAGGTGAGGGAACTCCCGTAGAGGATCTTCTCGAGAGGGTTAAAAAGGCCAGCCTACAAGAAAGATAGCGACATTCATTAAAAGGCGCCTGACTTAATGATGAAATTTTCAATAGAAGCCACAAGAAGGTTTGAGAGGAATAGGTAAGCTCCCCTTAAGCTTACAAACGACAATTCTTGAAAAGGTCTCAGAGCTAGGAGCTAATCCATACCTTGGTAGGAAGCTTAGAGGCAAGCTCGAAGGACTCTACGAAGCGGTATGTATTATTTAGTATCATGCAAACTGAGAGGCCTAAATCTCAATCAACGAATCTTAAGGGAAAAGTTTAAGACCGAGGGCTTCTAGAGGCTTGAAGTGCTTTATATCTAGTGTGTAGAGGCTTGCCCCGTTATTGATGGCTATGGAGGCTATCATGGCGTCTGTTCTACGTATGGGCAATCCCCTGCTTTCTGCTTCTAACTCTATTTTGGCGGATAGACTGGCATCCCTCTTTGTATAGCTTAGCACGGGCAATCGCAGGACTTCCATCACGGGTTTGGCGTATTTTTGGAGGCCGTACAGGATCTCATGAAGGTTTATGGCTGTTATGCTTATATCCTCACCGCTTTCGAGGACTCTCTTTAGAGCTTCTGCTCCCTTCTCGGACTTCTTATCAAATATCTCGATTAGGATATCCGTGTCTATTATTATCATAGCCTGCGTTCAGCCCTTAAAGCGTGGATTTCCGAAAGCATTTTCCCTTTATCTCTGAACTCGACACATCCCCTAAGCTTCTTTAAGGTCTCAAGTGGGTTCATGCCCTCCACAAGCCTTTCAAACAGCTCGCTGAAGCTTTCATTTTCCCCCTTAACACTCAACAGCTTCCTGTAAACCTCATCTCTTATTGTTATCGTCTTAACCAAGAATCCCCACCAAGCCATAATATGTTTAAACGTATATTTAAATACATAATTCAGCCGCATGTTGCTAGATTGACTAAAGAACCTTTTTATGATGCCGAAATTAGAGGAACATTAAGCCATCAACGAATGATCAAGTTTTGACCAGTTCATAGTCAACTATCATTCCCTTACCGGGTCTAACTGAATTAATCTTCATTTTAATTCCGGTTAGGTCTTGGAGCAGTTGAAAATCAGCATAACATTCATCAGGGGCACATGGAGAAAGCTAGGCGAGAGGATTAATTATCTCGGCGGGATACCTACAACAAAGCCCGCAACAATCAAAATAGGTGGCGACCTCAAGGAGATGACTCAGGACGATCTGGACGGCGAATACACAGCCATTAAAACGTACAAGGAACACATCAGGCTCTGCGCTGAGATAGGAGAGCCCTGCCGAACTTCGAGAGCAACTAAACCTTACCGGACGCAAGTTGTGGACGGTCCTGCAACAAATATCGCAGTCAAGATACTGGGGAGATCCATCTAACACTGCTATGCTCGGGGCTGTTGTACGCGCAACGGGAATAGTGGACCTTAAAAGCATAGAAAAAGTCGTAAGAGAAGAGTTCCCGCTCAAAATCGCTGAGAAGAATGTCGGAGTGGTGGAAAAAGCATATAGGGAGGCGAGGTCGGGATGACTTCTGAACAGAAAGGTTGAGAAAGTGATACCGATTGCGGGAGTGCGCTGGGTGTCATCAACAGAATACATCACGGGAGACTGGAGAACATTCAAACCAATACGAGACCTAGAAAAGTGTAACAAATGTCTAATATGCTTCATACGCTGCCCAGATGGAGCCATCGAATGGAGGTCCGAAATTGAAGCCGCCATGCAAACAGCACCGCAAATAATTGCACGCATGCAAGGCGGGTTTGGAGGG
>LIHJ01000039.1 GCA_001399805.1 Candidatus Bathyarchaeota archaeon BA1
GGAGTAGGTCGCAACCGGTTGGGTAGGAGGGTTAGTGTGGGTGACGTAGACCATTATCACGCCCATGACAATGATCAGCAAGCCTACGAACTTCTCCGCAACGGTCAGTCCCACAGGCGCCTCCCCGCTCATATCGCACCCTACCTAAGGTTGCCTAGGTTTCTAAAGCCATATTTTAAATTTGTCAAAAGATAACGGCAGTCTTTAGTCGCCTGCCTCTTCCAGTTTCGCTGGCAGATACTCGTCAACGATGTATGTTAGTCCGTATCGGCTAAAGGCTTCCTGCTCTGCCTTCCTCTTGATCTTTAGAAAGGTCTTGACCTCCCTCTGCCAGAGTTCCCCTGCGTATCTTGGGTCCCTCTGCAGCTCGTAGAGGCGCTTAATGTCTACCTCAGTCAACGGGTCGCTGGGGAGCTTGTAACCCACAATGTCGGTGGCCCAAACACCACTCCACTTGGCGTCTGGGGTGGTGAGCTCTCTCAGGTGCGCAGCATTCGCCGAGCCCGAAATGATAACCATGGCGATGTGCATGCCCCAGGGGTCCCCATCGGTGTTATGAAGTACTAATGGACCAAGACCTCCTACAAAAGTATGGGTGTTCGCCACTTCTATGTCATAAACATAGTTCGATGAAGACTCAACCTTCTTTACGCTTACCACAGGGGTGAGTATGATTCTGTTCTGGACCAGATTCTTTAGGAAAGTCAATCGAGAATCTTTAGATGTATCATCAAGGTTCTCAAAGATTCTTTTTAATATCCTGTAGGAAACTCGTTTGTAACCGTAGATTCCGTGCTGTAGGAACACTTCAAGCTCCTTCTTGAAATCGCTCTTTACTTCTTTTCTCATGGACTTTCTTAATGGGAAAAGCAGTTTAACCGGAAGAGAGTACCATATTGGGCTCTTCTTGACTTTTTCATTTAAATAAGACTTGACTTTTTGTCCCCCTAGTTCTGTAACTATCTCTTTTAGTTTGATTAATGATTCTCTATCCCTGATTGTGATGACATAATATGGATTGCCAGATTTCACAAGTTGCTTTGTTTTCCGAATAATGTGGGGTTTGCTGAGCTTTTTATGCTCAATGGCAGGGATTATGGCTAATTGCACCAGAAGAAAGGCGATGTCGGATGCTAGTTTCCTGCTGACTGTTGATGATTGTAGTTCATGACCCACGTCATCAAATTTAGCCCGTCGATCACCTCTATAATATCCTTTCAGAAATTCTTTCTTCATTTCGTTTGGAACATTGAAGATAACGAATGGAATGGACTTATTGATAGCATTTTCTCCGGTTTTAAATACTTCTTTGAACATTTTCCACAATAATATTCCGCCGAAGCGAAGAATGCATTCACTTCCTACACTGTATCGTTTAACAGGACACCCAAATGTTTTCCTAACACATGAAATAGCATCCTCAATGTATTCATTTTCATGTATCCCGAAGCTTAACTGGACAGTTCTGTTTTGCTTTGGAAGACAGCCCTCTGCAGCATAATATCCTAATAATCGACAAAACTCCGCTGTAATTTTGATTTTTAAGGGTAGCCTGATCTCCGATTTTTTCCACCTGAGCTCGCCCGACTGTGGGATTATTCTCTTGCTGAAAAATTCTTTGAGAGGAACCGTCCTACGTTTTATTTGATGCCAGAGAAGTGCATTATCTGAGTACCTGCATTCCAACTTTTCACATTCATCACCCGCCAGCCAAACTTTTTCAGCCGCTTTAGGGCTTTCATTCATAATAAGTTCAGAAAGATTTAGCTCAGTTAAGTCTTCTACGTTGGGCACGTTTAAACAGACGGCCATTAAATCGCCAGATTGCAACTGGTCTACGGCTTTTGGAATAAGCTTATAATCTTTGTAAACCATTACGCTGTGAGAGCCTGTCACGCGAACAGAGTATCCGCCTTTAGTTATAACTTGATATAAATCATCGCTAATTTCATGTCTTAACGCGTACAGGATGTCTCCCATCACCGCGCGTCCATCGGAGGTCACAGTCGCAGACTTACATCCCTTAACAAAGCTCCTTTCGCAGCACGTTAAAGTGGTTAACGTCTGTAAAATTGTCGGCCTAGGGTCGTCTGTCATAAGATTATCAACAAATTCTTTTATTCTCACGGTCTTGAGTAGCCCATTTTTTTCGACAAGAATATTTTCTTCTCCATCGACACTGAAGATGTGCACTGGCAAGTCAAGCTCCTTATTTAGCCTATGAAGGAAGTGCCTAGTGGCTCGGGGTGCTTGACCCGCGGTGAGCACTAGGATGGCGTTAAATTTTTTATGAACTAACTCCTCAATGAAGCGGGTGAAGAGACCGCCCTTCTCAATAGCGATAACCTTGTCTGCAGTGGTTTCTACGAACTCGGCGGAAGTGAGGGCGGGCCCTATTAGGACACCGTCAGGGTGGGAGGTTAGGTTTAATTGCCTTCCTTCATAACCTGGAACCGTGTATTCGATGGTTAGGTCGCCGAAGACGGCTGAGCGCTCTTCTGGAAATACATTAAAGTCTTCTCGGGCGAACCCGGCTATCGTTTCAAGGTCGGTTATGATGTTGTTGGATTCCGGCTGATCCTTGAAGGGTATATCGTAAGCTTGCGCTGAGTAGTACACATCTCGAAGCGTCGAGGTCTTTCGATGTTTTGCAAGTTCTTTGGCGAAGTAGGCTGCCCAAACCAGTTGGGTGAGGGGTCGAATGTGGCGGATGTTTCGGGCGCTTCTCCGCACGGTTTTGTCGCCTAAAATGTACTGGCGAAGCTCTGGACTATACAAGATGTTTTCGATGGACCGACTTGGCATCTTAATCCATGGAAAGACTCCCTTGTCCATCTGGCCGTAGAGCCTTGCTCCAAAGTTTGTCAAACCTGTCAAAACCTCTTTTTTCCTCTTCATCGCAGAGCTTCTAATCTTCTTCAAATTTTTTCACACTCTTTAACAATTTTTCAATATCTGGTGGCTTCTCCTTTTCAGCCAGTTCCGTGGAGTATGCGGCGATCTTGGGCAAGTACTTAGAAATGGTGACGAGCCTCCTCCTTGCTTTTTCCACATGCTCTCGTCGAGACAGAAAGCGTTGCAGTTGGCGGGCGACTTCACGCAGTCCATTTAAGATCTCTCTTTTAACCTCCGGTCTATCGGCAATGAACTCCTTGCCCACCGTCTTGTAAGGAACCTTCGTGCTGCACAAATGTACCAAGATGGCGATGGGCATGTCAGGGGTGACCTTGTATCTTCGCCAATTGATGGACTTTATGATCTTCCACGAAACGTCGCTCACTTCGTCGTATAACAACGGAATCCTGTTGGCGAACCGATACAGGGTGAAGTCTCCCTTCTTTGGCACGTTCCCTCCGTACGCTATGGCTGTCTCCACAATAAAGGGGTGACCGGAGTAGGTGGACGGCTTGCGTTGATAAACCGCAATAAACTCCGGGTTCAGCTCCTTCAGTATCCCAGCCTCCAAAAGTTCCTCACCTAGTGGAGAGAGGCAACTCGAGTCGGGAGGAANAAATCCAGCATGTTACGACACTCGGTGAGTTGCACGAGGCGTTGAATGGTCTCAACGTCCACTCCGTAGGGATGTGGAAGTGTTTCTTTTGGGGGAGGAGGCATTTTGGTGGTGACGCGGGTGAACTTGTATAGGCGTCCCTTAGGATCGACAAAGGCGATGTTAGCGTAGGGGTTTACCAACGCGGTCTGTTTCAAGTATTCTAAAATCTTGGGCATAGCCCTAACGTAGTCCCCCTCTAGGCAAAATTCAACTACTGTCCCGTGCCATCGATCCTTGTTCACGCGAATTTTACGATCTAGAATGAGAGGACGGTTACTTTGAATGTCTATCATTAGCTGGTACTCGTAAATCTTGGACGTACCTGTGCTTGAGGCAACATAAGCAGGCTTATGGGTAGTGATTTGTCCGTACAGAATGGCCATTGTTCCTCCGAGGCCAAAGGTTCCTCGAGCTTGTTTCAGCTTGAACTTTGAGCCAAACAAAACCTGGCCGAACGCCGCCGGTATATGGCGGGCGGGTATACCTGATCCATTATCCATAACCCTCAACCTATAAATGGCGGCCTCAGGACTTGATCCACCCTCATCGGATAATCGTATATAGATTTCAGGGAGTATGTGCGTCGAGTCTGAGGCGTCTAGGGCGTTTTCCATAAGCTCTCTCACCGACGAAAAGACCGCCTTAGTCGGGTTAGTGAAGCCAGCTATGTCTCGGTTACGGTAGAAAAAGTCGGCGGGGCTGATTTTTTCAAAGGTTACCACTGCCCAGTCGCCCCTCTTGGTATTAGAGTACAACGTTCTGCTATGGCTTTTTCTATAGAACCACTAGCGGAAACTGATGAAAATTCATTAGAGTCTGATAGCATATGAACACATCAATTTGTAGTTTTCTCTCTATTTTAATTTTATTTCGTTTTATTTTTGAGTTTAATATGGCAAAAATGAACATCTCACAGTTCCTTATCTTGACCATGTGGTGCGATTTTATAAATCATAACCTTAACCTCATGAAGGCATTCTAGTCTCCCATAGCTCCATCTTCTTTTTCTTTAACTCTCTCCTTTTTTTATGCAGGAAACGGTATACGGTGCTGTGTTGGCTTCCCCTCATCAACATCTGGGCCGCTTTCCCCGCCGCTTCAGCTTGATCCATGTTCCCGATGATAGAGATGGTATGTCCATACACAGAGATGCTAGCGCCAGTCAATTCCTCTATGATCCTTCTGGTTTTCCCCTCTTTCCCGATGACTCTACCTTTTAACCGCTTTATGTCTGATGGTGATCTCCCCACAACATCTCGCAGATCAATAACCTTTAGCGTGGCCTCATCTTCCTTGAGCAGTCTAAAGGCACGTTCGGGTGAAAAGCCCCTTCCAATGGCCGTGATTACCTCCTTGGACCTAAAGAGAAGGGAGGGGTCTTGCGCGTTGGGGTTTAATGTGATGGTGATATCGCCGGTTTCACTATTGATTTGAAGCTCCACTGAGAGCCTTTTCTCGATGTTTTCCTTTACGCGGCCATTAGGACCTATCAGCGCCCCAATGCGATCTCGCGGAATCTTAACGTATACGCTAATCCCCGCCACCCGTAACCCTCCTGTACATTTCCTCCACCGACAACACGTCCACGTTCAGTCCCTTGAAGTACCAATATAGATTTTCTAAGTCTCTTTGCAGGAATCGATCAACCATGGGATGTTTTAAAGTTACGGCTTGTGAAACGTCAAACAAGATGGGCTTACCCCTCCATATCATGATGTTGTATTCGCTTAGGTCTGCATGCACGAGTTCTGCCTTTTGATACAGCTTCTTCACTAAAGTTAGAAGTCGACGATAAACTTGCTGGGGGTTTTTGAGGAAGATTTCCATCATGAGGGGGGCGCTAACCCCGTTTTTTCCGATAAACTCCATGACCAGCACGTTCTTTTCAACGGCAATAGGCTTGGGAACCCTAACCCCCGCATCGAGGGCACGTTGTAGGTTCTTGAACTCCTTCTGAGCCCAAGCGTAAACGAGAGAACGGGTGTCTCGCCGAATATGAGCGAATCGTGGGTCTCCTTCGATGTAGGGGAGCATGCCCTTCCTAAACTCAGCTGAAACCGTGAGGTAGATCTTGATGGCGAGCTCCTTCCCATCGGGGTCTCTACCCCAGTAAATTCGAGCTTCCTTCCCAGCTTTCACAGCCCCATAAATCTCATCAATCGTCCCATCATTCAAAAGATTGTAGACGGTCATGAGCGTGGAGCGATCAAAAACCTCTTCTAAAACTGCTCGATCAGACGAAAAGTCTTTAATTAACATCCTATCCCTCTTTTCCACTACCCGAAGCCGACGTTCTAAGCGCTTTCTCATACCTTTTTCACGCGTGGCTTTACTTCCCATAGTTATACCAGTTCTCATTTAATTTACGTCACCGTTGTTTAAAAGGGGTTTGACTTTGTCCTTTATGGAAAAAGCCTAGATAAAGGAGAGAACCAGCATTGGAGTGCCATAATGCTGGGTGAGGAGGGCTCTGAACTTTTAGCGCGCGCTAAAAGACCCACCAGCCTCTTACGAAATGGTGATGTATCCGTTCCTTCTCAGCCAGTCAGCTTGACCCTTCGTGTATCGCCAGATAATGTCTCCTCTTTTGTCAGATTGGAAGTCCCATGGAGAAACGAGAACCACGTCCCCCTCCCTTATCCAAACCTTTCTCTTCATCTTGCCTCGAATCCGACAGAGGCGTTCGTGACCATCCTGACACTTCACCAAAACCCTGTCAAAACCTAGGAGCCGCACAGCTATGCAGAGCACATCATTTGCAACTGGAAGAACCATATCCTTGATTTCTTCCTCGCTAATGACCTTCTTTTTACCCAAAGATACACCTCAGCGACATCTTCTCCTACATTTTGACGATTTGTGCGTGAGGGACACCTGAAATTCTCAACACTGCCTCAGGGTGAATGAGCCCCCTCTCGATGGCCTTCCCAACGATGTTTTGTCCAACCATGTTCACGATTGTGGACTGCTTCATGAGGTCGATGGCCTCGTCAACGCTCACCTTTGACCCTTTGAAAAATTCTTCCCGCACCTCAAAAACGATCTTGCCCTCCCTAAGGATCTTCCCCAGCAGTTCAGCGTCACAAGTCGCGAGAAGCACGCACCGACCCCACTTTCGCATGTTCACGTAGACTTCCAAGATAGAGCACTTTTATACGGGTCTTATAGATGACTTTGCCCCGCACGCCTCACATACTAGGAAATGGAAGCGTCTCTCTTTTACGATTTTTGTGTCCGGACGCTTACAAATGGGGCATATTACAAATTCGTCGGAGTATCTTTTGATTAGTCGCTCGAGAGTGTCGGAGGGAAACTTCCCCTGGAAGATCGCTCGCACCCTATTCATGTTTCCGGCGGTAGCCATCTCTCTAGAGAGAAACCTCAACACTTGATGCGGGTCTCGATTGAGGGTGTCACAAATCTCCTTAAAGTTATGAAAGATGGTCCGCATGCCAATAATAGAGCAATGAGGCTTAGGAACCTCGAAACGTTTCCACTCAAACACCTTGGGAGGAAGCTGCGAATACGCACGCTTTAACATCTCCTTATAGTCCAGCCTCATTGCCTAATCCCTTATACGCTTTCTAATTGACCCACTTCCTCTAAGGTCAACCCTACTTAATATTATAACGGTTCTCCTCTATAAGATTCACGAAACTTTACAAGCCTCTTCGACTTGATCAAGGGTAGGCGCGGGAAATGGGGCGCATATGCGCGAAGGTGAAAGTCTGCAACCTTGGCAACCTCTCTAAATTTAAAGAGCCCGAGTTAATAGTTGACACGAATTTAGGTATAACATGGATACGAAAGGATACGGTGGAAGGCGTGTGCATAAAGTCAGAGGGAATAGCTATAGTAGAGTCTATGGGTAATAGAACGGGACAACCGCGGTTTGCCGAAGAAAAGGACAACAAGTTTTGAGGCTACGCCTGCGAGCAGATTCTACTCGGGCGTTTTAACTTGCTTGTGCCAGTCGTGTTAGACCCATAAACATGATGACTAAGCTAGAAGAATTTCTTCCTTTTCTTCATCACAATCAAAATTACTTAAATGGGATGAACAACGCTTAAAGAAAGGAATCTAAGATTACCTTAGTTCTAGGTGAAAGCCCATGGCTGAGTCCTTTGTCCATCCCTATATACCGAATTCTGTTCCGGAAGTGAAGAAGGAAATGATGAGGCAGATCGGGATCAAGAGTATGGAGGAGCTTTACGTGGATGTTCCCCAAAGGTTTAGGCTGAGGAGGAGGCTGAATCTCCCAAAGCCAGCGACAGAACATGAGGTGAGGAAACGCGTTGAAGCCCTTTTATCGAAGAACAGGACCCAAAAAGACATGCCCATGTTCTTAGGCGCGGGTTGCTGGCCCCACTACGTGCCCGTAGTCGTGGAAGCTGTCACCCAACGGGCAGAATTCCTTACCTCGTACACCCCATACCAGCCGGAGATTTCTCAGGGGATGTTGCAAGCCCTTTTCGAATATCAAAGCATGATCTGCGAAGTCACTGGGATGGAGGTGGCTAACTGCTCCATGTATGACTGGTCCTCTGCACTAGGCGAAGCCGTTCGCATGGCCTCTCGGTTGACCCATCGAACCGAGGCACTCGTTCCAAAAATCATTCACCCCGAAAGGGCTGCAACACTCCGAGCGTATGTCGAGCCCACAGGATTACGCATCAAACCGGTGGGTTATGATTCAGAGACTGGACAGCTCGACTTGGAAGACCTCAAAGCGAAGATCTCGGAAAACAGCGCCGCTGTGTATATCGAAAACCCAACGTATCTTGGCTTCATCGAAACGCAGGTTGAGGACATCGCCGAAGAAGCCCATGACCACGGAGCACTGTATATCGTTGGAGTCGACCCCACCTCGCTAGGCGTCTTGGAACCGCCCGGTGAGTATGAGGCGGACATCGTGGTGGGTGAGGGACAGCCCCTCGGAAACCCCATGAACTATGGAGGACCGTTGCTCGGCATATTCGCTTGCCGAGACGACATGACGTTAATTCGACAGATGCCCGGCCGCGTGATCGGCATGACCACCACTTTAGACGGAAAGAGGGTGGGGTTCTGTATGGCTCTGCAAACTAGGGAGCAACACATTAGAAGAGAACGAGCGACATCCAACGTTTGCTCTAACGAAGCCCTGTGCGCCGTCGCGGCCGCAGTTTACTTAGCCTTGCTTGGGCCTCAGGGCTTGAGGGAGTTAGGGGAGACCATCATGAGTAAAGCGCGTTACGCCATGCAACTCTTGACGGAAATAGAAGGAGTGAAGGTTCCCATGTTTAAGTCGGTGCACTTCAAGGAGTTCACGATGAACTTTGATGGAGCGGGAAAAACCGTTCGGGAGGTGCACGAAGGGCTTCTGCAACGTCAAGTTCATGGAGGAAAAGATATCACAAGGGAGTTTCCCGAGCTAGGCGAAACCGCCCTCTACTGCGTCACAGAGATACACTCTAAGGAGGAGATCGATCGCCTCGCCCAAGCCTTGAAGGAAGTCTTGAGGGAGGGATCCTAGATGTTTAGGCAAGCTCGCTGGAATGAGCCAGTTATTTTCACACTGGGGCAGCCGGGCCGAAGGGGCCACCTTGTACCTGGGGTGGAAGAGGAAATCAAACGTACAGTAGGCGATATAAGGGCTGGCTTGCCAAAGAAGTTGTGGAGGAAAACGCCTCCACAATTGCCGGAGCTTTCAGAGGTGGAGGTTTTACGACACTACATCCGTTTGTCCCAAATGAATTACGGTGTCGATCTGGGATTCTACCCGCTGGGAAGCTGCACGATGAAATACAACCCCAAAGTCAACGAAATCCTCGCGAGACTGCCTACGATAACCTCGATTCATCCGTATCAAGACGAACGAACGGTTCAAGGCATCCTAGAAATCTTGTATACACTGTCTCGATGGCTGGCGGAAATCACCGGAACCCATGAGGTGAGCTTGCAGCCAGCCGCTGGTGCCCACGGAGAACTCCTAGGAACCCTAATCATGCGGGCACATCACAGATTCAACCAAGAACTGGAAAAGAGAACTGAGCTCATCGTGCCCGACTCGGCGCATGGCACAAACCCTGCGAGTGGAGCCATGGCAGGATTCAAGATCGTGGTGGTTCCCTCTGACGAGAATGGTTGCGTTGACCTCGAGGCGCTGAAGGCTGCTGTTTCAGAACACACCGCTGGGCTGATGCTAACAAACCCTAACACCCTTGGAATTTTCGAGAAAGACATCGAGGAAATCGCCAAGGTCGTTCACGAGGCGGGTGGACTGCTGTATTACGACGGGGCAAACCTCAATGCCATCCTTGGGAAGGTGAGACCCGGAGACATGGGATTCGACATTGTTCACATAAACATACACAAAACGTTCGGAACCCCCCATGGCGGGGGAGGACCCGGAGCAGGTCCTGTGGGGGTGTCTGAGGAGCTGGAAAGATTTCTGCCAGTTCCCAGGATCGCCTTCGATGGTAAACATTACTACCTAGACTATGATAAGCCCGACAGCATTGGGAAAATCAAGGGATTCTACGGAAACGTGGCGGTCCTACTAAAGGCATTCGC
>LIHJ01000031.1 GCA_001399805.1 Candidatus Bathyarchaeota archaeon BA1
AATATTAACGGGGCCCCGGTGGCTCAGCGGTAGAGCAACGGCCTCGTAGGTTTGAGCAGAGAAAGCCGTAGGTCGCGGGTTCGAATCCCGCCCGGGGCTCCAAAAGTTTCTGGGTTTCTCTTATTCTACTGTTTGCTCTTTCACGATTTTTCCTTTTTTATCTCGAGGAACGACGATTAACTTATCCTTCAGCTCCATCGTTTCCTGGAACTCCATTACTGCCTCATTGGGTATGCTGTCAAGTTTTTTAGGATGCTTAACCATGTCTAATAAAAATTTTTTAGCGCGTTCCAAGTTCTTCTCTACTTCCTCTCTCAGAGCATCCGTTATTTCAAGCATACCCCAACCTCCGAACGTATGCCTCCCATTTTTGTTTCTAAGGGGCTTAGCATGGAAAATAAATCGAATGTTTAGGGGTGAAGTGCAGAAATTTAAACGCTACAAGTTTGTTATTGAAGGAACAGTGCGTGATGCGGGCCACTTACATAAGCAGAATCTGTGAAGACCGCGTGAAAAATGGCTTAGGCTCTTACATCACGGGTGATCTCCAAATGGAATAAATATTCTGATTGGAGAATAATAACTTAGCCTTAAACGCCATTGGGTGAGGGATGAACACTATGAGCGAGGCGAGGATTAAAGAGTTGCTTGATGACGCCGAAGAAATGTATAGGGCGGCTCTGGAGGAGCTGGGTAGATGGGAAAAGGGGGAGCTGGGTAGGTTCAGGGAGGGCGCCGAAAAGGCGTGGTGCGCTACATTTAGAGCCATAGCAGCATTGACGCTAGGAAGAATGAAAATTGAGCCTAGTTCAACTAGAGAGGCTAGAATTATGTTGACGAAAATGGCGGAGACGTATCCTGAGGTTAAGGATAGGAAGCTATTAGAGAGATATATGACCAGAGAAGTAGCGTTACATGGGGCATGCTTCTACGGTAACTACTGCGAACCAATCGAAGAGAATGAAAGAAGAATAAAGGAGACAAAGAACCTAATAGACGATATAAGGGAAATATTGAAGTAAAGTGCCATGATGGGAAGAGATAGATTTAGGACAAACTTTGCATGGGTGTGGGCTGGGCTCTCATCATATAAGGCGTAAGAGAGAATGTCAGCGTCCACGATCCTCAATGTTTAACCCCGCCATAATAGTCCTTCACCGTAGCGGCATCTATATGTGCTCTTTCTTTATCGCCCACGAGCTTGATGTCCCTCACCTTCTCCACAAGCTCACGTCGATCTTCAAAAACCCTGAGAATAATAGTGTCTTTACCAGCTAGCTCCACTTTAAAGACACTCCTACCCACGATTTTCCTCACACCAATCGGAAGGGTAATCCTGCCCTTACTATCCACCCGAACGGTTTCTCCACTTCCACCACTCCCACAATTTGAGAGCCTAAATTTAAAGCTATTGCTATATCCAGCTCGACTGTCCAAACCAGAAGAGTAAAGTACAACCAAGATGTGCACAAGCACGTGAGGCCAGGTCGGGCTCTAAAGTCTTGGTTTTCCCTTACCCTACTGTTCGCTTTTCCAAAATTTCTCCTGTTTGTCTCGAAGAACGACGATTAATCCATCCTTCAGCTCCATCGTTTCCTGGAACTCTATTACTGCGTGATTGGGCATGCTGTCAAGTTTGTCTCCAAATTTAGCAAGCAGCGCCTATTAGACGGGGTCTAGCGCTTGTGTGTACACATAAACACATCTCAATCAAAATCAACATCCTATATATCCTCTATGTAAAGAGGTTTCATGGGATCTTGCGTCTCTTTACGATTCGTATGCAACTTCTTTACGCACATAGTCGATGGCTTCCTTCACTTCCTTCATGTTCCCTTCAACACTTGAATTTATCAAAACTTTTAATTACTGAGAACCTGCCGTTTAATGATCAAGGGAGGATGTAGTGTGTCTTTCCCTTTGGATTTAGCCGGGCTGCTGATCCTTTTGGTAGTGGGCCTCATGATCATCGTGTTCATTGCGAAGGTTTTGTTCTTCCTTCTGCCCGCTGCCATCGTTGCCCTTGTGGTCTGGTTCTTGACAGGCAGTGGGTTCTGGGCTGGCATCGCCTTTCTCATCATAGCCGCCTTATCCATCGCAAAACGCAAATCATAATGGATCAGGAGGTGGGCTTATGCCAGAAGACGTCGGTGTTGTAGTCTGTGGAGTTGGTCCCATAGGGGGGCTTATCACCAAGGTTGCTCTCAAAAAGAGGGGATTGGAAGTCGCAGGCGCCATAGACATCGACCCCGAGAAGGTGGGTAAGGACCTTGGTGAAGTCGCAGGCTTAGGAAAGGCCATAGGAGTGAAGGTTTCAAGTGACGCGGAAAAGGTGCTTTCAGAGGTCAAGCCCGATGTTGTCCTACACGCCACCAGAACCTACCTTGACCAGGTGTACCCTGAGCTGATCAATTGTATTAATGCAGGTGCAAGCGTGATCTCAACGTGCGAGACCTTGGCGTATCCCTGGTACCGATACCCAGACCTTTCCGTCTTAATCGACGAGATGGCGAAAAGAAGAGATGTCACCATAGTTGGAACAGGAATTAGCCCTGGCTATCGATTCGATTCCCTTCTCGCATTCCTCTCAACGGTTTGCGCCGAGGTCACGAGAATAAAAGCCACATTGTGCCTTGACGCGGCCAAACGAAGATATTCGTTCCAGAAGAAGATCGGTTTAGGCATGACCCCTGGGGAGTTTAAAGAGAAAATTGTGCGAGGAGAGATAACCGCGCATGTGGGTTATGCTGAATCGGTATTGCTGCTGGCCTCCATGCTCGGAGTAAGGTTGGACAAGGTGGAGGAGGGTCAAGAGCCCACAATTGCCAAAAAACACATGAAAACCCAGTTCTTTGATATAAAGAGGGGGCATGTTGCGGGCATAAAAGGTTACGGAAGAGGATACATAGGTAGCAGAGAGTTCATATTGGTGAAGCTGATAGCAGAAGTGGATGTGAAGGGTTACGAAGATGTGGATATAGAGGGCGAGCCAACCGTCCATTGGAGGAATGAACCGGAAATACCTGGGGATATCGCCACCGCAGCCATCGTTGTAAACCTGATCCCAAGAGTTCTCGAGGCCCCATCAGGCCTCTTAACCATGAAAGACTTGGTATTGCCTTCAGTCACAATGGTGGACTTCAAACCATCACGAAGAAAGGTATGTTAATCTTCCCGATACCGCAAACATCGAATTTTCCATTCAACACATGACGAGTTTATGAAACAGATAAGAGAATGGACGCATTTAACGTTGGAGATAGAGGGTGGAATGTGGTCATGCCCCTCGTCAAGAAAAGGCCGAGCGTCATATATTGGTTTGGTGACAACCTATATCTAAACATAACGAATCGATGTTCCAATCGCTGCTATTTCTGCTTTGGAAAGTTCAAGAATGGTATAGAGGGATTCAACCTAAAACTGCTTAAGGAACCGTCCAGTGACGAAATCATCATGGAACTACAGAAGGTTATCAACAGAAAAAATTGGAGAGAAATTGTTTTTTGCGGATTTGGGGAGCCCCTTGAAAGGCTGGATTGTGTCTTAGAAATTACCAGGTGGATAAAGAGGCATGCGAGGAAGGTGGTTAGGATTAATACGAATGGTCAGGGGTGTCTACTTAACAGGAATAGGGAGGTGGTTAAGGAGCTAAGGGAGGCTGGTGTCGATATGGTGAGTGTCAGTTTGAATGCTCACGATAGAGAAACCTACAATCACGTGTGTAGGCCGGAGTTTGGAGATGTCTTTGAGAGCATTTTAGAGTTTATCCAAAAAGCCAAGGGAGAACTTAACCTAGAGATAACGGCTGTGACCATCCCTGAGGTGGATATCAGCAAAGTGAGTGAATTGGCGACAAAAATGGGGGTTGAATTTAGAGTTAGACCGTATATAACTTGCTTTTGGTAGGATAGCTCTAAACATTTGAACATATATTCATTTAGGAAAAAACCTTACCCTACTCCTACTTTCCCAACTACGCCATGTCTTTAGGTGCCTCCGTGGCGTCCATCGGCCTGTTCACCTCAAGCTTCATGTTCACCTCAGCTATGCTAGCACCGAAGCTAGGGGGCCTCTCCGATAAAATGGGAAGGAAGAGAGTCATATTATGGGGTTTGCTTGGTGATGTCATCTTCGGGACGTTGACAGGTTTGGTGCCTTCTTGGCATTGGCTCCTGCTCATAAGAACCCTTAATGGTGCGGTAACAGCGGCTGCCACACTCCCAGCTGAGGCATTAGTGATTGACCACACACCCGAAGATAGGAGAGGCGAAGCCACGGGGTTTGTCACGGTGTGCGGAATGATAGGGAGAAGCCTCGGACCTGCCTTCGGAGTGCGATCCAGTCAGTTCGCCTCATCGACAAGGCTCAGCCTTGTAGATAGTTATAGGGTGCCATACTTCGTTGATGCGGCGCTCGCCGCTCTAGCTATGATGCTGGTAGCTTGGAAGATCAAGGAGGGAAGAAGGGTTACCAGGCCACCCCTTGGTTTACCCGCGATCAAGAAGAGGAAGAGCGTTCCGATACCGATATCCCGATCGCTAAAGATCCTCTTCCTGTGCGCCTTTGCAAACGGGATCGCCCTAGGCTTTGTCATGCCAATCAGCGTCTTATTTTATCGGGACAAATTCGGGGCCGAACCAGTTCTTATTGGCTTCATCATCAGCCTCTCCGGCTTCATAGGCCTTCTAGCAAGCTGGATTGGGGGGCGTATCTCGGATAGGCTTGGGAGGAAACCTGTGATAGGGATTGGTGGGATATCTTCCCGCCTCGCCGGGATGGTTCTACCTCTCAGTTTAGATTTGAACCAAGCCACGTTTTTCCTCGCGTTGCGGAGCCTGGGATTCAACATAAACATGCCCGCGATGCAGGCGTTAAGAGCGGATATTGTGCCTGAGGAGGCAAGGGGCAGGCTCTTCGGCCTCTACCGGGCCTCTTTTACATGGGGGATATCCTGGGTCCTGTGATGTCGACTTATCTTTACGACATATATAGGTTTCAGACCTTGATGATCGGGGGCTTTGCATTGTCGGGATATGGAGTGCCCTTCTTCGTAAACTCAGCGATCGGTCTATCAACAACGGCGATACTGCCCATCTTTGCGGAGGAGCCCAGGAGACGAGGCAAAGTAAAAATAGTTCTTTCAGAGGCTGAAAACCCGATTTAAACGCTGCATGGGTGTGGCATTATCCATTTTCCCGAGTAAAGTTGTCCCTATATGATGATTATTCAGAAAATGGTTGGTAAGTCAAATCTGAATTTACGAGAGCTATGGGACGGGGGCAATCATTACTGTTAAGATGAGCATAAAGTAGATGATCTAAGCTATCCTGCCTACTGCAAGTATTTCTTCTCTTCTTGGGCGCTTGAGCCTGCCTATTCCTTTCTCTCAACTGTTATGGTGCAGTTTGTGGCTAATGCGGCGATGGCTCCGAGCGCTGCCATCCATGGAGCCAGAATAACCCCTATAACTCCAACCGTCGCTGGTATCTCTAGAAGGGTTTTTCCCCTCTCGTCCTTCACGATGATCCTCGTCACGTTTCCCTCGTGGATCAACTCCTTAACCCTTTTGATGAGGTCTTCCGCCGAGACCGAGAAATCCTCTCTCACTACCTTGCCCACAGGAGCACCACAGGATGAGCAAAACCTCGCGCCCTTCAGGCAACTTGGCTCCGCACCTCCCACAATAGGACAACCTCTCACCCCAATACGTCAGAGGACTCTATCCTAAAATAACTTTAGATTGATCCGAAACAGCCAATTTTGCAAGGGTCGAATTCATCTGAAAACATGCTCACCCCCATCAAAACACACAAATCAAACCCTTTCAGTCTTAAGAAATGACGTAGTGGTAAATTCAAACCATTGAACCCCCTATAACAGAGAAATCTTTGCTTGTTGCGACGAAGATTTTAAGTGAGGAGGGTTCTATAGTGACGGCGTTCTTTACTGATGTAGTGAAGAGGGTGGCTTAAGATGGAAAAGGAAGCCTTGAGAGTGGGGTTTTATTCTTAAGGCTATTTGCTTGACGTGGGGTTGAGCAGCCTAGGAAGGAATTCTTAAGGATGCAGGTGACGATATTTTCGTCAGGGTGGATAATAAGGTAAAGGCCATGGGGTTTGTCATCTTGAACCTCACAAAGAGGATAGAAGGTTATGGAAGTAAAGCTGGTATTCAGTTGATGTACGATGATAGAATATGAGGGTTAACAGCGACACTGCGCACGCCTATTTCCAGCGTTTAATCCTATAGCATTTGTTTGTAGGAATAAGTTTATAAGTAGTACTACGTCTTCTTACGTTTCAGGTGTGATGTATGCGTTTCATTGTAAAGGTGACGAGGAGAGGTCAAACCACAATTCCTATAGAGTTTAGAAAGAAATATGGAATAAGGGAGGGGGATGAGCTGGTGGTGGAAGCCATGGAAGAGGGATTGCTTTTCAAGGTGATCCCCAAGCTTGAGGAATTGGCTGGCGTTGACGCGAAGTTTGGGAAGGTGGAGGAGATTAAGCAGGAGATCGAGAGACTCAGAGAGGAGTACTAGCTTGGCTGAGGTATTGGACACCCGATTCCTTATTGAACATTTCTATTCGGATGATGCGGAAACAAAGCGTAAAACGTCTAAAAGGTTGAGGGAACTTACCGAACGCCAAAAGGGGATACTGCCCACCATAGTTATCGGCGAGGTTGTTAGGATCACTTGTGAAAAAAGAGGGAAGGAAGAGGCAGAGGCTCGTCATCTATTACTAATAAGAAGCGGACTACAAATTCAAGACTTAGATCAGGACATCGCTAGGGAAGCTGGATTGCTCAAGTGTCGATATAGAAATGTACCGATGGGTGATTGCATCATTGCCACGACAGCCACAATGAAAAGGGCCAAAGTGCTTTCCGATGACCCGCATTTCGATGTCATGAGGGAGATAAAACGCACATGGATATAAGTCGCCCCGACGACATTATATGTCGTTAAATCTGCTCCTGCTCCAAGTTTTTAGATAGCCAAACATAGGTTTGAGCCTCTTTAAACCCGAGCTTTTTAACGAATTTTATTGCTGCTTCGTTGGTTCCTTCGACGTCGGCCATGGCGATGCGGGCCCCCTTCTCCTTAAATCGCTTCTCCAATTCCCGGTAAAGGCGATAGCCCACCCCTCTTTTTTGATGGGTCTTCCGTACTCCGCACCACACGAAGTATCCATATGTCCATGGGGAATAGGGTCGCTTTAGTATCATCCCGAGGGCAAAACCCACTATCTTTTGAGTGGTGCTATCCTCAGCCACCAAACACAATTCTGGGTCACCATAGAAGTAAGAAACGAGTTCATTCACATTCCAGGTTCGATAGGTATAGGGGGATGTCGAGGGGATGAATACCTTCTCCCCAATGTGCCAAACCTCAGGAAGGTCCTCAATAACCATCTGTCGAATCGCGATTCTTGCTCGTTCCCGCGCCAATAGAAACATTCACCTTTATACTCGCTAAAAGATCTTTATCACTAATTTCATTATTTTTCTTTTGTAGTTTGGGCAAAATAAGATTTAACTCCTCTAACAGAAGGATTGCTTTGTCATAATCTTTCAAGCCTACAGATTTCACTTGATGTACCGAGAATCGTATTTACTGTGATCTCTGTAATCACGTCGCACATCCTTGCTATCTGCCTTAAGCTCCAAGCTATCGACTTTAGGGCGACCGCAACGTTGATATTACTCACCTCCTCCAATATCTTCTTGACCAGTTCTCTTTCTGTCTCATTAGCTAGCCTTGCCGTCTCAATAACGTTATTAGCTAGTTTTATGTCCCCAATCAAGCGGGCTTTCATGGTTTTATCAGATATATTTTGAATCAATTCATTAAACTCGAATAGCCCTTCTAAAATATCCTGATGGGATGAGTACTCCTCATCTTTTATCCCCAATGTTTCTCTGGCCATGTTCTCAGCATAGTCAGCCATTTCTTCAATACCCTTTGTGACCAACCGATAACCAACAATTTGCCCAGGCGATTTTAAGCTAATTTTCGCCCTCATCCCGCGCGCGGCCATCAACGCATCTCCCCGGACGTCATATATACTATCAATGTAATATACATGAGAGCCCTGGCTGTGATTAAATGGCCAAGAAAGCGGAGGTAAAATTCACCGAAACGGGGTTAAGCTTCATATTATGCCCAAAGTGTGTAAGAAAAACTTTTACAGCCACACCCCACCACTCAGATGTCTATACTGCCTAACCACTCTGCCATAATCGTGTTCATAGGTAGCGTTGTAGGCAAAGCCCTCCTGATATGCCTAGCTAAGAGACTGGCAATAATAAATTAAGCTATATAACAAAATATCATAAGGTTGGAACCCATGAAAAACACTTAAAAATACATGGAACCAGTTTATCAGGTTTAGAGGCATAACATATGTCTGAGAAGCCTACGCGTGGTATTGTTTACGAATGCGTTAAGTGCGGTGCCAAAGTGCCATCCGAGGACCTTGAAATGCGTGGGGGTGGTGTGAAGTGCACCTACTGCGGCTACCGCGTCCTGAAAAAGATAAGACCGCCTGTCGTGAAACGCATACCCGCCAAATAATTGATCTACCAAAGAATTTCCAGCCTCATTTCACAATTTCTACTAGTAACGGAAGTGTCTGCGTCGCCGTTTCACATCCTGAATTTGTTTGTGATTATTAGCCTTGTTCAGACCATCTTCCGAGCGATTCTCTCTGTAGATTTGTAACAATGAATCAATGTGCGACCAAAACTTGTTGCTAAAAGATTTCTTTTTCACCTATTTTTCTGAAAGCCCTTCCTCGGAGTTTCACTGAGGGTCCTATAGCTTCTTCAGGCTCTCTTTCAGTGGTTTTCCGCTTCACGGTTTCGCCGCAGATGCCCCTTGGCAGTAACCGCCGTTTTATGCATGTGGCATAGCTACAATTGGATACTTCGCATTCCTCTTCTGTCCATCGGCACCACACCCTGTTCCCACGGAACATAATGGCATTTTTGCCGCATCGAAACAATTTACATTTCGGATAACAATACTGTACTCCAGCCAACCCGAGCACAACCCCAATTTAAGATGAGACTTTTCATGGGAGTTGGTGTCTGTTAATCAATTTATAGTAAAAGACAGTGGGCGTTATAAACTTTTTCTCCCATACAGTGGGCGTTATAAAAAAACATCACAGAACACCCAAATTTGAGGGATTCAAGCTATTAAACATGAATTGTTTACGTGACGCACCATGGCAAACTTTTACTGTTGCTGGAAGTTTCTAAGATACCGTTTTCTTTCTCATAATAGTTTTTATGAGCCCCTTGTATCCTAAGGCTAGGCCCGAGAAGGTGATTAATAGGCTCAGCAAAACATATGTGATCAGCTGGCTGGTTTTGAGGGGATGCCCGCCAACCATTATGTATGTGTCCATCTTAAACATGACGACCTTCGTCTCATCCAAGTATAGGGTTCTAGTTCCATAGAGCTCTCCCATCACATACACGGAAATTCGATAATCACCCCCAATCTTGGGAAGAGAAGCCGTCCCATATGCGTCTGTTTTTCTCGGAGGCTCAATCTTCACCCACCTTTGCTCAACCTTTCGCTCCACTTCAACCATAGCGTTGGGGATGGGTTGACCAAAATAATCGATAACCACCACAGAGGGAGCCACATTGAGTATCTTACAATTGATTAAGAAGAATAATCGATCTTCGATGAGGTTCACAAAGGTTTCATTCAAAAGAAGCCTAC
Source organism: Candidatus Bathyarchaeota archaeon BA1 (assembly GCA_001399805.1). The sequence continues at coordinate 9,739 of LIHJ01000031.1, forward strand.
TTTTTAGTTCAGTACTGTAACCGTGTACCCTGATCTTGTATTTTCCAAATGTGCAGTTGAAGGTGATACTTCCCCGGTCGTTGGTGTTTCCCGATTGAGTAAGAACGTTACCATTCCATTCGAAAACCTGGACCTGAGCCCTTGGTATTGGAAGCTTGACGGAGTCCACCACGTGAATAAACAAAGTGTACGTTGGGCATGTTATAGTGATGTTTACCCAACCACCCTTCAACAGCTGGTTTAAGTCTGGTACCAGGGTTCTATTAAAGAGGAAACCATAGCGTCGGGCTTCGATGGCATAGCTAGCGTTAATGAGCATATTAGGCGCAACTATGGTGCCGGTTTCGTTCGAAATAAATGAAGTTTCTTCTGAACGCTTCTCTTTGTTTTTCGTTGAATAATTATACGTTAAGGTTATGTCAATGTAGGGCAGTGGAGCATTGCGCTCATCTGTGACCAGCACCTTGACGTGGGCAAGGCTACAGCTGAAATTGCCTATCGTGACGTTTGATGTGATGTGTCGTTTTGGGAGGCTACCCACCTGCACATCCTTCCAGAAGGCTTTAAACGAGTAATGAGTGCCATTGGGAAGCTCGAACTCCACCCATCCCGTTTGATTGGTCTTCTCTCTCATAATGAAGGCTTCCGGGTCCTTTGTTGCGTTGTAAACCTCAACGGTCATGTTGGCTATGGGCTCTTTGTTAAGATTTATCGTTCTGATCTTCACCTGCACCCAAGCATTTTCGGAAGACGCTGGAATGGAGAGCCTCGCTATCAGCGAGGCTAGCACTATTAGAATCAGAGAAACACATTGAACCCTCGACAGCCTCAACACGTAGCCTCCATGACTGTGAGCATTTCTCAAATACCACATTTAAATTTACTGCTCCCTCAAATCACCTTCAACCAAACAGCGAGTGATCAAGGAAATATCAGGTTCGGTTTCCGGTTCTACATAGACACGCATCTCATGGATGATTGAAGAGGAAAACGCAAGGAAAAGGCGCTCATGAAAAAAGGAAGAACCACATCGAGCCAATCGGATGTCATGTAGCTTTTCGAAGAATTTCAAGGGTTGTATGATGTTTTGTGTGGCTGGATTATGAATTTGACCAGGACTTGATGACCAGATTTTGCGCTTCACTCATAGTTTAACGTGAGGAATGATCTTTTCACCTATGAGGTTGATGGCCTGCCGAACGTTAGGTCCTATCGGTGAACCCACAACGAATTGGGAAATGCCAGATTTGAGAAGTTGATTGATACGCTCGATGCACGTGTCAGGTACACCGCAGACTGAAAAGGCCTCGATCATCTCTGGGGAAACCAAACCGAAGGCTCGAACCCAATCACTAGCTTTCAAGGCCTCTCGAATCTCCTCTGCCTTTTTCAGGTTGATGCCATGCCTCTCCAACACTACGCTTGGGCTACCGGCAACAATAAAGGAGACAACTGGTACTGCAGCTTTTGTAGCCTTCTTGAGATCCTCATGCACTGAGAAGGATGTGTAGGCAGCCACGTCCACGTCTGTCAATTTCTTGTCAGCCTCGGTTACACCCTTCCCCACACAATCCACGGCGTACTTTATGTCCTTGGGGTGACAGGCGTTTATCAAAACTCCATCACCTATCCTACCAGCCAACTCAAGCATTTTGGGTCCTTGAGCCCCCACATAGATGGGGATTTTTCCTCTTGGCTTAAAGAGAAACCTGGCACCTGTCATCCTAAATACGTCGCCCTTAAAAACAACGCTTTCCCCATCCATCATCCTTCTGATGATCTTAATGCTTTCTTGAACCGCCGTGAGTGGCTTCAGCATCTCCACACCAGCACAATCCAGCGTCGTCTTATCTCCAGCACCAATGCCCAAAACCACCCTTCCCGGAGCCAACTCATTTAATGAGGCAATGGCTTGGGCAGTTACCACAGGGTTGATGAGATAGGGGTTGGTTACTCCAGGTCCAAATGTGATTTTGTTTGTGTAGATCGCTGCCGTAGTGAGGGTGACGTAGACGTTGCGATTGTTAAAGTGGTCAGTTATCCAGAGATAGTCAAAACCTCTTCTTTCAGCTTGAATAACATAATAGATTATCTTCCAATAGGGCTCTTTTGGGACGAATTCGATGCCGAATTTGACCATTTCCCTTCCTCTCAGTAGATCATTAGTAGTCTATCTTTTTTATCTTATGGTTTTGTTTGGGGGTAGGAGCGATTGCCTCACCGCCATAAGGTTCAGCGAGCAACTTGGGGAGGAAACACCCCAGGCAGAAGATTGACCTACACATGTATTAGAATGGCAAATTAGAGGATATGAGCGGCTTCACCTGCACAAGAGCTTGGTGGGAAGATTGGAAGTAATTAGACCCGAGGTGCTGGAAAGGTGGAGGATGTTCGTTCCAGAAGAGACATTGTAAGCGATAATACGGCAGAGAGTGAACACCATTGAAGCGAGAAGGGTTGAGAGTGGGTTGATGTACTCGATTTTGAATATAAGATGCCACAATTGCTGCTAATCAAAGAGAAGCCCGAAGTTTTCGCGATGGCGATAGATACTGACGGATGGATTACTCGACATAGACTACGGAAAGCTGTCAGAATAAACCGTGTCTATAGATATGTATATGACATCGCAGAGGTTGGATTTTCAACCGAACACTTTGGCTTAACAAAGAAAATAGCAGACATGATGTGCATAGGTATCATTCCTAAACCAGCCCGACCACCACGCCACCCGCAACCCATGTTTGAAGTAAGGGTGAGGGGGTCAAGAGCGATTAGGGCGATATGCCTTATGCGTCCATACCTTGTCAAATGGACTTCAGAAGCGGATAAAATCCTTAGACTTTATAGAAGACGTCCCATGATTCCGAGAGCCTTAGTACCTCCTCTGAGGGCTCTATTCTACTAGAGATGCTCGCGGGGTACAAACTCGATTCTAAACTTAACCAAGTTAATCGCCTCCTCCATCACTTTTCCGCTTTCATAAAGACTTCCTTAACTGCTTTCACGGTGCCCACCAACTGAAGCTCTTGCTCTAGGACCTCTATCGTTTTGTCGGGTTCAAGAAGAACCGCTGCTTCAAAGAGCGCTGCCAACCCTACATCGTTTGCGAGAAGGTTTCGTTGCCAATGATAAAGTATGGTATTTGCCAATCCGCTAGGCATCTTGTCATCATTCTTAGATAAGAGAACCAGATCGATCAATTTGTCAGAAAGCATCTCTCGCCTTTCAACAGGGACCGTCTTAATCACTTTCAGATAAGCCATATCCATCACTCCTCTACAGTATTTAGTCATTTTCCAATAAAGTGTTAAGTGGCAACATTTATCCTCTTCCCCATTTTTTCTGTTCAATCACATTATTTTGAGGTGATGATTCAGCTTCTAGGCTTTTTAAGCCATGCGTTGAATATGCCTCAAAAAATACGAGAGCATATAACCTTAACGCCTGATTACTGGCTGGGCGGTTTCCACACCCAATTAGGTACAGATACTTTCCATACATTTTTTGTGGCGAGAGGGCTTCAGATCTTAAGTTTCAATTGAAAACTCTTCGGAGGCATGCTTCTCTTCCAGCTTTTTCTTCTCCTCTTTAAGCTTAGCTATATCACTTTCTAGCATGGAAACTTTGGCCTCTAATTCGGGGATTGCTTTTAACGCCTCTATCTCCGCTAAGAGACTGGCTTTTTCGCTTTCTAGCGCCTTTATCTTTTCCTCCAACTCGGCCTTTTTTTCCACGGTTTTCATGAGTTCAACCTCGAGTTCTTCAACTCTTTTCGCACCTATAACTCTAACCCTCTCTCCGTCGATTTTGAGGGTGTCCAGCAGTTTCCCTATTACCTCAGCAATGACGGCATCTCCACTACGTCCATGCAGTGCCCATATCATGTACCCAATTTCCCTTTTAGAGATTTCAATAGTGCGAGTCATATAGACGCCCCTATGATAAGCAGAGGAACCCCATAAATCTAAGGTTTCCGCGTTGGTCTAAAAGTGAGCCCCCTTGATATGCTTAGTCTCTTAATTGTAGCGATCAAACTGCTGAAATGATACCCCCTATCATTTTGGATACCCCCTACGCTTTTTGCGCCTCCAATCCCTCAGGTTTTCCTGGCAGAGGGCCTCCCATCTAGCTGCCTTCTTTGTATGGTATCCACAAGTACTTTGGAGCTCATTATACCGACCTAGGCCCGACTGCTTTAACATTTTCTACGTGGACCCAAGGAGCGACCAAGTATCCAATCTTCCTCATATTGTTGCCAAGCACTGATACGCCCTTTAGAACATCAAAGATGACGCCCGCTAACATCATCCCTTTGACAGCGTAAGCTATACTGCCTTTCTCGATCTTCCATGCTGGAGTGGCCACAACCGAGAACTCCCCGCTTTCTGGGTTGCTACTATGAGCGCCCTGCACTCCATAGACGATGAGCCCATCGTCGATTTCGCTAATGAGATCCTCTGGAGATTTATTTCCCGAGGTAAAGGTGAAGTTGGTTGCTTCCAAAACTGGTGTAGATGCATAGGGGATTAAGCCTGCCCTAACAGCGTTCCCCGTGCTTTCCACATCTTCCTTTTTCGCTGTGTAGCTGTCGTATAGGTAATGTTTTAGGATGCCCTTTTCGATGATGGGAGTTTTTTGGCTGCAAACACCTTCACCATCGAATGCCCATGTTTGAAGACCACCTTCGAGCAATCCATCATCATGAATCGTGACCATATTTGAGGCGACCTTCTCCTCAATTTTCCCCTTAAGAGCAGATCGTTCTCTCTGAACATAATCTGCCTTCACGGCGTTTATTAAGGTGTAATAAACGAGGCCATGAAGGGCTGGCTGAGTGAATATCACTGGGAAAGTTCCAGACTCAATTTTCTTCGCTTTTAGTGAGGAAACCGCCTGTCTTGCAGCCTCTCTCCCAACCCATTCCGGGTCGATTTTGTAAACTCGCTCTTCGTTGAATTCGAAGCATACCGGGGTAACGTCGTCAGCTTCCCTTGCTATGGTGGCAAGAGAGCATTCGATGTGGGTTCCTTGATCGTAAGCCTCTATTCCATGTGAGTTAACGATCGCTTTGAAGGTGAGAAGGGTTCCAACCCCTCCCTCAAAGGGGAAAACTCGCTTATCGTAGTCCTTTGCCACATCTAACATAACAGACGCTGTCTTCACCAACTCATCGGCGGACAGGTCAGTTAACCTTTTGTCATAGGTGTTTTTTGCCACGCCGAGCCTCATGGGGCTAGGCAGACCTATCCAATTCTCATCTAGTTTGCTAGCTCTGGCTGAGTGGAGGGCTTTGACTGCGCTTTCCTCCACTGTTCTATCCGTTAGTATGTTTGTGTAGGAGAAGCCGACGGCCTTTTTGTAAACGGCCCTCACTCCCAGGCCTTGATCCATCCTTTTAATGTTCCTGACGATCTGTCCCCTTTCGATTCCTACAAGCGTATTAGAACTTCGACTAAGAAACGCTTCAGCCTCATCGGCTCCTCTCTTAATCGCTATGCTAACGGCTTTTTGTCCATAACCAATCAATTCTTCCGCTCTAAGCTCCGCCACCAATCAGCACCTCCCCTACTCGTATGTGCGGACCTCCATCACAAACAAAAGCAGTCTGACCCTTTCCACATCGTCCCGGCCACAATTCAAAATCTTTACCCACGGCTTCCACTTTGTGTAACGTTTCGAGCGTATTCCCACTGATGGAAGCATTTCGAACCGGCGAACCCAACTCCCCCTTAATGATTTCATGTGCCTCCTGAATACCGACCTGAAAGGTTCCATCCAAATTTGCTTGGCCACCACGAAAGCTTTTTAGGTAGTATCCGAAGTCGATGTCTTCGAGAAGCTCCTCGAAGGAGTAGTCACCTGATGCAAGATAGGTGTTGCGCATCCTAATGATGGGTTCGAATCGGAAGTCTTCTGCCCGAGCATTTCCAGTAGGTTCCGTATTAAACTTATGAGCGGTTTCACGATTATGCATAAGCCCTACGACCTCACCATTCCTAATCAAAAGGGTTTTTTGCGTTGGAACCCCCTCATCATCATACTTGAATGAGCCAAACGCGCCGTTGATGATGCCATCGTCATAAACCGTGACCATCTCTGATGCAATTTTCTTTCCAAGCTTGTTAGATAACACGGATCCAGACAAGGTGAGGTCAGCCTCTGCCAAGTGTCCAAAGGCCTCATGAATAAAGACTCCGACCACGTTAGTGCCAATCACAGTGGGGAAGGTGCCTCCCTTTGGCCCCTTGGCTTTTAACTGATCCACAATGCGCGTTGCAATCCTTGTCCCCACGATTTCCGGCGTTTCTACGTCAAATACTTCAAAGCCGGCAGTGGATCCGATCTCCTCCCTCCCCGAAGTGAATACATCGACTTCCCTTGCTGAGGCAAGGATCCTAGACCAAACATGCAGCCTATCTTGCTCAACATAGGTTCCATCGCTGTTCATGAAATAGTTGGCTCCTGTTACATCCAAGTAGTCGATGGTGCAACTTTTCACCCGTTCATCATAATTGAAAATCGTTTTATCCATTGTCAAGGCGATGCCAATCTTTTCATCGATGGAAATCTCCCTAGGGTCCCTCCTTGGTTTAGCTATCACCCTGTCTTCAATGGCTCTTGTCTCAACGAGCTTCACTGGCTCCTTCACCTTTAAACTCGCCGCACTTGCCATCTTAAAAGCATCTCCAACAGCCTGCGCTAGCAACCGCGTATCCATCGTTCCGAGAGTTACAAAACCCCAAGCACCCTTTGCTAAAACCCGAATGGCTGCACCGTTTTCGGTGCCTTCCTTCGCCGCTTCGACTCTTCCATCCTTCGTCGTGAGCATAGTCTTGAAAAGCCTTTGCACACGAACCTCAATATAATCAGCGCCAAGCCTCTGTCCAAAGTCAACTACCTCCATAAGATCGTCCTTCAAGACGATTCCTCCCTGTGTAAATGTTAAGATCAGCTTTTAAAATAATTGTTGATGGAACCCAGCAGGTCATTTTATAGTCTATAAATTAGCGCGCGCTATGTTGAGGGGGCATCTTTGGAGTTCCACCACCCAGAGCTCCATTCACACACGTCTGGATCCAATATAAACCCATGTGTGGAGCTTTAGGGGGAGGCTTGGCTTAGAAGTGGTGTGAAAAATCTAAGCATGCCACCACTACTTCTATACAGCTTGGTTGAGGGGCTTGATTTAAAAGTCGTCGCCCCTAAGGGAAGAAAACGGACGACTACTTCACACACGGCTTTCTGAAGAGTCCTTAAGGATCTATAGCGGCCCTGAGGCACCCCCTTTAACGCTAGACAACTCCTCGTCTAGTTCAATCTTATGTGTTGTTGAACTAAGGCCCTTATGTTCATCAACACGCCTTACGATCATCATTTTGCGTGGGATTTTACCATACAAAATCGATACCCCGTACGGTTTTGTGTTAAGAATTAAGCCCGAAACAGAAAAAGGGGATTTTGCAGGGGATATCCTCACACTCATTGGTATTAACCGTATACATTAATCTTGTATTCTCCATATGTGCAACTAATGGCGGTTCTCCCTCCGTCGTTTGTAGTCCCCAATTATACTAGGATCTGCATGGTTCATTCATAGATATCCGTCCATGGGCATCTTACCTAAGTTCCAGTATATGAATAAAAATCTACATGTTGGGCGTGATGGCGACGTTTGCCAATTAAAAGCAACAATGGTGCCATATCCACCTTTTTCAAGGTGGCGCTCTATGCTGAGAAGCCCTCGGAAGAAGAGAGGAAGATTAATCATTTGAAGCAGTTCGCCAAGCACATTCTTTTGATGAGAGTATGACTTTGTGCCACATGCATAAAAGTAAGTGAAATTTAAGGTTTCATACAAGGCCTTTTAAGATTTTTTCTAAAAGCTTCATGCATTCCCTAGCGAGACCAAGTGCCTCTTCGGCATCATTCTTGCCGTAAAGCTCCCATGGGGTAACGCCTCTAGTAGGCTCACCATAAGTAACTCTACCGTGCTCTGGGGCGAGCTTATGTACTATTTCCGCAAGCCTTTCAGCCTTTCCCCTTAGCCCTTTTGGTAGCTGCGCTAGCAACTCCAGTAGCTCCATGGATGGATCATGGGACCAGCTTGGAATGCGGTGAAAAGCTATAATGGCCTTAGCAGCGTTCTCAGCTACGAGTTGAGAGGATTCAACCGTGTGTCTATGATCGCCTCTTGAGAAACTCTCCTCCGCTTCCTTAAGGTAGTTCTCTGTAAGCTTTCGGCGATAAGCCACCTCGCCGAGTGGGTTAAACTTCAATGGTCACACCTCAACGGGCTTTAGGCGTCCTGGCTTACTCGATTTCCACCCATACTTTCCATCTTGAGTTTTATAGCGGTCAAGGTTGAGCTTATTCACGATTGTCCTAACCCTTTCAAATAATTGGGATAGTCTTCCAGAGGGGTCGTGGAGCACCAACGCATCCCATGCTATATTTATGAGTAGTGGAGGCACCTCTATGTCCTCTTTAAAAAGCTCCTCTTCATCAACATCGATGATAGTTACATCCCTCCTTACCATCTTGTGAACTATATCATATATTGTAAATCTCCTCTCCATCCCTCTGCGCATTCCTCTGACAACTACTAGGAGATCTATATCGCTTCTTTCACTAGACTCGCTCCTAGCTAAACTTCCGAAAAGGGCTACAGCGACCACCCTATCCCCAAGCCCCTCTATGAGACGATTGACAGCCTCTTTAACCAGCCCAAGCAATCCCAATAACTCCATTTACCTTAAGGAAATTTACTCAACTAGACATTTAAGTCCTACTTCATGAAAACTTGCATCCATCAACGGATTTTGCTAAACTAATTTTAATTAACCCATTTGATTATCTTATCACTTTATGAGGATGTGTTTATATCAATGAAATTGGGTTGGTTTAGCATCTTTATTTCATTGTTTGGTTAACTATTTCTATCGTATCGATGAGGTTTATTAAAAAGCATAAGTTTGGTTGAATAAGTAAAATAATTGGATTTTATAAGAGAAACTCAGGAAAAAGGGACGGGAACATTTGATGTTGTTGGAATTAGAGGCAGTGGACCTAAGAAAAATTGCTGAATTGCATTTTGATGGCCCAATAGAATATATTACGATTATTTAAAGTAGGAAATCGGTTATGCTTCGCTGCTTAACCTTTTCTAGTGGAGGTGCTTCCTTCTTTTCTTCAAAAATTACCAGCTGACCGTAAACTCCATCATATCCTGGTGTGATCTTTACCCTTCCTTCTCTAACTCGAACTATGGCTTCTGCGATCTTTGGATCAACAATCTTGGATATTTCCTCTTTGGGCGCATCCATAAGCACGGTGTATTCGTCACCAAACCTCGCGACAAGCGAGTTGTAGATGCTCCACACCTTTTGAACACCTGGGTACGTGATCCCGAAAACTGTTCCAATGATTTCAGAGAGAGGCAAGAGGTGTAAATACCCTATCGCGCCTTCAGGTTTAAAGCCCATGGGGCGATCCGCCAGCTCCTCCACACGCTGCTCCACACCTTTCGTAAGCCTTTTATGACAAACGGGACAGCGATTCCCAAGCTTTATAGCCTCTTGAGGGGAGAGAGAAACGTTACAGTTTCTATGACCCGTCCAGTGATACTTCCCATATGCAGGATCGGTTTCTATGGTGAATTTAAAACGTGTGGGGTCCCTTTTGCGGATAGCATCAATCACTTCTTGATAGGTTAACCGTTCCAGCTCAAACACATTGGCTTCTCTTCCAATCCTCCAAGGCCAACTAGAATGACTATCGCTGTTTGAGACTAAAGCGAGCTTGTCAAGGGTGCTTAATCGCCAGTTCATGGGCGGATCTGAGTTTCCACACCAACAAGCTTTTCCGTTTCGTCTTACATACAAAGTGTGGTTTGGTACCTCTAGGCAATAAACTTCCCCTCGGTAATCCTCCCAACTTCTTCCCTCACAATCTTGCCCACAATTTAAGAATGGGGTAGTCGATTTTCTATTGATTGAAACAACATATTCATCGCCACGGGAGTTAGAAATCGAACAAGAATAACCAATTTTCAGTAACAATTCTTGGAAATTATCAGCTAACTTTTTAGAAGAGGTAGAATATGTCCAGCCCCCAGAAAAACTTCCATCTCCATCCATTAATGCATTGAACAAAATTTTTAATTGCCTTGA
>LIHJ01000038.1 GCA_001399805.1 Candidatus Bathyarchaeota archaeon BA1
TAGCGTTCACAATTTTTATATACAGAGCGATTTCTGGGCTTAAAGAAATAATCGATGCTTTTTCCGTTCTACCTGCCAAGAAATATGGCTTAAAAAAGGGAATAAACCACGAAGATGCGATAACCCTCTTTAGATGCACCTTTTACATTATTCCCCTTCTCCTCTTTTATGCACTCTTTTTCCCCTTATTAATGAGCATCCATCCGACGATTAACAGCATCATCTTGATCCTCACTTTAATTTGGGTCTTCTTTTTCGCATTAAAAATTCTCTCCATTCTGTCTCCTAAAATTTTAGGGTGGTTTGAAAAACAGTAGTTATAACAAAATGGTATTTAAGCATACTTACAAATAGCGTATTCGGTTCAATTGGTCCCCCTAACCCAAGCCATGCGCATCGAAGAGAATTAGATTTATATAGTGGTTAGAACCTCAAGTTGGTTGAGGTGTTTGAGAAATGGCTGAGAGGAGAGTTCTGGCGTTTGTTATCGCTGGACTGGTGATAGGTTTAATCATAGGCGCTGTCGTTGGCAGGGCACCCGTGGGGGAGCTAGAGGAAAAGTTGTCGGAGAGGGAGAAAGAGTTAGCCGAAACCCTCAAAAAGCTTTCAGAAAGGGATAAAACGCTTTCCGAGACAATTAAAAAGCTTGCTGAAACCGAAATGAAATTAGCGAAATTGACAGGTCTAGAGGTTCCGGTCCTTTACAAGATGATGGATCTTTTGGCAAAAAAAGATGAGCTTAAAGTCGACAAGGTCTACAAGTTGAGGGCATATGTCGTTGGGCCAGGCCCGATGGGAATTAAGAAAGCTACAAATCTTGAACTTGGAGCTAGAGATCTCAACGCGATGTTGGCAATGATCGGCCTTCCAGCCAGAGTTGAAATCTCTGTAGAGTTTACCGAACTCAAATGGGAGCCAGCTATAGAAAAATTCTACACGGATTTCAAAGCAGGGGTTGCGCCCGATATCGTCACTTTTAGGGACATCGCTGATCTCGCGAAAGGTGGGTTTATTGTTTCAATGGATGAACATGTAAAAGAATTCTGGGATGTTCATTATTATGATTTCCATCCCATCATCTGGGAAGGCGCTACATGGGGCGGCAAGATCTGGGGAATACCCCACGATCTCTGTCCCGTTGGGGTTTGGTACAGAAAGGATGTGCTGCGGAGATTGGGCTACACTGATGCGAAGATAGCGGAGATGTTACCCGTGACTGGTAAAACAACGATGGATACCTTAGCGAAGTTGGCTAAGGAGGCCGTTGACGCGAAATTGGTCGACTTCGGCATTCTCCATAGGCCCAGCTGGGGCCCAGGTACCTATGCAACCTTGCTCGCTTTCGGTGCGGAGATGTATGATCCAATAACGGACAAACCAGTATTAAATAAGCCAGCTTTGCTGAAATTTTTCGAATGGCATGAAAAAATGGTGAAGGATAAGGTGATACCCGCTGCACCACCCACATGGGCAACTATCCATACGACATTCGTCGAGGGCAAGACTTTTAGCACATGGGCGAGTCATGTTGGGACGCCCTCTGAATGGAAAGAGAAATACGGTCTGACGGATGAAGTCTTGGAAAAAGATCTTGGATTTCTACCGTTCCCACCAGCTGTTGCTGGCGTTGAACCAATTTCAGTACATGACTTTCCAGGTTACCTCGTGACAACACAGTCGAAGCATCCGGAGATAGCTAAACTGGTGATAATGTTCGCAACATCTGTCGAGGCTGATGCCATCCACTCTGAGTTCACGCTGAGGCCGCCCTATAGAAAATCAACCGTGGATCACCCGCGCATTAAGGCCATAGATTATATCGTGAGGACCGCTCCGGTCGCCGCAACAGTGAGACCATTGCCGATATATCCAAAATTCGGGGCCTACGGGGCGAAGGTGTTCGAAGCTCTTAAGGGAGTGGAGGCAGGTGTAGTAACCCCAGCCAGAGCTGTCGCGGATTTGGAGGCCTGGTTCAAGGCTGAGTTGCCAGATGGAATAATAAGGGGGTAAAGGGAAGGTCATTCATGCCCCCAACCACTCTTCCCTTTTTAAAATTGAGGAAAAAATTTAAACTTTCGAGCCTTCATTTCTTTTTGGGTCCGTGTACTTTCTTCGTGTTCCTATTTTGTTTTGTCCCTATTGTTCTTAATGCATTGATATCCTTCACATCAATGGGGCGAACTCTTGAATGGGAATTCATCGGTATCGAAAATTTTGTGAGAATGTTCGGCGGCGGAGACCCGTTGGTCCCGAGAATAGTGATAAATACTATCATTTATGTAGCTGGAGGTCTACCCGTGACGATAGGTTTTGGACTTTTGATATCGCTTCTGTCAATGAGGATGATGAAAACGGCAGGGCTTTTCTTTAGGACGGTATTTTTCATCCCAAGAGTTGTCCCGCCAGTAGTTTGGGGTTTTCTCTGGGCTTGGAGCTTCGAGGGGACGCGCTATGGAGTTTTCAATCAAATTTTGGAGGGCTTCGGGGCTTCGCCGGTTTCTTGGCTTACTCAGTATCCGATGTTGATAGTAATTCTGTCAAATGGATTTCTAGGGGTTTCCTTAGCCATGCTTGTATTTACATCTGCAATTGCCGGGATACCTATTGATTACACAAGGGCGGCCGAGGTAGATGGGGCCTCTTATTGGCAGATGTGTAGGTATATAATAATCCCCTTGTTAAAGTGGCCCATAGCCATTATGACAATATGGCACTTGATGTCGTTCATAAATTCATATGTTTACATATTTTTGATCACGGGTGGCGGACCATACTATGCAACCTCGGTATGGTCGCTTTATGGCTACACTTCCGCATTTAAAGAATACCTATATGGCTACGGCAGCAGCTTAATGATGGTGCTCGTGGTTGTCAACGCGATTCTATTTTTCATAGTATGGAGAGCATTTGGTGGTAAGAGGTTGGTGGCGCCGACGAGGGTGGAAGCATGAGGTCACTAAAGAGGGCTTCTCCGTATTTAGTTCTCGGATTGGTTTCTCTTCCTCCTCTGATAATGTACCTTGCCTTTTTCGTCCAATCCTTCAGCGAGCGGATATCACTGGGGATAATTCCAATAGGTGTAGGCATCTCCAATTTCAATTTTCTATGGAGACCTATCCCCTGGGGTCTTGAGAAGACGACCATTTGGGAGGTCCTACGTAACACCATCCTTTATGCAGGCGCGTCCGGTGGAACCGTGACTATAATATGCCTCTTGGGTGGCTATGCCCTTTCGAGGATGAGCTTCAAGGGCAAGGGCTTCTTCTTATCACTTCAGCTATTGTTACACGCATTCCCTGGGCACATTCTCCTCATAGCGGTATTCTTCTTGCTCCTTTACTTAAAACTGCTGTACACCATCCCTGGGGTAGCCACAGCTAGGGCCTCTATAGAAATTCCACTCGGAATAATGATGGCGAAGGGTTTCTTTGATGCCGTGCCATGGGATCTAGAGAGGGCTGCGATGGTAGATGGGTGCGGCAGGTTCGGAGTATGGCTGAAAATTTTCCTGCCGTTAATCAAACCAGGCATAGCGGCGGTTTTCATATGGGGTTTCATTTTCGCTTGGCATGAGTTCATTTTCGTTTTCACCCTCCTGCCGGGTGCGGTTAGGTTGATGTCTACACTCATCCAAGCGATGATAGCCACTGAGGTGTTGCCCACCGGGCTTCTTGCGGCTGTATCGCTGTTTTATATGCTTCCCCCATTGATGTTCTTCATTATCCTTCAGAAAGCGTTGCTTAAAGTTCCGGTATTAGGCGGGAAGGGGATGTAAGGATTTATGAGTTATAAAAATTTCTGTAGAGTAGGAGGATAAAAATGGTCAGCGTAAAACTAGAGAATCTTTCCAAATATTTCGGTGAGGTTAAAGCTGTTGATAACGTCAATCTCAGCTTGAGAAATGGGGAATTTTTTGCCTTACTCGGTCCAAGCGGTTGTGGAAAGTCGACCGCGATGCTCACCATCGCGGGGATATACAAACAGACGACGGGGCACATTTATTTCGACGATAAAGCCGTGGATGACTTACCACCCAAAGATCGAAACGTCGGCATGGTCTTCCAGAGCTATGCTCTTTATCCACACATGAAAGTTTCCGATAACATAGCTTTCCCGCTTAAGCTAAAAAAGATATCTAAAGGGGAAATAAAGAAAAAAGTAAAAGAAACCGCAGAGTTTGTCGGCGTTGGGGAGCTATTAAACCGTAAACCAAGCGAGCTCTCCGGCGGCCAGCAGCAAAGGGTTGCCCTTGCTCGAGCTCTGATAAAAGAGCCAAATCTTTTCCTAATGGATGAGCCGTTGAGCAATCTTGATGCAAAGCTTCGCGTAACAATGAGGGCTGAGCTGAAGAGGTTGCAAAGGCAGCTGGGTATAACGACAATTTACGTTACCCATGATCAAGTTGAGGCGATGACCATGGCTGAGAGGATTGCGGTCATGAATCAGGGAAAGCTTATGCAAGTCGGCTCTGCGGATGAACTTTATAATAGGCCCGAAAATTTGTTCGTTGCCGGCTTCATCGGAAGTCCCCCAATGAACTTCATTGATTGCTCAGCAAACTTAAACAAATATGGAAAAGTTCTCTTAGACACTGGGGTCTTTAAATTAGAACTTCCTAATGACATAGGTAATGTGCTAAGGGAAAAAGCATCCGCAGAGGTTGTACTTGGCATAAGGCCTGAGGATATTGCAATCCAAGGAAAACGCTCACCTGAAAGTATAAATGCGGAAATTTACGTGGTAGAACCTCTCGGGAGGGAGACCCTAATTAACTTGAGTATAGGGAATATTCGCATTAGGGCGCTTGCACAAGCACTGAAGGCAGACGTTAAGGAAAAAGTGTGGATAAATTTCGACTTGAAGAAAATCCACACATTCGACAAAAGAACCGGAAAAGTTCTAGTGTAAGTAAAATTTTACAAACAATTGTGAGATATCGAAGGGAGCAGTTTTATGCGCTTCATAGGGAGCCTTCTCGACAGGGCATCGGAAAGATGATAAAGGAGGATGCCACGGGTTCAGAGCTGATGTTGGGGGTGAGGCCCGAGGATATATTGGTACGAGGCGAGGGATTGTCTGGAGCCTTCGAGGCTGAGGCCTACGCGATGGAGCCATTGGGGAGAGACGTTATTGTCAACCTAAGACTCAATGACATCATAATCAAGATGATGACCACACCCGCGTTTAGAGCTGGCATAGGCGAGAGAGTCTGGGTAGGCTTCGACCTAGACAAAATGCACCTTTTCGACATGAAGACGGAAGAGGCCATACTCTAATGCTTTACCACGAAAGTAGCGAATATTTCATCTTTTGGCATAATTTTGACATTTTAACACATAAGCCCTTTACTGCTACATCTTCCCACAATAAGTCTTGGCTTCCTTCAGGGCTAAGACGCTTAGATAGAAGCTCGTGAGATTCCAGCGTTCAGCTACGGCTTTACGCGGCCTAGCAGCATTAAGCGGAAAAGTTTTTGAGAAGGCACGCTGGTAAACTGGTGCAGGTAGCTGGTGAGATGAAAATGTGGGGATACGTCCTTGGCGGAGCCACAATGTTCGGAGTAATCGTTGGCCTATTTTCCATCTATAATGGTAGAGCTACAAGAAAGGTGATCATCGAAGAGGAAAGAAGAACGCAAGAGATTTTGAGAGAGCATGGGAAGATCCTAGAGAAGCTGTCTGAGCAACATGGCGCCATGGTGGAGATACTGAAATCAATCCAAACACAAGGGAAATAGCGCGTTCACGTAACGTGCGATGACGTTATCTCTTCTTTTGTAGAAGCCTTATTTTCACCTTCTCCTTATGGCATGAATACCTCCACTCATATGAATTTAAACTGTTGTTTCCATTGCGTTTTTCGCGACGCAACCTCCACGCTTTTGCTTAAGGAACGTCCGAGGTTCATCATCAATTCATCCAGCTGACTGTTAATTGGTTTCATTTTTCGCTGCATTTTTTAACTGTTTTCTTAAAACTGTTATTTTATTGCTGTTTTAAAAAAGCTGTTTCAATCGAGCAAAATTGTTTAAATTTAAGCTTTTCAATTTGATTTCAGGTCGGACCACTTGCATCATGTTGATTGGTCAATTGAAGGGGTTCTCAACCCAACCTAAGGAATTTGGCGAGGTTGGAAGCTGTGGCTAGGGGTAAACCTTGGACACGAGAGGAGATTCATCGGTTGCGGGAAATGATTGAGCGAGAGATGACCGCGGATGAGATCTTTAAAAGCGGGAAGTTTCCGGGAAGGACGTATCGAGCCATCGCTAAACAAATCCACATCCTGAAAAGCGGCTTAATAGTGCCACTAAACAAAAAATTTATAGTGCCACTAATACAGCCCGCCCCACAGGTCCTTCATCCCGAGGAAATCATTAAGCGGTATTGCTCAGCATTCAAGGGGATCTGCGAAACCGCCGAGCTAACCAGGGAGGAGCTGGAACGTTTCCGCATCATCTTCATGGCGGCTTGGAAATACACAGACATCTACGCTGAATATGAGAGGTTGAAGCAGATTGAGGAGCAGATGGAGGAGATTCGCAGACGCCTGGAGGCGTTGGAAGCTCAGAGTGGAGCTGCAACCAAGGCTGAATGACTACATCGAGAGGCTCAAAGTGGTGGAGGCATCAATTCAGCTCACCCACTTAAACCTGACAGCAGAGGAATTTTTTGGAAAGGTCTCGGGGTTCAAGCCCACGAGATATCAAGCCGAGCTGGCCAGGCTTTTTCAGGAGAACCAATTCACGGCGGCCAGGTGGTGCCGCCAATCCGGTAAGAGCCACTTCATCGCCAGCCTCCTGCTTTATTATGCATTAACGCACCCAGGCTCATGGATAGGCGTTGTGGCTCCTGGACTGAGACAAGCCAAGTACGTCATCCGCAAGATCGAGTTGTTCCTCAAAAAGATGCCAGCCAGCAAGTACCTTTGCCCACGGCCCATGCGGACGGCCCTGCACTTCACCAACGGAAGCAGCATAGAGGCCTTCCCAAACAATCCGGAGACTATACGAGGCCCAGCCCTAAACGTTGTGTATTGGGATGAGGCCTGCCTCACACCAAACGATGAGGAGCTATTTGACGCTGTTTTGTTCACGTTGGGAGCCACCGGTGGAAAGTTCATCTGCTCGAGCACGCCTTGGAGAAAGGACTCCGTCTTCTATAAGATCTTCCATCATCGAGCCTTCGGAGACTTCGCCGTTAGCCACGTCACATGGGAGCAGGCTGTCGAGCCTTACGGCCCGTTAAAAAGCAGCATCCTGGAGAAGATCCGAAACCAGTATGCGGAGGATCCTTGGCGTTGGAGACGTGAGATGGAGGCAGAATGGGCTGAAGACGAGACGACGTGGCTCAGCCAAGACCTCATCACCAGATGCATAGCAACCGAGAGGACCCTCGGCTATGAATTGGAGCTCTGGGATCCCGACGATGTTCACAAAGGAGCTGAGCTCTATGCTGGCTTGGACCTCGGCAAACATAGGGACTACAGCGTCCTCGTAGTGATCGAGAAGGTGAAAGGCGTTTTCCTGCTCCGCTACGTGAAGATCTTCCCTTTAGAGACGCCATACGCCACCGTGATCGGTTGGGTGAAGACGCTTCAGGACCGTTGGGGAGGGTTCCGCTGCATAAGAGTGGACATGACCGGTGTGGGTGATTATATCGTCGAGGACATGACAAATGCTGGAATAGAAAACGTGGAGGGCGTGCTGTTCACGCAGTTCCGTAAGCGGGAGATGGCAAGCCTCCTAAAGGAGCGAATGAAAAGCAAGCAGTTCTACTTCCCATACTTTGAGTTTAACCTGCCATACTACCGCAGCTCCTACGTGGCTGAGCTCCACGTTGAGCGATTTGAGCTCACCAAAGATGGCTCCATCAAGTTCAGCCACCCGGCGGGAAGTAAAGACGACGTCTTTTGGGCCACAGCCCTTGCGATTGTTGCGACAATGGAGTTAGGTCCAGAGCCATTCTTGGCGGTGGCTCCGCGTTAAGGGTGATGACCATGATGGAAAGGTCAAGGTTGCGGCGGTTGCGGAAGCATCTCAGACCGGACCGAACGAGGTGGGGGCGCAGGATACCCTTTGTTCTGTTTGGCGCGCGCCCTTCCCTCCATGTTGTAAAGCCCGTTAACCTTAGCCCTGAATGGAGCCCAGTCCACACCTGAGAAAAGTTCCTTTAATCTATCGAGTATAACGACATCAACGAAGAAGGAGGTAGAAGGGCAACTATTTTTTGTTACATGCTGGCGCGCTATCCTGGAAGTTCAAGATATAGGAAGGAGGTATATTTATTATTCAGAAGAGCTAACAATCATGGTTGGTGTGAAGCCTTGTGGGAGTACGTGATAGGCGGTGCCACGATCTTCGGCTTAATAGTCGGCTTATTCTCGATATATAATGGGAGGGCTACAAGGAAGCTGCTCGTCGAGGAGGAGAGGATGACCAGAGAACTGATAGCAAAGATGGATGAGAGGTTTGCTAAGATGGATGAGAGGTTCGGGCAACTGCTTAAGGAAAGCTCAGAGGGGCATGCGAAGATTTTAGAGGCTATAAGGGAGATCAGCTCCCGGTCAAAAAGGGAACGAGGGGGAAGATATCGGTCGAACTTTGTCCTCCGTACCGAGGGATGAGCTAGTTCTTTGTTACATAATTGGTAAAGCGCGTACAAAGAGGTGGAAATATGAATTTTGAAGTCGACGCAACAGAAAGTCGGAGAGGAAGTCTCGTTTCTGAGCGTGGAGACGGATTGCCGTTAAACATATATTTCTTATGGTTTTTCCTCCTCTGTGCAAGATGCCACCCTAAGCGAGTTACTGTGAGGGATGGGAAGGTCGCAGAGGCATGCGTAAAACCCAGTCCGAGAAAGCGGGACGTGGGATGATGACGCAAGATAATCCCCTACAGTTTTAAGATGGGCTTCCCATGTACCTTTTTACGTGCCTGCCCCTAAACTTTAGATAGAGTGAAAGAGATCGATGAATTCCTTAGCTACCTTTTCTGGGGAATGTTCCTTACGAACTCTACAGCTGACTCCTTAGCGGTACTGTATTTCTCTCCTCGAAAAAGCGCTTTAAAGGTACATGGCACGATAAAAGTTTCCCCAGAAGCCGATCAAGGCAAATCTGATGATTTGCTATATGTGGAGCTGGCTCTCGGCTATGGTCCCATTTTTCACTAAGTATGTTATTGGCGCGGGTGAACAAGAGATGGGGATCTTGTTTCTCGCCATGTTTATTACATCGATGGCCCTATACGCCCTCTGGAGGAAAGTTGTCATCCGCTACGGCTCGAAGCAGACGCTAATCATGGCTGTAACGCTATTTGTAGCGTTTCTGTTTCCCGTTCTGGTCGTTGGCAACTTTATGCAGGCACTCACGATGATGCTTTTCGCTGGAGCTGCAAACTCAGGGATAACCCTCACCAGAGAAGTTGTGCTCAGTGATGTGATAGATGAGGATGACATCAACACTGGCGTTAGGACGGAGGGCACCTACTTCGGGGTAAACGCATTCATTGAAAGATTTGCAATGGTTATCGTCGGAGGTACAACGGCCTTAGCCTTAGGTTTAAGCGGGTATGTTCCAGGCTTAATAACACAGCCTCCATCTGCAGTTTTTGGAATTAGACTTGGCATGACGATGCTTCCGCTCGCAGCCCTTCTTGTTTTCCTCATCTCGCTAAAATATTATCCATAAGGTCGAGAGAGAGTCGCCGAAATGAAAAAAGGCTCTTGAAAAGCTTCACAGACAGAAGGCGGAGCGAATGAAAAATTAATATAGAGACGATTTCATCTTAACTAGGGAGGAAAACGAGATGCCAAATCAAGTATATAAGTTTGCAATGGAATTGAAGCCATTTGAAGCCGAGGAAGAAATTAAACGACTTTTGTTAGCCCAAATAAGCGCTGATGAAATTTTGGGGTCTCTGCAAAAAGCAATGATAGATGCCTGTGAAAAGTATCATGCGGGGGAGTTCGCCATTCCTCATCTCTGGGCCGTGGTGACAACTTTCAGCATGGGATATAAGCTCATTAAGGATAGAGTGAAAGGGGGAGAGAAAGGAAAAGTTTTGATGGGAACTCTTGGCTCCATGCATTACATTGGGAAAGACATCATAAAGTTCTTATTCATGGCCAATGGGTTCGAGGTCCGCGATTTAGGCGAAAATTTATTGGCTGAGGATTATATAGATGGCATAAGAGAATTTAACCCGGATGTAATTGGGGTGTCGATATTTCTTACAAACGCCATTCCCTCTCTTCGGGAGATTGTGGAGTTCATGAAGAAAAGTAGCCTTAGGGATAGAATGAAAATCATAATAGGCGGTGTACAAGCAAATTCCGAAGTTGCTAAAAAATTTGATGTCGATGGATGGGCTCGCGACCCTAAATCGGCTCTTAGCTTAGTAAACACTTTGATGGATGAATTGAAAAAGGTGAAAAGACGTGGCTGAAATGATGGGTTTGGAAAGAGCTCTCATATATCTACAAGGTGAAAAGCCAGATAAGATGCCCATTTGGCATGAGTCAGTATATTTAGCTTGGAAATACTCCGGCGTTCCGAGTTTAAGGCAATACGTTTACAATCCTGAGGCAATAGTGCGAGGACATATGAACTATGCTGAAAAATTCAAAGTCGACATAACAGGGGTGAACATCGATATTTGGTGGATGTATGAACCATTCGGCGCTCAAGTTGATATTCGGGACCACATAATTCAGCCAAAAGCCCCTCCATGGCGTTATAGACCAGACCCAAACATTTATGAAAAAATAGAGTATCACGACCCTAAGGAGGGAGAGAGGGCTAAAATAATGTTTGAGGCATGGGAGACCGCCCATAGAAAATATGGGAATAAAATTCTCATAAGACAGGGATGGTTTGGGCCCATAGCGATGCTTGGCTTAACGTTTGGAATGCCGGAATTAATGAGGGACGTTGTGGTTTTTCCAGAAGTGATAGGGGCAATAGAGAAAGCTGTGAGGGATGTTTTATTGGATTGGGCCGTTGATTTTGCGAAGGCAATGATCGAGGCAATGAAGCCCAATGTCACCAATTTCTGCATGTGTTTAAGCGGATATGATAAATCGATGGTCGGCAGGGATTTAGAGGAATATGTAAGTAAATTCGATTTAGAATATTTAAAAAAGGTAAGAGAATACATAGGCAAAGATGTTCCTATCACGACTCATATTTGCAGCTACGATCCAGACCTGGATTTCATATACGAAAAATTTGGAAAATACATAAATGAGCTTCAATTTTACGCTCCCGGATCAACCTATCCCTTAGAGGAGGCTGTCAGAAAGTTCGGCGATAAGATACCAATTTGTGCTGGGATAGACCACCTTGGCACCTTATTTGCTGGCACCCCAGTTGATGTTGAAAGAATGGTGAAACGCTCCATTGAGCTGGGCAAACAATGCATTAGCTTCGCCTTGGGTCCAGGTTGCGGTCTTGGTTATGGTACGCCAGAAGAAAATATTTGGATGGTAACGGAAGCTAGAGATAAATATGGGGTATATTGACATTTAAAGGGTTCAAATTCTGCGTAAGCATCGTCGCCGTTAATCTACCTTCCTTAAAAATTTAGGACTCATCGTTGAAGAGACCTTAGAGACCATATATTCATGAGCCAGGTCTGCGTGCTGGGTATCTGTTCAGTGTTAGAAGTAAAACGTCAGTGTGGGGGTCTTTGTTAAGGCACCTTATGATTCCTAGTAAACAATGAAAATGAAATCCTTTCAGATAGTGAAGAAAAGTTGTAAGTAAAAAGGAATGATGACCTGGCTTTATCCCTGCTTACCAAAAAGTGCTCTAAAGATACATGACACGATAAAAGTTCCTCCGAAGCTGATCAAGGCAAATCTGATGAAGCGTAACCAGATTTCTCCGCGTAAGGCCTGTCCGAGAAAAATCTGCATCCTGAAAATCAGAAGTAGACCGATTGCTACTTTAGCTACTTGCTTCTCAAAAGAATATTTTATAAGTTAATAACTAAAATGTAGGGTTTGGATGTCTATGATAGGCAGGTTGAGAGGTAGACCTGGAAAAATAGCTTATGGCTTTGGCAATCTTGGCACAGCGCTTATCTTCCATTCAATAGGTTCATTTTTGATATATTTTTACATTAATGAGGTTCGTCTCGATCCCGCCTTGGTCGGACTTGGGTTTTTGATCTCCTATGGAATCTGGAATTCCATAAACGACCCGATCGCTGGATACATCTCAGACCGGACTCGAACGAGGTGGGGGCGCAGGATACCTTTTGTTCTGTTCTGTACGCCATTGATGATGTTATTTTTTATTCTATTGTGGTCTCCGCCAGTTGGGGGTGTGCCCTTGCCTACGCCTTACAACATTTGGATATTTCTCTATTTCATCGTCATTGTAGGAATTTTCGAGCTCGTGTATACTTTCGTCGGTGTTGGGTGGGGCGCGCTGTTCCCGGAGATGTTTCAGGATCTTAAAGAAAGAACCGAGGTATCCATTTATAGACAAGTCGCCGCAATGATCGGGAGCATGGTAGGCTTCGTTCTAACGCCGCTAATTATAGCCTCTCTTACCGGAAGATTGGGCACTTTCAGCGGGTGGACATTGACGGGAGTAGCCCTAGGTTGCATTGGGGGTTGCGCCTACTTGACATCCCTGCTCGGAAGCAGGGAGCGGAGGGAGTTCAGCGTGGCGGGGACGTTGCCAATCAAAACAGCGTTTAAAGTTACCCTTACAAATAGATCCTTCCTCACCGCTGCCTTCTGCGTTTTAATGATCAGCTGGATTTGGAGTCTGCTTTCGGCGATGGGCCCCTTTTTGGTTGTGTATATGCTTGGAGGGGCCCTCGCTGATGTTGCCCTTGTGAGTTCTCCTATTTTCTTCATGGGAATACTCTTCTACCCGCAATGGAGAAAGATTTGCATCCGCTACGGTACGAAGAAGACACTCATCATTGCTACATTCTTATCGGCCTTATTTCTTTTACCCCTTTTATTGGTAGCAGATACCATTTTGAAAGCGACCTTGATGATGCTTTTCTATGGGTTCGCGAACTCTGGGGTAACTCTCGTGAGGGAGATCCTGATGCCCGATGTGATAGATGAGGACCAAATTAAGACAGGCTTTAGGAGGGAGGGCATATATCTGGGAGTGGGCACGTTCGTAGATAGGTTCGCGCTAGCACTCACTGGTGCCAGTACCGTTCTCGTCTTTAGCTTAACTGGTTTTGTCCCTGGGGTTCCCCAGCCCTCACATGTTATCTTGGGCATGAGACTCGCAACCGCTATGATTCTCATAGTGGCCCTGCTCGGGTTTTTAGTTTCAATGAAATACTACCCCCTAGGGGCTGAGAAAGTTGTTGAGATAAGGAGGATGCTTGAAAAGCTCCATGGGGAGAGAGCCGAGCGACTAAAATTGGTTGCCGAAAAGAGGGAAGGGTAAAATGGTAACAGAGGAGATCTTAGAGAGAAAAATCGAGGAGCATTTGAAAAGTATATTTAAATATTTTTTAGGCTTTAAGTTTTTCGAGACGAAGGGAGAAATAAAGCAAGCCTTGGAGGCTGGGGTGCCTAGTAATGAAATAATAAGAACCCTTTTGAGAGCGTTTCATGAGGCTGTTGAGAAATACGAGAAAGGTGAATACTGCATTGCTCATCTAACAGCTTCCTCCTCCATCTTTGAGACAGGATACAATTTAGTAAGATCGGAGATTAAACCTAAGGGTAAGGTCATCATAGGCACGCTAGGGTCTTCACATTATCTCGGAAAGGATATCGTGAGGTTGCTACTTGTGGCGGATGGATTTGAAGTTGTCGATTTGGGAGAAATAGTCTTCCTGAAGATGTTATAAGGGCCATTGAAAGGGAAAGGCCTGACATTGTGGGTCTATCCGTCCTCATTATAGCATGCCTCCCGTTGCAGAAGGAAGTTATAAGATTACTCAAAGAGAAAAGTCTAAGGCAAAAAGTGAAGGTCATGGTGGAGCCGTAACCTCTCAAAGGTGGGCATCGGAAATAGGGGCGGACGGTTGGGCTCCAAATGGTCCACTCGCCGTTAAGGAAGCAAATAGATTGTTGGAGGAGCTTAGGAGGTAAGGTAAATGGTCAGGATGACCGGATTAGAAAGGGCTTTATGCTATTTAAGGGGGAAAAACCAGATAAAATACCCATCTGGCATCAATCTGTCGACCTCTCCCGAGCACTTGCGGGTGTTTCGATGCGTGAATTCATCTTTGACGCGAGGAAAATAGCTTTCGGACACATAAGATATGTGGAAAATTACAAGGTTGACATCTCCGGCGTAGGTACAGACATGTGGTGGATGCTCGAACCCTATGGAGTTGAAGTCGAGGTCACTGATTATCTAATTTATCCGAAGAAAACTCTTGCAAGCCGCAAAGAGCCAAACCCGGCGATATATGATGAACTTGAATACCGCGATCCATTTGAAGGTAGAAGGGCTAAAATTGTGCTGGAGGCTTGCGGAATTGTTTCCAAGGAAATCGGCGATAAGATATTACTAAGGCATGGATGGTATGGACCCCTTGCGAACCTTGCCCTCGTGGTTGCGTAAAAGAAGCCTTTAGGGACGTTATACTCTTCCCGGATGCTGTCTTTAAGGCCGCAAAGAGGGTTTTCTTGGACTGGACGGTGGACTTTGTCACGGGCTTTTGTGAGGGCATGAAACCCAACGTAACGAATATTTGCTGGGCTATGACCACTTTCGATAGGGAACCGCTTCCAAAAGAATTCATGAATGAGGCTGCAAAACTCGAATTAGAAGCCTTCAAAAGGATAAGAGATAACTTAGGCCATGACTTACCTGTTACGACACATCTTTGTAGCCCAAGGCCAAATCTGGATTTCGTGGTAGAGGAATTCGGCGAGCATATAAATGAACTTCAATATTGGCGGCCCGGATCGGATTATCCGCTAGAGGAGGCTGTAAGAAAGTTCGGCGATAGATTCCCGATCATGGCGGGCATAGATCACACCAAAACTATGCTGATGGGCACACCTAATGAAGTTGAGGTGATGGTTAAGAGATCCATATGCATAGCTAAAGGTCGATGCAGCTTTGCTCTTGGACCCGGGTGCGAACTTGGTTTAAACACACCCGAGGAAAACATTTTAGCGCTTGTAAAAGCAAGGGGCAAATACGGATCCTAGATATAAAGAAAACAAAAGGAAGCTGAGCACAGCTTATTCTTGCTTACCAAAAAGTGTTCTAAAGATGCATGGCACGATGAAAGTTCCCAAAAAGCCTATTAAAGCAAATCTGATGATACGCAACCAAACCTCTCCACGCAATACCCATCCGAGAAACATCTGCATCAAGAAAACCAGAAACAGGCCAATTGCTACCTTGGCTAGTTGCCTTGTAAAAACAACCCGAACGGGAAAACGGACGTAGCGACGTTCTAGCGAATATCCTATAACAACACCAAGGGACGTGCCTGTGACCATGGTAACAGTAGAAATCGAAGGTTTAGGTGTTAAGGGCGGTTCTGGATAGATGATGAAGAAAAGAACTGGAATAACCGTGCCAAGAGCCAGTCGCCAAAACATCGATAATGCAACTTGCTTTTTATCCCAAAGTCGATAGATGATGAACCCAAACCACACTAAGGCGATGCCCATAGCAACCCCGCCAAGTATGTCTGACGGCCAGTGCGCCCCTCGATAAATTCTCGAAAGCCCCAGCAGAGGAATAGCGATCAAAGTGATAGTAATCAAAGGTTTTCTTCTGTAAAGTCCAGCGAGATATGCAAATAGAACAGTTGAATTCATCACGTCGCCACTTGGAAAGGCGAAGCTGCCATCAGGGGGCTCAGCAAGAAAATAAACTTGGTCAGCCGCGGGACGAGGAATGCGGAAGATATCTTTTGCAGCGGTATGAAGGTAGCCTGAGGCGAGAAGGACCAGTAAAAATCTCAGTCCGAGCGTTGGATTAACGCACCAGTAGAGAATAACCGCCACGATGGTGATGAAGTCGTCTTTACCTAGGTAACCAATAAAACTAAAGAGGCCATCAAGTGGAGGAGAGCGAAAAGATTGTAGCCAGAAAATGAAATCGAGCTCCCGATCAACCTGCGTTGGCGGCCGAATTTTTACGTATATCGTAGTCATAATGATTATTGTTATTAAAAGGGTCGTGATAATTATGGCTACGTATTCCTTTTTCAATGTTGTCAATTTTTTCAATTTTTACCCCTTTTGTCTTATAACATTTTTGAAATAATCCATTTAAAGGCATGTTTCCTCATATTGATAAGGCGCGGTTTCTGAGCTCTTTACCTTCCTTACTCACCTATTTTAGCCTTAAGGGTAACGATTTTGTAGGGTTTAATATCAATTTTAAAGCCATTTTCTGGCTCTACCTTTGCTAGAGATTTTTCATCTAGGGTTGAAATCCAGAGGTCTTCTACTGCTTGAAAGAATTTTATGCGACCTGAAATTTCCTCATCGCTAATGTTATAAAACCTCACCACTAGGGCATCTTCATCTTGGGATTTCTTCACTGCAGTCAGGACCAGTTTGTCCGGGTAAATCTCAAGAAAATGTCTCTCCGGGGGCAGATTGCCTTCATGCACTCCCGTTTCAAACGCTATTAATGGCATGTTGAAGTTGTAGGCCTCTTTATATGCTCTGCTTTCAAGCCAGTCTCCATCATGTGGAATTATGGAATATTCGAACCGATTTGTGCCTAGACACTGCGCCCCGGGAGTTGGGATTATTGGGCCTATCTTTTCGTCTCTCGAAAGCCAGCCGACGCATCTTAAAAGTGTTAATAAGATCTGAAGGCAACCTTGTTTCCTCACCTCATATTCAGGCAACCCCTTGTTTGCTACCATCAAGCCTGTTGCCCCATTATTTATATCGACAAAGAAACGTTGTGGGTGAGTAGTTGGAGGATGGTCAATCCAGTTTTCTCCCTTTGGAGGAATTATTGGTCTTTTTGTAACGTGAAATTGATCATGGGCAAAGGATTTGGTTGCACCGTCTTCAATTCTTAAGTTTGTTGGGAAGATCGCGCGAAGTTTATGATCTTTAGCTTGATTATTGATTTCACCACTAATGTCGATGCGTGGGATTTTGAGGTAAGTAGAAATATTCATGGCAATAGGGCAAGGGACATAGTCGCTTCCTCTGTCACCTTTTTCATTAAGCTCTCTAGGTATGAGCATGTCTAGCTTAACCTTGAGAGTTGCCTTTACTGGGCCTCTTTCGATAACTTCAATCGAGGCCTTTACGCCTTTACTAATAACGGTAGGTGGGGTGGGAAATGAATAATACTCATCTCCGGCATCGCCTTCGTCTTCAAGCTCGTTCAGATTTTTATAAACTCTGCCACTTCTTTTATCAACGGCACTCATGGAACCGCCGTTTTCAGGGTCAATACTAACTTTGAGGATTTCATTTTCAAGCTCGTTTTCACCGCACCTCAAGTGAAAGCTAAATTCAGGAGGTTTCTCAGATTCAACAATAGCGAAAGTTTTGTAGCCGCATGGCGGGACATCTTCCGCCATAAAAACTAAGCTGATTTTACTTGAGTCAGCGCTAATTATCTGATACGGCATGCTTTGTCCATCTGGAGCTTTAATCTCGAAATATCTTGTTGTGGGTTTTGATATTCTAGCTTTAACCACCTCAGACCTTGACCAATTCAAAGGATTAAAAACGAGGACCGCTGCTTTAGCCTCTTTACATGTGGTCTTGACCCCTTTTGAGATGAAGTTCAGGCTATCCTCAATGATGGCTTCAGCTATCTGCTTCACCCACAGAAATCGCAAAACGTTTTCCCTGTGGATTTCATCTATGCATGTGCAACATATGGTGTCATGGGCCTGGTTTTGTATGAGATATTTCCAAGCCTTCAATAGCAAGCCTGAAGGATATCTGTATCCAAGCATCCAAGCGTAGGTGGCAAGCGGCTCTGCGTAATATTGAAGTATTGTCTGGGCTAGGATGTTCTCACGCTTTAGATAGAGCCTACTTGAAAGCACCCCGGCTAGAATGGCGTGATATCTTGCTCCTCTCAGCTCTCCCTGATAAAGGCCCAGCTTCACGTTCGCCCTTTTTATACTTTCAACATAATCCACCAAGCTACCGTGCATGAGGACTTCTCGACCTAAAAGCTTGTTCACCCTCTCGATGATGACGGGAATCTCCTGTTGAATTGAGCGATGATCGCAGCCGTTCATCAATAGTATGTAATTCGTCGACGCCTTTGGCAATAGCTCTGACTTAAGCCATTCTAACATCGGCAGAGCCTCCTTTGGGTCTTCGCGAATTTTTTCCCTCGACTTCCCCAATAAATGAGCCATTTCAAGGTCAGCGTTACAATAGCCCTTTAGAAGGTGAACCGCAAGAACCTCGGACCCATCTGGAGCGCGCCATATAAACTCGGTCTTAAGCTTTTCTCCCTCGTCGCCCATCCCCCTTGTAAAAATGAAAGAGTCGATGTCAAAGCCCCTCAAGAGTTGCGGCAGTTGGGCGATGTGTCCAAAAGAGTCTGGAACATAGCCGACGGGCATCGCTCCTCCGTGCTCTTTTGCCATTCTTAGCCCGATGATCAGATTCCTGATTAACGCTTCATCACCCTCCAAAAACTCATCCATCTGAATGTACCAGGGCCCAACAAAAAGTCGCCCCTCCTTCACAAGGCGTTCGATCTCCTTTCTTCGCTCGGGTTTTATCTCGAGGTAGTCCTCAAGAATTGCCGTTTGACCATCAAGGGTAAAACTTCTAAATTTTTCGTCTTTATCAAGCACCTCAAGAATCTCATCCATTATGTGCAACAACCTTGCCCTGAATCTTTGATATGGCAAATACCACTCCCGGTCCCAGTGGGTGTGAGAAACGATTATAGCCTGATAATCTTCGCTCATTCCTCAACCTCTAGCTGAAGCGTTAAATTTCATCATTACTGACAGTTCTTTAAGCCAAATGTCACCGAGCTATCGCCTGCATGTAAAGAATTTCCAGTAAGTTGCGTAAAGGAGTCTTACTAAACATGTTCTTCAACTACCTCTAGTCCGAGTAATCTAGCTGCAGCTTTGAACTCCTGTCTTAAATCTCCGAGGAATGATACCTTATGCCAACCAAATACATTTTGATCATGTTTCTCTAGTATCCCGGCGGCATTCGTCTCTACAAGCAACTTATCTCTACATGCCTTCTCATCTTCAACCAGACCTAGGCTTCTGCCATATCGGATACAGATCTTCCCGTGAAGTACACTTACCTTTACAGTTGTGACATCCTCCCCGGATGGGAACCTGACCACGGGTGATGCTCCCAGAAAATGCGCTTCACCATGTTTCGTTATATAATATTCTAAAGGTGGTTTATCATATCCATGCAACTTAGTTGGCGACATACAGTGAAGGTATGTTGCACGGTTATGAGGCACATCCAGACAGTAGTTACCCATCATTCCAGGTCTACCAACAACATACCTTCCTAGGAGCAGAGTTACTGCTGAGTCCACATCTGATTCGCAGGCAGCAGTTGTTCCTTCATCGTTCAACTTAGAGAATGCCATACATGGAAATGCGGGTATCTTACCTGACATTAAAACTGGACAGCATTCGATTCCCACAGCATCGCATCCGGTATCCTCAATTAGCTTCTTTAGCGCTAGGTAAAGTCTTGCCGCGTTTACTATTGTTTGGCGTGAAGCATTGACTCTCTCAGCGTTTCTTACCCATTCATCGGCTATTCTCTCGGCTTCCTCAGGGCTGGCGTTCTCATAATACCTACAGAGATCACTAGGCTCACATCTAACCATCTCCAAACCAAAGATACGCCTCAAATTCTCCTTATACTTATCCACATTCCTTCTCCATTGGACGGCCTGGTCCACGCCGTGAACATCAACTGAAACTTTATCGTCAGACAAAATTCCCGTTAACCACTCCTTTGCTTCTTCACCGACTTTTTCAATATCGGTACCTAAGAGGTCGGTCAATAACCTCCTTCTATCTTCCTTATTCCTAACCACCTCAGCTTCATCAAAGGTGAAAATCATGATCCTCTTTTCTCTCATTTCATGTAGTCTCTCCATGATTCCTATGGCCTTTTCGAAATCCTCGAGGTCTGAAGAGGACACCGGGAGAACGGAAAGTTTTCTTCCTCTAACTCTCTCATATATCCGGATAAATCCCCAGTCTCCTCCATACATATAGCTTGCCAAAACAGTGGGCTTTCCGACCTCTATAGACTCAACTCCGATGTTATCAATTAGCGGATTTGTCCCATAATTCCCAACTATACAGAGGAAAACACCGTCTGTATCTTTTATACCTCTCTTGATCTCCCACAACTCTTTGGCATCGTATCTTGAAACAACTTTACTTCCTGTAAACTCTATGTGGGGAAACTTCTCCTTTAATCTTCTTATGATTGATCCACACAGTTCTTCTTCATCATATCCAACATAGGGCCAACCAATTCCCCATTTGCCTTTCCCTAAAAATAATGTATAGATCTTCATTGAATAAGGCGTTTTACTTTGTTGCATATTTAAGTTTTCTGGTTATTTTTTGATGCCCGTCCGACCATCCATTAAAGGCTCAACGCCTTTTCGAACCAGTCGGCCGTGTGCCTTATCACGGCCCATTGCCAGTCCCAACGATTGAATGTATGATCAGCACCATCAACGAAAAACTTCTGCTTAGGCTCTTTGGCTCCCTTATATAATTTTTCTGCCTGCCAAATTGGGATGTACGGGTCTTTAGTGCCATGTATTATTAACAAGGGTCTTGGAGAAATTTTTACAACACTTTCTAAAATGTTATGTTTTGGTGCATCGATCAAAAACTCGCGGCCGATGCGGTCCCCTGAAGGCAAATCGATGTAGCTTTTAGCCACCAACTTTTCGATCTCGATTTCTCCAAAAACGATTTTTGCGGCGTTTTGTAGCGCTCTGAACTCGGCGGGCGTGCTCCAAGTGCACAAAGCCCTTATCCTTTCATCCCGAGCAGCTGTTAAAATTGCCACCACGCCGCCCAAGCTGAGACCAGTAACCCCTATCTTATCCTTTAGGACCTCCTCCCTTTCATAAAGCCAACTGAGGGCCGCTTCTAAATCACTTATCTCCCTTGAAATTGTCATCGATTGAAACGATCCCTCGCTCTCACCTGAGCCGCGAAAATCAAAGCGCAGGGCTGCAAAACCCCTCTTACATGATTCCCTTGCGGCATACACAAAGAGTCTATGCGCCTCAATTCTATTTCCAGTGAAGCCATGGCAGAAGATTATGGTCGGCGCTGGTATGCACTCTGGTATATGAAATACTCCAACCAGCTTTTCTCCTTCATTCATAAAAAATACATATTCCTCTTTCACTTTATCGACCTCAATTTTACTGATCATTTAATACATTAACGCCTTGCATATTGATATGATTTTAGTGTTTAAGTAATTTTTATACTTCAGAAAAACTCGTTAATAGTGCACATTTTATGCCCCATCCTGGCATGTTCCAAGCGGATCTTAGTGGTAAATATTAAAAACTTATTAGCTCAATTTAAATGTTAAACGATGGCATGTGATTCATATGAAGCCTAGGGAGCGCATATTCAAAGCATTAGAGCGGGAGGAGCCAGATCGTATCCCAATCTTCGATTGGGATTTCCTTCGTTTGGATATGAGGGGAATCATCAAGGACTTGATTGGAACCATTGAAAGTCCAAGCGTTGATCCGATAAGAGCCTGCGGTTTGGTAGGTCTAGATGCTACTATCGTGAAACCAAGCATTTCTGAACAGAAAATAAGAAAGAATGTCTGGATGGACGAGTGGGGGGTTAAACACAGAATAATAACCGACGCGACTGGTCAGAAAAGATCCTTCGCCGTTGAACCTGCAATAAAAACAAAGGAAGACATGGAAAGTTATGAAATGCCAGATCCTTGCGCGGAAGAAAGAATGAAACCCGTCAGGGAAGTAATGAAAATTCCTTGGGAGAAACCCTATATTTTCGGGCACCCGCAACCAGATGGTCCGGCATTTGTTTTGCACCTTAGGGGTTACGAAAAAGGACTTACAGATCCCTATATGCATCCAACTCTTTTCAAAGGATTAATACATAAAGTGACCGAGTTTAGCATAGAAGTATGCAAGATGATGATAGAGGAGGGCATAGAGGTCTTTATATTTGGTGATGACATAGCCTACAAAGATGGGCCCTTCTGGTCTCCGAAAATACTTAGAGAGTTCTTCTTCCCTGAATATAAACGAATAGTGAGAGAGCTGAAAAGATATGGTGCACAATTTGTAATAAAGCATACCGATGGAGACATCAGCCTAATGATAGATGACATAATTGACGCTGGTTTTGACGTCCTTCACCCGATAGAGCCGCCTTACATGAGTCTTAAGGAGGTAAAAGAGAAATATGGCGATAGAATAGCTGTGATGGGAAACGTGGATTGTGCCCACATCTTACCTTTTGGATCTCTACTCGACGTTGAAAGGGATGTTATAAGATGCATTCGAGAAGCAGCGGAGGGCGGGGGCTATATCTTATCATCAAGCAACTCTATTCATTCGGGAGTGAAGACAGCCAATTTTATCTGGATGGTTCAATCCGCTAAGAAATATGGAAAATATCCCATAAGTGGTGTATGAAAGTGTCAAGAAAAGAGGTAACGGATAGGTTGGCCAGAGCCATCGCAGACTTAAGGATGGAAGAGGCAAATAAGTCATTAAATGATGCCATAGAGACGGGCGTCCCTGTCTCTGATATAATACAAAATGGCTTAGTTAGGGGGATGGAAATCGTTGGGGAGAGGTATGAGAGAAAGGAATATTTTCTCTCTGAGCTAGTGTTATCGGCAATGATAGTGAAATCATCCATAAGAACCCTCAAGCCACATCTTCCTAAAGAGGGGAGAGAAATATCGGGTAAGGTTGTTGTAGGGACGATTAAAGGCCAGATCCATGATATAGGTAAAGACTTGGTTGCAACTTTACTGGAGACCTCCGGCTTTGAGGTCTACGATTTAGGTTCCGATGTCCCCCCTGAAAAATTCGTTGAAAAAGCAAAAGAAGTGAATGCGGATATAATAGCGATCTCTGCCCTCCTTACAATGACGCTCACTAATATTGAAAAGGTTATCCAGATGCTCGAGAAAGAGGGGCTTAGGGACAAAATTAGTGTGATGGTGGGTGGAAGGGCCGTTACAAAGGAATTTGCCGATAAGATAGGGGTTGCCTACGGAGAAACAGCTTTTGATGCTGCAAAGATAGCAAAAATGCTAACCAAGAAAAAGTGGCAATAAATAATATCGTTCATCCTTGGATGTGATCCCAAAATTTTCTCTTACAGATGATGCCGTTTTTTTATATATAAGCGTTATAAACGCGCAAGGCTTCCTCAAGTTTAATGGTACTCTATTGCTTTCCTTTCCAAAATCATGGAAACCACTAAACTTTAAGAAGATGTTAAGCGAGCACGCCTGGGGTATTTGCCCTAAAAGATTTTGTAGAGCGGATGTTTCTCTGTCTTCGGTGCGACACCATGCAGTCTGGCAGCATACGCTATTACAGCATCCGTCATAGCAACGGCAGGGAAGACCACGTCTGCTTTGCCAATCGGCCCATATAAAATGAAGTCAGCTCCAGCATGTTGCATAGCCACTATTGCGCTGGCAACACACACATTCTTAGCGTGGACACCGAGTTCCTTAGCACGTCTCCACTCAAGAACAGCATTTGATGGACTTGCTCCACTGGGCAGTGCTAACTGTTTTTTCACCAAATACACAGCCTCAGCTGCCAACCCAATGCTTGGCACATCGAGAACTGCTGTGTCAACTAGGATATTTTTAATCCCAGCCTCCTCAGCGATTTTCAGAAGGCCCCTCTCCGATGAGCATCCTTGTAGAAGCTCTATTCTCCCTCTAGGCCAAACATTTCTGGGATTATAGGCTAATATGACCGCGGATTTTATCCCCACATCCCTCAAAGCCTTAATTTCCTCATCCTTAATGTGATATGTGATTGAGTTGTAGATTATCCTATCGAGGAGGCCAGTCTCAGCAGCATATTTAACCCCTGAGATACTCACATCCGCAAATGGGCTGTCCACGAGTATGGGCGCATCCGTGACGCCAGCAACAAAATCAATGTATCTTAAAATGGCCTTAGATGTTAAGCCTATGACATCTACCATGTGAGGGTTCCCGGTCCTTTCAGAGAGTTCCTCTTGCTTCACAATCAGCCCCTCCGCCTTCTCCCTGCCGAAAGCCCCACTTTCAGCGTCCTTTACAATCTTATGGCCTTCATAGAAAATTGTTCCAATAAGGCATGTGGGTAACTCTCCAGGTTGTCCACCCACATCCACACTGCCGATATGAAGCGTCCTCTGTTCATTCTCGAACTTAAGCATATTTA
>LIHJ01000041.1 GCA_001399805.1 Candidatus Bathyarchaeota archaeon BA1
GATTAGGATGATTACCAACTCAAAAAGTACTCTTCAAAAAATGATTTACGAATAGTTTATTCAATTTCTTTATAAGATTCGAAGCGGTGATATCTTTTCGCTTAAACTCTTCCTCCTCTTCGACGCCACCCATTATCCTCGGGAAATTTTATTGTCCGCACGCTCTTTCCCAATAGCGGATCAATTCCTTACCGATTTCTATTACATCTAATTTTTCTATTTCTGAAGCATCCTTTAAAATGGGTATGTTTTTTATGATGTCATATATTTGAATGGCCATATCTTTGACATAATATGGGAACCATTCGAATCTTTCTTTAACCAGTTCCACTAATTGAGGGCTTTTGTAGCGTTCTCCGTCTATGTATGAACCTATGAGTGAGAGAACCATAACCAGCTTTAATTTCGCTCCTGCCCCTTCAAATTTTTTAATGGATAATGGCTTAAGGGTTTTTAAGCTGTCAATGTCTGTTGCTATGAGGAAGTGACCTAAACCCTTGCTATAAAGCAAGTCGTTAAGAAATAGGTCCTCCAGAATTTTTATGGCCCACTGGCCTATTTGCTTTTTGGATGCATGTGAGAGAAGGGCCTGTCTAGTTTTGGCATTCAGTATTTTGTAGCGGGAATGGCCAAGTTCATGTAGGAAGAGCCCCATCAGCCCTTCATCGCTTAGATTCAGAATGGTTTGAGTTGGTTCGATATAGACCTTGCCTCTAATTTCAGCGGACGTCCCTACGGGACTATGAAAATCGATAAAGCATTTTTGAATGCCCAACATGTCTGCGGCCTTCTTCGCTATCTCCTTAAATCGTTTCCTCTCTTCCGGCGGTAAGGCATTTAAATTCTCGAATCTTACCGCCCCTTCTTGCGCCTTACGATTTTCTAGTGAAGTGGGGAACGATAGCTCTTCCGTAATGGACGAACGCACCTTCTCCATAGCTCGTTCAAAGTGGCGCCAAGTAACTTGCTTACCCTCTATGCTTACTGATTGGGCGATGCTCTCTCGGAGGGCCAGCATACCGGCCTCGCGGCAGAGGGCCTCAATATCTGAGCCGCCATAACCCTCCGTTACTTTTGCAAGTTGCTTTAGGTCAACGCCCGTGGCCAAGGGCATCCTTCGAGTATGAATTTTGAGAATTTCTAATCGAGCCCCCTCATCCGGAGCGGGCACAAGGATCAATCGATCCAATCTTCCGGGTCGAAGCAAAGCGGGATCTAAAATATCCGGGCGATTGGTGGCCGCGACTACGATCACATCACGTAGTGTCTCTAAGCCGTCGAGTTCTGTGAGCAGTTGGCTGAGCACCCGCTCCGTGACGTGGGCATCTCCGTAGCCTAGGCCCCGCCGTGGCGCGAGGGCGTCGATTTCATCAAAGAAGATGATCGTGGGCGCTGCTTGTCTCGCCTTCCTAAATACCTCCCTCACCCCCTTCTCAGACTCCCCCACCCACTTTGAATGCAACTCGGGTCCCTTGACTGAGATGAAGTTCGCCTCGCTTTCGTTGGCCACAGCCTTGGCAAGCAGCGTCTTCCCGCATCCGGGCGGGCCATATAGGAGAACGCCCTTAATTCTGCGGATGCCTAAATGCTCAAAGGCATCTGGGTATTTGAGGGGCCACTCGACGGCCTCCCTCAATTCCTGCTTTGCATCCTCCAGCCCACCGATGTCACTCCAGCGGATATCAGGGACCTCAATTATGACCTCCCGAAGGGCGGAGGGCTCAACCTCCTTCAAAGCGGCTTCAAAATCAGCTTGGGTAACTTGAAGGCTTTTCAAGACTTCGGTAGGGATCACCTCTTGCTCTATGTCTATTTGAGGCAGAAACCTTCGAAGGGCCTTCATCGCAGCTTCCCTGCAGAGGGCAGCGATATCAGCGCCGCTGAATCCATGCGTGATGTTTGCTAAGACCTTGATGTCCACATCCTCGGCTAGGGGCATGCCTCGCGTATGAATTTGAAAGATTTCGAGTCTACCATCTCGATCCGGCATGCCGATCACGATCTCTCGGTCAAAGCGCCCTGGGCGTCGTAAGGCTGGGTCAAGGGCGTTGACCCTATTCGTTGCCCCAATAATGATGAGCTGCCCTCGCTCCTTCAACCCGTCCATCAGAGCCAAGAGCTGGGCTACAACTCGTTTTTCAACCTCTCCATACACCTCCTCCCTCTTAGGAGCGATGGCATCTAATTCATCTATAAAGATGATGCTAGGTGCGTTTTGTTGAGCTAATT
The DNA here is from genome assembly GCA_001399805.1 of Candidatus Bathyarchaeota archaeon BA1. Next base: position 2,230 of record LIHJ01000041.1, read on the forward strand.
GGAATACCTCCCGTAGTCTCGCTTCCGATTCGCCATAAAATTTGCTATGGATCTCTGGTCCACTTATTGAGGTGAAGTAGGCGTCTGATTCATTGGCGACAGCCTTGGCTAAGAGGGTCTTGCCACAGCCAGGTGGGCCGTGGAGCAAGACGCCTTTAGGCGGCTCGATGCCCAATTGTTTGAACAGCTCTGGGTGTCGTAGGGGAAGCTCAATCATCTCTCGGACCCGCTGTATAGCTTCACTTAAGCCGCCAATATCCTCATACGATACGCCCACCTTAGCTTCCAAACCCTCGGCAGGCTTCCTCTTGACTATGATTTGAGTATCATCTGTCACCTGGACGATTCCACTCGGTTGCGTATCGATGACAAGGATGGGAATAGCCTGTTTAAGCGTGGATATGTAAAGCATGTCCCCTTGAACAAACGGCCTATTCAGTAGGATGGTTTTGATAAAATCCGTATAGCCAGCGCTGAATTGAATTGGCTCTAGTGGAGCTAGGGTTATCCTCTTCGCTTTTTGGGCATCCGCCTTCCGAATGGTTATGCTATCGCCAAGGCTCACCCCAGCATTTTGGCGCGTTGCGGCGTCCATTCGTGCTAAACCTTCATCGCTTGGGTAGCCCCGCCAGGCTATCCCTGCTGTTCGCTTACTTCCCATGATCTCAATGATGTCTCCGCTGGTTATCCTCAGCTGCGTTAGGGATTCGTCAGGTAACCGAAGGATTCCACGGTTTATATCTCGTTGTTCTGCTTGGGCGACTTGAAGTTGTATTTCTTCCATGCGGAACCCCTTTCCGAGGTAAATCTGTCTGTTTTAGCGGATCGGCTTTGATTCATCTTCATGTCTGATCAGGAATGACCTGAGCGATGTTCTCATGCCTCAATGTGCCTCTTTGCTACACACTTTTCTTCCTGAACTTTACTTCGAGCACTCCATTTTTGTATGATTGCTCAATGGGGGATGGCGCCACCTTTGTGGGTAAGGTGATTTCGGTGTGATATTTCCTGTTCGGCGTGTCGGCGGATATGGTGACCTTATCGTCGGTTACGTTTAGCTTAATGTCCTTCTCCTCAACACCTGGCAATTCTGCCGTGATGTATAAGTGATCTTCTCTCTCGGATATGTCCACGAGGGGCTCCCTTACTCCCTCTTTCTCCGGAATCGTTACCCTCTTGGGTGGCGCCGCTCTTTTAAGAGCTCTCCATTTTGCTCTCTCTCGAGCCAATTCGTCTAGGCGCTGGAAGAATTCGCCTCCACCGATGCGTACGCCTTCTCGGTCGCCCATGAGTCGACCAACTCGTATGTCATAATCGAACCTGATGGCGTCTCCGTATTTTTTCCTAAGCTCTTCTTGAGCCTCCCTTAACTTGGTCCTCTGCTCTTCAATTCTCTCCTTAACCTCTTCGAGTTGCTCAGGCTTCTCAATCAACGACTGGAAGTCCGTGATACCAGTCCATTTCCTTATCAGTTCACCGAAGTCTATGCCTAACATCCTCAAGTTTAATATGTCAAAGATGTCTGGTTTTCTCTCCCTATTCTCTTTCTTTTCGTCCAAGCCATCACCAAATTTTACTTATTAACCTAAAGTTAATAACCGAAAGATATAAACCTTTCTATTAACTAGATATAAGTGGATGACAAATGGAGCGCGCAGAACAGGTATTAGAAATTGTTGGAAACGAGACTCGAAGAAGGATACTAGCGGTTCTTTCGGAGGGCCCTCATTATATTTTGGAGGTGTCCAAGAAGTTGGATGTGACCCAACCAGCCATTCTAAAGCACCTCGCCCTTTTGGAGCGAGTGGGCTTGGTGGAGAGTTTTATGAAGGCAAGCAGGTTTGGGGCACCCAGAAAGTATTACAAGATTTGTGATTCGGTGAACCTGGAAGTCGTGATCAACCCAAGGGATTTCAGGGTCGTGAAACATCCCTCAACAATAAGTTGCCCCACTTATATTCATAGTGAGGAGGTGATGAGGGAATTAGCCGATGAGATCAATAAAGCAAAGGATTTAAACGAAAAGGTAGCCAAGGCACGAAATTTGATAAGGGAAGCGGACATGCTTTTGTCCTGCAAAAGATATGGTGAGGAGCATTGGAATTGTAGAAACTGCCACAAGATCGCATCATTAAGAAAGAGGGTTTCAGAAATTGTCATTCACATGTCAAAGGGGGACATAATCTCGGGGATCCAAGCATTAACCTCAGTTATGGACCTAACTTGACACATCCAGAGCTAAAGCTTGTGGGATTCTCGCTTCTAAGGTGCTCATCCTCTCGGGGTTCATAGCCCGTTTAGCTCCCACTTAATCTGTCCCACCTCATAAGCAAGGGCGTGCCACCGCCCTGTTAATGGCTTCCCCCAGGGAGCCTGGGCCCTTGAGTAAGCCCTATGTTTAAGACGCCTATAGCATCCTTATGGGCCTCTAAACTACAGCTTAGACATTTGAAGGATCTTTTAGTGTTAATGGTATTTTCTGAGTTACAGTTTACGCATTTGGTTGAGGTTTTATGTTCGCTTACCTCTTTTACTTGATGCCGTACTCTTCAGCTACATCCCTGATGCGTTTGATTATATAGTTGAAGCTCCAGAAGTTGTGGATCATTGAGTTGGTCTTGTGGTCGTTCTTTCCGTTGTTTTCTCTGATGTGTTTAAGATTCCCAACAACTATCTTCGAGACGCCTAGCTTGTATAGGTCTCTCACCGTGTTCCTTATCATGGCGTTGACCGCATGTCTAAACCTCCTGTGTCTAATCCTATACAGCTTTCTGGGAGTGAATCTGTTGAACGGTGAAATAAATTATGTTCAGCTTGAAAAATTGGAAGACATTGTCAGGATGATGTCTGTATCGAGGAGGTCTCCTCCGCTCCACCATAAGGAAGTCAAAGATGGACACGTATACTTTCTCCCATTGTCCTTGGCGCTGGGAAAAGCGGTCTTATACTTCGTCAAAGTAAAGGAAAAGTGGAAAAAAATACATTCTACTGGACACTGTTCACGACAGCATTTCCTTTAGCGATGAAGTTAGCAATAAACCAAGCCTGCAACATTTCTCAATCCTGGCAGTCAAGTCGCAGAATATCTTGCCTACGGACATACTTTGTTGCCCATGCACGACATCTTGTTAGGCTGATAGCGTACGCTGACGTTTTCAGTATCTGACACGAATTTTGGGGAAAGGAAGATCCAACCAGGTGAAGGGCTCGTTTTGGCCTGAGGTTCGACGTCTTATGTGGAGAAGACCATCGAACGGTGCATGACGGAGCATTCTTAGAATCCATATTTTACGGACAGACATCGGAATCAGAAGAATTGTAGAAAAGCGGATGCCTGCATCGCGCCAAGTGTTGGTTCTAAGAGAGGTTTCACAAAGCAAATTGTGGATGTATTTTTTAGTGGACCGCGCATCTTTGACCTATACCTACTTCATGTGATGTTAAGATTAAGATTCCGAGAAAAAATAAACTATAAACTTTAATGATTTGCTTAAGTCGGATTGGGTGGAACCTACTGGTCAATATCTACTCCATCGTCATAAACTTCTTTCTCTGCTGATTATCAAGGGGTTTAGCGTCCACCCAGTGAGCTTCCGCCAAAGGCGTACGTGTAGTAATAGTTGGTTGGCCACTCCTCCTATCAGTAGGGCAAGCGAGATGTCCATGAGCGCTACCGCTATGGCTCTTCTCCACCCAAATTCCCGCCCTAAAGACGCCCTCAAAGTAATTCTATTTTTACTTATCAAGGGGATGCAAGCCAATTTTCAGACATTTATGCGGCGCCAATTCACAACCTGATCGCTCTGTTTGGCGTTAGAAACTAGTAAAAACCCTACTTCAACCCGATGATTTCTCAGACTAAGATTTTAAAGTCAGGGTGAATGAATAGCTACAATCCAAATGCGCTTGTTAATATCAGTATAAGCGTAAAGCCGACTATAAGTCCGATCGCAACATCATGCTTATGTCCATGGGTATGCGCTGTAGGAATTAACTCGTCGGCTGTCACATAAGTCATGACTCCCCCGGCGCACGCTAACATAAGCGCTAAAACGAACTGAGAGGGTGAAGTCAACATGAAAGAGCCTATCAGCGCGCCTAAAGGCTCCGCTAATCCGGATAGAAACGTAATTATAAAGACCTTTCCACTTCTCATTCCAGCAGCATAAAGTGGTGTAGCAGTTGCGATGCCCTCTGGTATATTATGAAGGGCTATTGCTAATGCGATGAGATATCCAAGATTCGGCAAGTATGCGTAACCCGCCACCACCGCTAATCCCTCAGGTACATTGTGCAAAGTTATACCAATTGCCACAAGTAAGCCCGTTTTTACCAACAGCTCCTTTTCAGCTCCATACTCCTCGAACGAGAATATATGCGGTATCTTTGCATCTAAAATCATAATTGACGCGGCTCCAATAACGAATCCTAAAGCCACGATATAATATCCGACATTCATATCCAATGCTTTACCGATGAGGTTTAGAAATGCTACGGTGAGCATGACTCCAGAGGCGAGACCCATAGAAAAGTCTAGGAATTTCTCTCTCATCTTTCCAGTTATGATGATAATGATGCCGCCGAGGCTTGTGCCTAAGCCAGCTAAGAGGCTTAAAAAACAAGCGTAAATGATTGAGTCCAAATCCGTCACCCTAATACACAAATTTAACGTTAGCGTCCGAGGTTCTGATGAGCTTAAGTAGTTCAGAAATTTTTTCTTCAATTGACATAAGGGCATCTCCGAAAGATTATGTTTTCTTGATATTGATGATGGAGGCTATTTGGAGACTCAACGCCAGATTGGTTCCACCCACTTTAACCGTTATTGGTCCATTAAAGGGAGCTTTTTTCACAACCTCTACGGATGCTCCTGGCATAAGCCCTAACGTGGCAAGGTACTCCAATACCTCGTGCTTCTCCTCGGTTATATTAACTATGATGCCACTCTCTTTAGGGTCGAGATTGGTCAAAGGTTCTGATTTTTCTTCGATTATTCCCCCACACGTTGTAGGTATGGGGTTCCCATGGGGGCAGGCTCTTGGGTGCCCCAGTGCTTTCTCAAGCTTTTTGATAAGATCGCCGGTAATGCCGTGTTCAAGCCTGCAGGCTGCCTTGTGGGCTTCACTCCACTTCACGTGTAAGATGTCTGTGAGCAGGCGCTCTGACAGCCGATGTCTCCTTATTACATGTAGGGCGATTTTTCGGCCCTTCTCCGTCAGCCTAACGCCTTTATATGGCTCATGGGTCACTAAGCCTTCCTTCTCCAACCGCTCCACGGTGTTAGTAACTGTTCCAGGAACAACCTGAAGCAACTCGACTATGTCGCTGGTCCTAGCAACCCCGCTCCTCTCTTGGAGCCTATAGATGCCTTCAAGATATTCCTCGATTATCGCGGTAACTTCCCCGCTCATGATGAATCACTACGAGTATCCTTATTCAAAAGTACGACAACTCGTATATATAAGCTTCATGCCGTTGGCAGCGGGTATAGGCAAGACTTGAAGACTTCTCAAGGGATGAAAAGGTATTTGTGAATGAGGTGGAGGAACTCCATCGAGAAATTGAAGGAAATGAACAAATATACGAAAAAATGGAGACAAAGTCTGACCCTAAGAAAGTTGAAGAATTAACGAAGCTTCGGGTAGAAGCCATCAAAGTCATCTACTCGAATCTTATTGAGCTCTAGTTCTAGCTTTGGAAGGAGAATGTCAAAAATCTTGCTCTTCCACATGATATTACTGATGTCTACTACAGTTTTTTCGATCAGATGCTCCGAACCTTGTGATACCTTCTTGTGAAGGCTTTAGCCCTTTTTAAACCCAAGTGCAAATCCAACGATGAAGCTGGCTGCGAAGGGTATGTGGGATACGATGGGGGTGAGTAGGGGCGCTTGCCCGATCATGCCTACAAGTCCTGACGTTGCCTTCTCCAACTTGTCATAATTCACATCGATCATACCCGTGTATCCTAAGTATGCAAGGGAGAGGAGGAAGAGACCGAGAATAACCGCCATGATTTTGATAACCTTCTTGATCGCGTATCCAACGAGGAAGCCGCCAACACCGCCCACACCGAGCTGGTACCCCAAGGGAATTAAGATTTCACTCATGAGACGCCACACCACCTCTTAATAGAGGGCTTTAGTTATTTTAATTCTTTCTATGGATATGGCATGTCACTTCTCCGGCGCACTCCATTTGACATCATTTGAGGAGCACTATTGTTTATCTTCGTGGAACACAGTAAATGTTATACTCGCCCATGCAATAACGATAAGAACCGTTGGTGGCGATCCTTGAAAAAGTTTGATGTGATTGTGGTGGGTGCTGGGACCGGGGGGTGCATGGCCGCAAGGGTCGTTGCTGAAGCTGGCTTAGATGTTTGCTTGATTGATCGGAAAAGGAAGGAGGGCATAGGCAAGAAGATTTGTGCTGACGCCATAGGCAAACATCACTTTGACAATCTTGGTTTGGACTATCCTGGTGGGGAGGAGTTGGAGCGAAAAATGGTTGGCGCCAAGGTGTATTCGCCCGACATGGAAACCGTCTTTTGTATTAGGGGAGAAGGACTCCATGGATTTATTTTGAATCGTCACCTCTTCGGGCAGAGATTGTTGAGAAACGCCATCGACGCGGGAGCAACCCTCCTGGAATCCACTCAAGCAGTTGAACCTATCATAAAGAATGGTTTTGTTGCTGGGGTTTTGGCGAGGGATTTAAAAAATGGAAGCAAGGCTAGACTGCACAGTCAGGTTGTGGTGGACGCAAGCGGCTACTCCGCTGTTTTACGAAAGAAGCTTCCTCCAGAAATGGGAGTTGACGTGAATGTTAGCAAAAAGGATGTAGAGATTTGTTATCGGGAGATCCGTGAATTAAAGGAAACCATCGCTGAGCCGGACCTTATCAAAATGTATATTAACCAAAAAGTGGCCCCCGGGGGGTATTATTGGATTTTCCCAGAGGGCGGGACGAAGGTTAACGTGGGCTTAGGGGTGGCCATGACCAATGGGTTCCCAAACCCAAGAAATCAGCTTTATGATCATGTCTTATCCAAGCCACTGTTTAAAGAGTCAAAAGTCCTGAATAACGGGATATGGTATCTCCCGACTCGGAGATCACTTGACTGTATGGCGGGAAATGGCATACTCATCGTGGGAGACGCGGCCTGCCAGACGAATCCGACACATGGCGGCGGCATGGGGCCCTCCATGGTGGGCGGAGCCCAGGCGGGGAAGACCATTGCTGAGGCCATAGAGGGTGGAGACGTAAGTCAGCGGGGGTTATGGCCATACAATGTTAGGTACATGCAGTCCTATGGAGCCAAGCAAGCAGGCCTCGACATCTTCCGCATGTTTCTCCAAGGATTGTGTGACGATGATCTGAATTATGGAATGAAGTATCGATTGATCACCGAGGGAGACATTCTCAAAACGAGCATGGGCGAAGATGTTCGCCTGAACATCACCGAGGCAACCCTCCGAATCTTTAGGGGCTTGGGAAAACTCTCGCTTCTCAAAAAGCTGCGTGACACCGCAAACCTAATGAAAAAGGTGAAGGCTCTGTACCAAAACTATCCGTCTTCACCCAAGGGCTTTGATGAATGGAGAAAAGAAGTGCAGGATTTAATTAAGAGAGCTGAATCAAGGTTTAAACTAATCGCTTAATCATCCCACTTATTGAGGTTCTCCTGATAAATGGTATGTCGGTTGTCGCTTAAAGAAATGAGAACCATGCACAGCACTGTAGCTAGGAGAATACCTCGCAAACATGATGATTTTTAGTCCAATGGACTCGGACGTGCTATCCTAACAGAATCTTCAGTGTTAACATCAGCCCTATCCCGGTTAGAATGGTCACCAGCTGAATTAAGGATTCCTTCACCTGGGTTCTTTTGTGGAGTTCTGGCATGAGGTCCGTTGCTGCGATGTAGATGAAGCCTCCCGCGGCGAAGGGAACCAGGAACTGTTCCACGCCATGAATGTGGGAGGCCAAGTAGTAGGTTATGAGGGAGCCTGCAACTGCTGTGAGGGCCGACATGAAGTTATAGGTGAGGGCCCTCTTTCTTTCAAAGCCGCCATATAGGAGGACACCGAAGTCGCCGATTTCCTGAGGGATCTCATGAAGGATGACCGCCAAGGTCGTAGCGAGGCCCAAAGTAAATGAGGTGAGGAAGCTGGCGGCTATCACCATTCCGTCAGCGAGGTTGTGCATTCCGTCTCCGATTAGATTTAGGTAGGCGAAGATGTGGACAGGGCACTTTCCATCGTGGCAGTGGCGCCAGTACAGAAACTTCTCCATGATGAAGAAAAAGACAATGCCCATGACGACGTGTTGCCAAATGCCTTGACCAGTTTCCTCCAATGCTTCTGGTAATAGATGAAAGAAGGCACCCCCTATCAGCGATCCAGAGGCGAAGCCCACGAGAGCCATCAAAATGCGGCCCAGGAAAGCCTCCTTCAGACCGACAAAGAGGATGCCTACAATAGCAACTAGACTTACCACCGTTACAGCCACAAGAATTACAATTAAATCAGTCATCGCCCTCAACCCTCTCCATTATGGAGAGCGATTACGCTTAATAAATATAAAACATAAACGTTAAATGTTATGAGGCATCAAGGATGAAGAACGAGGGGGAAGAGGAGGAACTAGAGAGAATTAAACGCGCAAGATTGCAAGAAATGGTGAGGAGAACTTTTCGAAAACAAGAGAAAGCATCTTCGAATAAACCCGTAGAGGTAACCGATGCGACATTTGAGGAGATGATCCAGAACCACCCGCTAGTGGTGGTGGACTGTTGGGCTCCTTGGTGTGCTCCCTGTCATATGGTTGCCCCTGTCATAGAGGAGATGGCGCGGGACTACGCTGGAAGAATCTTATTCGGGAAATTGAACGTGGATGAGAATAGGGAAGTCCCCATGCAGTTCCAGATAATGGGCATCCCCACGCTTTTGGTGTTTAAGGATGGGAAACTTGTGGAAAGGATCGTCGGTGCCATGCCCAGAAAAACGCTAGAACCAAAGATAACACGCCATCTTTAGCATGCTATTAAAGGAAGGAAATTTGGATGGATGAGAAATTAATCAAGAAATTTTTGGATAAGGGAAATATATTCGCTGTGGTGGGAGCGAGTAAAGATCCAAACAAATACGGTTATCAGGTCTACAAGGATCTGAGGGAAGCAGGGTATGAGGTATATCCGGTGAATCCGAATGCTGAGGAAATCTTGAGTGATAAATGCTATTCGGGTCTTGAAGATTTGCCAGCAAAACCAGGTGTTGTCAATGTTGTGGTTCCACCAAAAGTTACGGAGGAAATAGTGAAGACTTGTAGGAGACTTGGGATCACAAGGGTGTGGATGCAACCCGGCTCAGAATCTGAAACAGCCGTCAAATTCTGTGAAGACAATGGTATCGATGTGGTGCATGGTGTTTGCGTAATGGTGGAACGCAGAAGCAGAATGTGAATAATTAATAATCGAGAGCATGTTCATAAAATAACTCCAGCAACGCTCGGGAAGAAATAAACTACTTGTTGCAGTGATATGGTTATCCTTCGAGGGAGCGTCATCGAAGCTCTTAAAGGAGGTGTGTACCAGCGCAGAGTTTGTTTTAGGCGTGGGCACCGGGAACGGGAGAGTAGTTATTGCTACTTTAGGATTAATGGGTAATAAGGGATAGGAAGAGGCGAAGCATAGAATCCTGCATCTGCTTGGATTAGTAAAAGAGCGCAAATATGATGATTAAATTAAGTGAACCTTCCTATCCTCTCAGACTCAGAAGTAGGAGGCGCTAAGGCTTAAAAAATACGGGAGTATGGGTTTGAGCTATTACGCGAGGCTAATGGCTTCTACGAGGAGGGCTAATTTCTTGTGTCCTCTGAGTCGCTCATCACCCAGACCGTTTTTGTTTACCAAGTTCTAAGCCCAGCTCAAAAGCCCTAATGTTTCTCTCTATTTCTCTTGGTGTAGTTGCTTTAATTGCTTCGCGCAGGCTCTCCTTTTTTAAGGGAAGCACCCTCCAGCAGCGGCGCCAACGAGTATCATATTCCCGAAAACCGTGCTTCCAAACTTTTCTTTACCAAGCCGAGAGGCATTGAAAACATAAATTTCTTTGGCGAAGGGGTTTATTCTTTCGATAGCCTCGCTCATGCTAGGGTAAGGAATGTTGGAAAGGTTAACGTAAATGTTAATGTCTTTATGTTACTGTTCATCAGCGATGTTGGAGACAACCTACGCCGCCAAACATTTTATGAGCAAAATTAATTCCTTCTTCTAACGCATGCTTGTTTTCCTCCAAAAGGGCTATTTTCTTTCCAAATAGTTCCTCCAAGCCTGCCAAAATGCTTCCTTCAGACACAACTTTTGTGTATGCAATATAAGCGCCAAGCATGACCATGTTCGCCGCCCTCTCATTACCTACTTTAGCTGCAATCTCATTCGCCGGAATAGCTATGATCTTAATGTCTTTTCTCGTTGTCGGACGGGTAACCACTGAACTGTTAAGAACTAGTAAGCCATTGCTTTGCAATTGTGGTTCAAACCGTTCCAAGGAAGGGTTGTTCATGATGATAAGTGCTTGAGGGCGAAGTATTACTGGTGAGCCTATTTCCTCATCTGAAATAACAACTGTGCAGTTAGCAGTTCCTCCACGCATTTCAGGACCATATGATGGAATCCACGTTACGTTTCTCCCTTCTTTCATGGCACTGTAGGCCAAAAGCTTCCCGATGAACATCAAGCCTTGACCGCCAAAACCGGACATTGTAATGGTAGCGTACAGGGACTTCTTATCTGTTTCCGTCATATCCATCCCTCCTTAGGAGTTTTAAGCTCGCCTAACGGAAAGCACGGTATCATTTTTTCCTTAATCCATTTTAATGATTTAAGAGGTGTCATGTGCCAGTTTGTGGGGCACTGCGACAGTACTTCGACGAGAGAATAGCCCAAGCCCTTTATTTGCGTTTCAAAAGCCTTTTTGATCGCTTTTTTGGCTTGAATTATGTTTTTTGGGCTGTGCACGCTCACTCTTGCAACATAGGCAGCGCCGCTAATGACTGCAATCATCTCAGCTACTCGAAGCGGATATCCAGCAGTTTCCGCAGATCTTCCGCTAGGAGTTGTTGTGGTTTTTTGTTCAATAAGCGTGGTGGGCGCCATCTGCCCCCCAGTCATTCCATAAACACCGTTGTTAACAAAAATTGTTGTAATTTTCTCTCCACGCGCAGCCACATGAACAGCCTCTGCTATTCCGATGGCCGCAAGGTCCCCATCACCTTGATAGGTGAAAACAACAAGATCTGGGTGAACTCTTTTACAGCCCGTTGCAACAGCAGGGGCGCGTCCATGCGCAGATTCGTAAGCGTCAATATCCAAATAATCGTAAATTAGAACAGCGCAGCCTACAGGTGCCACGCATACAGTTTTTTCGCGAATCCCAAGCTCATCTATTACCTCAGCTATCAACCTATGGATAATGCCATGTCCGCATCCCGGGCAGTAATGCGTCCTTACAGGGTAAAGTGTCTTCGGTCTTTCAAAAACTTTTTCCATTTTTATCCAGCCTCCCCAGCAATTTTTTCTACTTCAGCAACCATTTCATCATAGGTTGGTACCATGCCGCCCACCCTACCGTAGAAATGCACTTGACTTTTGTCACCGATAGCCAGCTTAACATCCTCAACCATTTGACCCAGACTCATCTCAACAACAAGAAAATGCTTGACTTTTTCTGAAACCTGAGCAAAGGTTTGATAGGGAAAGGGATATAGGGAAATTGGTCTTATAAGCCCAACCTTCAGACCTTTTTCGCGAAGGATTTTTATGGCTGTTTTCGTAATCCTCGCAACGGTTCCATAAGCTGCAATTATTATCTCAGCATCCTCAGTCGCATGAGTTTCGACACTTACCTCATTTTTCACAGCTTCTTGCAACTTACGGGCTATATGCAAGTTACGTTCTTCCAAAACTGCGGGGTCAAGGTAAAGAGTCTTGATTAAGTTTCTGGGTCTGCCACTAGCCCCGGTGATGGCCCATTCTTTCCGCGGAACAACGAATGATTTCTCGGTTGGTTTAAATTCAACGGGCTCCATCACTTGCCCTATATAGCCATCTCCTAAAATCATAACGGGGTTACAGTATTTGTCGGCAAGGTCAAAGGCGAGCATGGTAAGGTTTACGGCCTCTTGTACTGTGGATGGGGCGAGCACGAGCATGTGATAGTCACCGTGACCCCCTCCTTTCGTTGCTTGGAAATAATCGGATTGGGATGGCTGAATCCCACCGAGGCCGGGTCCACCCCGCATGATGTTTACCATGACGCAGGGAAGCTCAGCCGCTGCGATGTAGGAGATTCCCTCCATCATAAGGCTGATTCCCGGACTAGAAGAGGATGTCATAACCCTTGCGCCGGCGCCAGCGGCTCCAAACACCATGTATATGGCAGCTACCTCGCTTTCAGCTTGGATAAAGCACCCGCCAACCTCTGGAAGCCTCCATGACATGTACTCACAAATTTCATTCTGAGGAGTTATTGGATAACCAAAATAGCATCTGCATCCAGCTTGAATCGCAGCTTCAGCAATTGCTTCATTTCCCGTCATAAACTTTTTCTCTGTCATTTTTCTTCTATCACATCCTTTTCTCTATAAATTTCTATTGCAACATCTGGACACATGAGAGCACATAAACCGCACCCGGTGCATTTCCCTTCAAGGTCAAAAAATTCTGCTGGATGATAACCCGTTTTACTAATATGCTTCGCAGTTCGCATAAGGTGCTGGGGGCATACATTAATGCAAAAAGCACAACCTTTACAGAATCCTTCGTTTATTACAATTACTGATTTCCCATATTTCCTCACAGCCCCATCTCTCCTTTGTGGTGGTCTTCAGAAAAACGGAACCTGAAGCTCTTCGACATATCAAAAGCAAGTCTCGTATAATCTAAGCGCTCTTGAGGATTGCTTGCTTCAATCATAGGCACCCCTCACGTTAGCTTCGTTCCTCAGCAACACCACCTTTTTCCCAGGCTCCTCAAGCACATCCATTTCCATGCTTCCCTCTGATTGTTTTACTTGCCTATCTTTTATATATAACTGACTTTGAAGAAGTTTACTCAGAAGGTTTTTAAATCTAACATAAAGATTAATGTTAGTGATCAAATTGGAGATCGCTAAGTCGCTAAGATCGATTATGAGGGAGCTGAGGGAGGTCGCGAGGGAGGCTCGTGGAAAAAAGGTAGTGGACGATGAGTCAGTCCGTAAACTCATAGCCGCCAGCGCCTTGGTTTATGAGGTCTTCTTGACGATGATGACCCTTGGCTCCATAGACCCTAAAGAGATCGATGAAGAGGAGGAAGAGCTGCTTAAAGCTATTGAAAAGCGTTAAAAATTTCCATTCTGAATCAATTATTGCCCTTCGTGTCTGTGTGCGGTAACTACCTAGCTCCTGATTATTCTAGTTCCAGCTATTCTTGCAAAGACTGTACGGCTCTTGCTATATGGTCGTAGGTGTAATGTCCTAAGAGTGTTCGTACTGGGATCGGGTCCCCACCCTCTTCTTGATTTTGAATGAAGGTGAAGATGACTGCTGCCGGCTTTGAGAGGCTCGTCGCCGCGAGGACATTTTCTCTCGGGTTAATGGTGCAAAAGTGATTTCAACTTCCTTGTCGTAAGCGATTTTCCTAGATATTTTAGTTTTGTTCTTTTTCAACTTCTGCTTCCATATCTTCTGGAAATCGGTAGCCTCAAACAATGTAGAAGTTTTTAAAGTTTATCTTCCTCCTTGATGATTTTGTATGCTCTCTCCGCATATTCGAAGGATTTTTGGGAAGGGTCTATTATGTCGAATATGTCGTCTACATCGCAGGTTATTCTTCTGTTTAGGTGCTCTAACCCAGATGGGCTGGAAGGCATTCCAATTTTCTTTTGAAGGGCATGAACAGAATAAAGAGACCGAAAAGAACTGCATTTGAAAGCACAAGGCCCCAGTATCCGTAACCGTGCTCCGCCACAATAATCCTCCTCAACATTTTAGACATTGGTGAGATTTTTTATCTTCTCAGGAACCAAAGTATCAAGAGCAGGATCCAGAAACCTAACCACAGATACCACATTCGGCCTCCCATGCCCATGCCACAGCCACCGCAACCTCCATGGCCTTGATGATGCCCCTCATACTTCCAATGCTCTTTAAAGCCCTCTTTAGCGTACTTTCCGGGTCTTTATCAAATGGATCCATGTCTCTCAACAAATCCTAATTTTATAGTAAATCCGCTTTAGTATAAAGCTCTTGAGATATTACATGGCTGCGAGTTCCTGGCCGTGATAGCCTTACGCAATTACTATTTACTCTATTCGTGACCATGAAACGCCTAGACCATCTGATACGGCTTCCTTGTAGATTTTGATCGCTTCATCCTTGTCGTTAACTCCCTCTATTATTGTGACGCCACCCCTAAGGGTGCTTACGGTAATCTTTTGGTTGTAATTGAAGGTTATGCCGAGCTTAGCTTTCACCTTAATTTGAAAACGTCTTCTCACCAAAAAGTCATATAAATCTTTCAGATCTAATCGTAGGTCTTCTAAGGGATAATGATAAAGGTTCTTTCCCGCCCCTTCCACAAACCTCCTCAACGAATTTGCGTTCTAGGGGCAATGGCGGACCGCTGGGCTTTGTGCCACAAACAGGGCAGTCTTCCTAACGAAGCAATACTATTTGGTCAAAGGACATGTCTCGAAGATCCACGTACAGTAGCCTACCTGCCAAACTAACCTTTCTTCCCATAATTATTTTAACCGCCTCAGAAACTTGCAAACTCGAAACTATGGATAAAGCTTGAGGAAGCACCCCCACCACGGAACACGTGGGTGGCCCTCATCTCTGATGCCATGATAAAGACATTCAAGACAAGGCGTCTCGCCAGGAATTATTGTAGATGCGCTTCCGAAAGATTCTATGGCTGCCCCGAATGCATAAGGAATCTTAAGCTTGACACATGCGCGGTTTATAGCGTATCGAGGTTCTACTGCGTCTAGACCATCGATGACTACGTCCGCCCCCTTAATTATGTCCGGCGCATTATCCACATTTAACGAAAGGGGTATGGGCTGTATTTCCACGTTAGGATTTAATTCGCTCAATTTCTTGGCGGCAATCTCAACATTAGGATAACCAAGGAGTTTATGTCTTAAAGATGCTGTCTATGCAGGTTTGAACGCTCAACAACGTCTCTATCAACTAAACGTAGATATCCGACGCCCATGGCGGTTAATTGGGTCGCTGAGAGACAGCCTAGTCCTCCCAGTCCTATCACACAAACTCTGGCTTTGGTGAGCTTTAACTGGCCCTTGTACCAATATCCCTAAGAACTATCTGCCTCGAGTAAACCTCAAGTTCCTCTTCTGAGAGCTCCTCCTTTATGAGCGGAGTGGACACACCAATCCCTTCACTAAAGATTAACCTCTCGTATTAATGTAAATATATTTAATGAACCTTAAAGGTTAAGTTTTCTTCTTTCTTCTCTCTCTTTCCGCCCTAATGTTCTCATACTCTATTTGGTTTCCTGCAAGTGCTCCCAGAATGCCTCCAATGATCACGCCCGCTGACCCGAATATTAACCCTAGCGTTCCTCCTAGAACCATGCCAGCTAAGGCCCCAGCTCCGCTTGTTTCTATTTTCTCCTCTCTCTTTTCCTTACTTGGGTTACTCTTGGGGAGCGGCAGCCCCTCTTCTAATATGTCCTTTAGATCTTTGCTAAGCGCTATTTGATAGGTCGCAAAGAGGACTACTACAATTAAAGTCAAGGCGCCAACATACATCATTAACTGGAGCGCTTCTCGCATACCCGCTATTTCAATCTTTAAGAGGGCGGGCTGAATAAGAGCTCCCACAACTCCCATAATTACGACGACAAAAGCGATCAAGGGCAAAATTCGTGAATAAACCGTTGACACAAAATCCTCCCAACGCCCCATAGATGCCACTCCTCCCCATTATCCCAATAATATACTTGTAAGTATTAAGTGGTATATCGTGTATATATAAGTTATAATTTGTCAAAACTTATCAGTTGTCTCATGAGCCATTTACCCGTTTCAATGGTGAGAGGAAGAATCAATGCTGCATTGATTCGTAAAAGAGAGAAACTTCCAATTACAGTTTGAACGAGGACAATAACCGATACTATTGGACTTGAGAAAGAGGAAAGAGCAAAAATCATTGCTAAGGTGGAGAGAGAAGAGCTCCCTGTAGAGAAAGCTCGAGAGTACATAAGAGTTATAAAAAGGCTTCTAAGCCGATAAAAGAAGCGATTCTCAGACCGAAATCGAGGGGAATCCTAACTCCTTCTAAATCCCTCTATTCGCCAGAAAAATTTAACTTTAAGGTTCATTAAATATATTTTTCTTCTATGTTTATAATGGCTTTACAAAATGATACTGATTATTCTCTATCTTAAAATAGTTTACAAGCGTCTCTATCATAGCTTCAACTGTGTATTCTTCTGGTGCAACATACACTTTAACTCCCAACTCTTCTAAAGTTTTTTGAGTTAACGAACCTATAACAGTAACAATCACTTTCCTATTTAAATAACCTCCAAACTCGTGGGCTAAGTTGTGTCGATTAGCCATTTTGAATAGATTCCGCACAGCGGTTGAACTAGTGAAGATTATGATGTCAATTTTTCCTTTAAATAAATCGTCGATAAGTCTTAACACCCTAGATTCGTCAGAAGGGAGAACCGCTTCATACAGGGGAACTTCCAAGACCTTTGCTTTCATCTTTTCAAGCTCATGTCTTAGGTATTGATTCGCTCCTTTAACTCGGGGTATAGCCACAACCTTTTTATGTAGATCAATTTTTCTGAAGCTTTCAACTGTTCCTTCAGAACTGTAATTTAAGGGAACCCAGCTCACCTTAACCCCACGATTTTCGAGTTCAATCTTTGTCTTTGGACCTATAGCCACGACGGCAATCCTGTTTAATGCCTTGATAAGCTCAATTTTTAACCCCGGATCCTCTAAGACTTCAGTTAAACCCGTCACTCCATTCTTACTCATGAAAATAACATAATCTACACGGTTATTGAGGAGTTCATTAATGAACTTCTTCACTTGATCGTCTTTTTGAGGCTTAATTTCCACATCGGAGCTATATATGGTTTTCCGCCAAGGCCAGAAACAATCTGAGCCAGCTCATGCGCATGCATTTCGGATCCTGTAATGGCAATGTTTTTCCTTTTAAGCGACAAGGGAATCACCTTCAAACCAAGATAAATCCTTCTGAAGCTTCACAACGTCCCCAATAACAATTACAGCGGGTGACCTCACCCTCTTTTCCTTGGCTTTTTTAACAATATCGTGAAGAGTTCCCGTGATTGTACTTTGTCGCTTTGTCGTCCCCCATTCAATGATTGCAACGTCTGTTTTTGGATCACGACCACCATTAACTAAACTTTTAACGATGGATTCCAGCCTTTCTACACCCATTAGTATGATAATCGTGTCAATTGAAGTCGCGATCTTACTCCATCTGACTCGGTTTTCATGCTTAGTGGGATCTTCATGCCCCGTGACAATCGCTACAGACGAAGCATACTCACGATGAGTAACTGGAATACCAGCATACGCGGGAATGGCTAAAGCAGAGGATATCCCCGGCACAACCTCAAATTGAACATTGGCTTCCGTCTATTTTTAGTAACAGCCTTCAAACTCATCAAATGGCTAGCGATTTGATTCTCTACTGTCAGGAAGCATTATTAGTGTGGAGCCTTTCATTATTTTGGTGATTTAAGTAACCTTGAGGGAGCTTTACAACCTATTGTTTGGCAGCTATAATCCAAAAGGCGTTAGTGATCTTAGCGAGCGCGCTGAGTTTAAAGGAAAAGAAAAGGCGAACCTCTCAGCAGAACAAGGATACGAATTCATAAACTACGGCTTGAAAAAGCAACTGGAAATCCTTTACTGTACTGCGGAATTCGCGTTCGGCACGAATCCATGCGGAGATATTCACCTAGCAACCGAGAAAGCCTACGGCACGTGCATGTTGCAATCGGACAAACCACTTGGCTTGGCGGCAAAAACGAATGCTCTCTCCATTGAGACTTCCTAATTGATAATCCCATAGTCACAATTGATGAAAAAGTCATCGTAAAAAACGGAAAGCTCATGATTTAACCGTATATCATGCGCTGAAAATTCATCTAAAGTGCAGGTGGATTTGAACCCTGTTTTGAAACTTTGACTTAGCGTTCATTTTATCTAGAAATGTAAATGTCTGAGCTTTCCTTCTCAGGATACGTAAATACAGGCTTGATGGAAAACGCTTAAGAAGCCGCCTTCCATTTTAGATTTAGAATAAAATTGGATAAGCTAAACCTTGCCAAGAAGTTTCTGGCAGATGCTATGGAAGAGTTTCAGACCTATCTTACTACAGGAGAAGAGGAGAAGCTTAGGCAGGCGTGTGAAAAAGGTTGGGGTGCGGTAGCTCAACTCCTCATGCATGCGAGTGGAAAGGAGCTAACGCACCATAGGGACTTTGGAGTAGTGGCAAGGCAGCTCACAGAGAAGACCGGGAACACTCTTATTGAAAGGGTGGAGATGGCGGGCGAAGCATTACATGCAGGAGGATTCTATCACGGAGCCCTTAGCCCTGAAGCAGTGAAAGCAGCTCTAGACATGGTCTCAGATTTAATCAAAGTTGTTGAGGAGTTCTTTCCATATTGATATCTAGCATCTCCAAGCTGCGGTGTATAGTAAATGGAGAGTTAGGGTGATTGAGGATGCTCCTTCTCCCTGATCTTTAGCTTGCTGGTTCCATGATATAGGCTGGTCCACGCTTATAGCGCACTGATAAAGTAGTCAAAGAAGGTTCCCTAACCCTCCTTTGGCGATCATTATGGCGTCAGACTCGGAGAAGGAGTGTTAATATGGCAATGAGAAGGCCCCATGTGACCCCCACGTAACGTAAAAGAACCATTTGAGGCCGTCAATTCGCTTGTCTACATGAGCCCTTAGATCATCGATTCTATGGTTAACAGTGTCAATTCTCTTAGAAAGCTCTTCTAGTCTGCCCTCGATTCTAGCCGTTCTTTCACGTAATTCATTTAGGACCGCTTCGATCTTCTCCACGCTCTTCTGCAACTGCCCTCCCTAATGTTAAGCTATAAGTGGGTATTTAAGTATGTTTCAGGCTCAAGGCTCTTAATATGCAAAGATGATACTGCTAGTTACGTGCGCCAGACGAGATCATCATAGCGATATGTTCCAATTAGTGCATTTGCGTTAGATTAAACGAGTTTAAGAACTGTTTTCTTTTCGATGGGGTCAAGCTCTAACCTTAATGGCAATTGAAGCATTAAGTCCCTTCCTAAAAAGCCTTGCCTGTTTGGGTTAGCTAAGCATAAGGGGCTTTTCTCCCATGATAGCACAAAACGCGCCAAAGTTTCTAAGCAGCGTCTTACGCCGTTAACGTCTTTAACTCCAATTTTCACTTTCCTAACGTAGAAGCGGTAGGCGAATCCAATGTGTCTGCCAAGACGTACTTCATAAGCCTCAGGATGCTTTAAGAACTTTCTTCCAAGCGCATCATCAAAAATCTTATAAAACGGGTTTCCAGTGTCAAAATCTGCGTCTACTCGCTGCCCCTCACCGAAAACGCGCTCATTACCCCACCCATAAGTTCCCAAATGAATTCTGACAGTTGGATAGTAATCTTTAGCGTTAAGGGGGAACCAAGGCGACTCCTCAACCATATCCTCTGACGTGAATACATAGCATGGTTTCTGAAGCTTCCTCAATAACTCAAGGATCAGCTCCGCTGAGATGTCTACTGGGTCCTTAGTCTCATACAGGATCTTTGAGTCACAAATTACCACATGCCTTGCCCCCCTACGGTTAAAAGCCTCCATGAGTAGCGGCTTACAAACATTATATGCATTCTCCTGTAAGCCACGATGCTCCTCCAAGCTAAGCTCCATAAACCGATCGAAAGGTATGTTGAAGGGATCATCCTTCACTCCAATACTAGACTTCAACACCCAAAGATTTTTGCTGATCCTCTCAACCTTACCCGACTTGCTAAGAATCCATAGGTAATGGCTTATACTCTCCCTACTCTTGCCTAATATACGTGCTATTTGACCCGCCGTCACACCCGTATGACCCATTTCTTCAATTACTTTAAGGATCTCCTTTTCCAAGCCCATTTTTTTCAACTCAAACATTTTAAACCTAAGGTTTATAAACATTGCGTTTATAAACCAAAACTATACGTGGGAAAGCATAGACTTCTTCAAAAGCGCTGAAGAATTGAAGGAAAAATTTAATGGCTTAAGCTCAAGAAACAACTAAACCATCAATCTTAAAAACGCCACTTTAAGGTGCTTGTGAGATCATCATTCGTGATTGTTTTTGAATATAACGGAGGCGTCGAGGTTAGCCTGTTTGATCGTGGGCGGATGCTGATCAAGAACGTGAGAGATGAAGAGTCAGCCCTACAAGTGTACAACAAGATAGTGGAGGGCCTTGGATTAAAGCTTCCCACGAACTAAGATGTGACAAGATCATATTTGGCGCCTTAGCCAACGCTGGGTCCATTCACGCAGACATGCCTCAGAAGCACTCCATCTCTTTACCACTATTGGGAACTATAGAGGGGTAAGTGCCGCATCCATAGAAGAATTTGTGGAAAAAACAGGCACGCTGTGCCTCACAGCCATGGAAGCCCCAATCAAATTGGAGGATAAGCCGAACGGCGAGGTGGACCCCAAGCCGGACCTCCAAGCCCACGAATTCATTTGTGGGTAACTGGCTTCAGCAATTTATATAATATCATTTGCTTACATTAAGATGGAAGGTCTGATTTCTTGAAGGTTGTTGGGATAGACTTGTCGGGAGTTGAAAGTAAGGGGACCGGCTTTTGTGTCCTTGATGATATGGATGCAAAGACTAGTATTGTCTATGCTGATAAAGAGATCGTTGAAAAAACCCACGAAACAAAGCCAAAAGTCGTTGCAATAGACGCTCCTCTAGCCCTGCCAAAAGGAAGGAGGTCCCTAGAGGAAAGGAGCAACGTTCATTTAAGGCAATGTGACAGAGAGCTACTTAGAATGGGAATCAAATTCTTCCCCATCACTCTAGGACCTATGAGAAAGTTGACCGAAAGAGGGATCAGGCTGAGGAGATTTCTCGAGGAGGAAGGCTTCGAGGTGATAGAGGTGTATCCTGGGGCTGCTCAAGACATCTTAAAAATGCCGAGGAAGCAAAAGGGGATAGAAAAGTTGAGGAAGGCTCTCATTGAATATGGGCTTAAGGGGGACGTAAATAAAGAGTGTATAACTGATCATGAGCTGGACGCCATAACTTCGGCTCTTGTCGGAAAACTGTATTTAGAGGGCAAAGCTGTCAGCATAGGTGACCCCGAAGAAATATTGATGATAATTCCATTAAAGAAAAAAGAATTCTGCTAGTTCCATTTTGCGTTAATCTTTTCGTTTTGAAATCAAAAAGAGCGCGCATAAGGGCTGGTTATAACAAGTTGAGTTCCGATTACAGTAGCTTAAAATCCATTCACGATTCTCTAAGCATTGATTATAAAGACTTGAAGTCAAAATATCAAGTGATAGGTGAATTGGGAGAATTAGGCGCTACTAGAAGCTTGATGTATGTCTTCATGATAACGACGATAACTCTCCTATCAATAACAGTTTACTTCGCAAAAAGAAAACCAAAACCACCTGAGTCGTCCTCGCTTTAACAGTTAGCATCTTGCTGGAAAGTAAAAAGAAAGCCTCCTTTCTTTTTAAAAAAACACAAACAAAGATGATTTGACATTTGACGTTTAAAAATTTCTGCAAAACACTTATTAATCTATAACGTTGTTATAAATTTTTGGGATTAAAGTTGCGACCGCCGTGCGAACTTGTCGTGCGATACGTGTTGCCCGCGTTCCGGTCTCTAGTGGCGAGGGAGCTCATCCAGAAGTATCATCTCTCGCAGATGGCTGCGGCTGAGAAGCTTGGAACGACACAGGCTGCCATAAGTCATTATCTTTATTCGAAGCGGGGGGACAAGAGAATGCAGCAGCTTGAATCCATACCATCGGTTCAGTCTGCCGCGAGCGATGTGGCTCTGGGCATAGTCACTAAGAAGTTTTCCATGACTGAAGCCATGCTGATGTTTTGCAAGTTGTGTACGATCTTGAGAAGGCAGGACTTCATCTGCGATTTGCATAGAGGCTTCGCTTCCCTTCCAGAGAAATGCAGCGCATGCCTCTGAACAATTTCGGGACACAGCAAGGTTTAAATCCATAACAGTGTTATACCCAGTTAAGCTGTTGCCATTAACAAAATTTATAACTTCCCATAGGCTCTCTCAATGTTAGTTTGCCGGGGTGGCCGAGCGGTGCAGGCGGCGGGCTGCAGACCCGCTACTACGTGGGTTCAATTCCCACCCCCGGCTCCAAATGGGGAGTTTTATGTTCATATCGAGTTCGGGGTTAACGCTCATGACAACGAAGATCGTGGAGAAAACCTTTGAGGCCCTCTTCGCTTTGGAAGATTTACGAGAAGTTTTGAGAAAGACGGCCCCATTTCACAGCTTAACGAAGGAGCAGAAGGAAGAGGTGAAAGCCATTCTTAACAAGGTGCGAAAGGCGTTAGATGAGATTGAAGAGGGGTTTAAATGAGCAAAGGTATCCTGTCAGAGTGGAGAGCACGAGAAGAGCTCTTCATCAACTTGGAGCCCCTACAACGGGGTGGGGTGGTCCCGGCTGAAGCCAGAAAGGTTGCTCTCTCCTACGTTAATGGTTACTCTACATGTGATCATTGCCTTGGAACTCTACACATCCTCAAGAAACCGCCTATCTGTGACTTTCTCATCCAAGTCGCCGAATTCCTGGGAATGGATAGAGCCATCATAACCCATGGTTGCAGAGAGGCAAAATTTGCCGTAATGCACGCCATAACTAAGCCTGGGCAAGCAATCGTGATGGATGAGAATAAACATTATACGAGCTATGTGGCTGCTGAAAGGGCAGGACTGAAAATATACGAGGTTCCAAGCACAGGTCATCCCAAGTTTCGGGTTGAACCGGAAGAATACATAAGCGCCGTCGAAAAAGTGAGGAAAGAAACTGGAGAGTTGCCAATGCTTGTCTTGTTGACGCATGTGGACGGGACGTATGGCAACCTAGTTGATGCTGAAAAAGTTGGAAAAATCTGTCAAGAATACAACGTGCCATTCCTACTGAACACCGCCTACTCTTCTGGCAGAATGCCCATAAACGGAAAGAAATTACTGGCCGACTTCGTAACGTGCTCTGGTCACAAAAGCTGGGCTGCTGGGGCCGGCGTAGTTGGAATACTTGCCATAAGAGATGAATGGAAGGATAAGGTCTTCAAGCCTTCGCAAAGATACAAGGTGAAGCCCATCGAGATACTTGGTTGCTCCGCGAGGGGATCCAGCACGCTCGTCTTGATGGCATCCTTCCCATACGTTATGGAAAGGGTTAAGCACTGGGACGTGGAGGTGGAAAAGGCTCGATGGTTTAGCAACCAGATGGAGTCCTTGGGTGACATCAGGCAGCTGGGGGACAAGCCCCACAACCACGATCTAATACGATTTGAAACGCCGGTCTTTGATCGCATAGCTCAGAAACACAAGAGGAGGGGATACTTCCTCTACGAAGAGCTCATGAAGAGAAAAATCGTTGGAATTAAGGCGGGAAAAACTAAAAGTTTTGACTTATCCACGTATGGGCTGAACAAGGAGCAGCTGAGCTATGTTATCGACAGCTTCAAAGACATCATCAACAAGCTTTCGTAGAGTGAGATGTGAGAGCCATGCCGTCAAGTGTTATTGAGCCCAAACTCAAATTTGACTCCGTTATCATTCGGTATGGGGGAGAGATGGGGATTAAGGGTGCTTGGACAAGGAGGTTGTATGAGCGCCACATGCTTGATAACATCAGGAATATGCTGAAACACCACAGAATCCATTATGATGTAATTATCCGAAAGCGTGGCAGGCTCTATTTGAAGACCCCGTCAGCGACGGAGGCGTCATCGAAGCTCTCTAGGGTGTTTGGCATCTCTTCCCTCTCCCCGGCAATAGAAACCACCTCAAGGCTAAGCGACATCGTGACCAAAAGCATCTCTCTTGCGGGCTCAACTTTTCAAAAAGGAAACAGCTTTGCGGTGAGGTGCAAAAGGGCTGGGGACCACCCGTTCACCAGCGCCGATGTTTGTAAGGAAGTGGGGCATCAAATACTGGCTGAGTTCCCCAAATTGGGCTTAAAGGTGGATTTAGAAAATCCAGATGTGATGTTGGGAATCGAGATTCGTGAGGATAGCGCCTTCCTATACACGAGTGTTGTTGATGGGGCTGGTGGGCTGCCACTTGGCGCTCAGCCAAGGGTTGTTTGCTTGTTAAGTGGAGGCATCGACTCGCCCGTTGCTTGCTGGTTGGCGATGAAGAGGGGTTGCCCCATTGTGCCAGTATATTTTGACAATGCACCATTCACGGATGAGAGCACCACCAACCGGGCCTTGAGCGTCGCCAAGGTCCTATTTGAGTGGGCGGTGGGCTTCCCAAGGAGGATGTACATAGTACGGCATGGGCAAAATCTTGCTGAATTCAAGGTAAGGCCACGGCTCGAACGACTCACGTGCATCCTCTGCAAGCGCATGATGTATCGCCTAGCCGAGCGAATAGCGGACATGAGAAGGGCGGAGGGGATCGTAACCGGCGAAGCCATAGGAGAACAGGCAAGCCAAACCCTGCGAAACCTAAGGGTTCTAAGCATGGCCATAACAAAGTACCCAATACACAGGCCCCTTCTGGGCTTCGATAAAGCGGAGACTGAGAGGATGGCGAGAAAAATCGGAACCTACGAGGCCTCAATCCAAAGGGCAAAAGGCTGCGCGGCAGCTCCAAGAAAGCCGGCAACCATGGCAAGGCCGCAAGAAGTGGCTGAGGCAGAAGAGGCGCTCAACATAGGGGAAATGATCGAAAAATCAGTGAAGTCGCTCAAAATCGTGGATCTATAGAATTCCTTTCCCCCCAGTTTGTATTGACTACCCCACCCCTATATATGCCTCCCTCTCTGTGCATGCACATCAACACCATGAGATGTGCACACACATAATTCATCAAGCTCGAACTAGAAGCCTTAAATGACTCCATTTTGTTTCTTTTTTGGTATGTCGGCTGCGGATGTTGCGGTTCAGGCGTTTCGCCAACTTAAACCCGAGGATTTCAGGATACTCCTAACCATTGAGATTGCCATGAGCAAACATGAATACGTGCCTCAAAATGTTATACTAAAACTTACCAACCTCAATCAGCAGGAGATCAGCTTCCGCCTCAGGCGTCTCAACCAGCTCCGTCTCGTCCGCCGGTGGACCGGCCCTTACATGGGCTTTGTGCTCAACACCTCTGGCTACGATTGTCTAGCTATTAACGCCCTTGTGAAGGCCGGTGTGCTTGAGGCTTTTGGAAAGCCGTTAGGCGTGGGGAAGGAGGCCGACGTATACGATGCATTGACACCGGGTGGAAAGCGGGTCGCTGTCAAGTTTCATCGATTGGGCAGGACGAGCTTCCGCCAAACTAGAAGAGCTCGTGGATACATCGCTGAACGTCGGCATGTCTCTTGGCTATATCAGTCTCGGCTTGCTGCAGAAAGGGAGTTTGAGGCCTTGAAGATAGTTTATCCCCATGGGGTTTCGGTTCCCGAGCCCATCCAACAAAATCGGCACGTAATTGTGATGGGGTTGATTGAAGGGGTCGAGCTTGTCCACTGTGTTAAAATCCCGAATCCCGGCGAGGTGCTGGATGGAATCCTCTCGAATGTGCGGAGAGCCTATTTAGAGGCGGGGATCATCCACGCAGACCTAAGCGAATACAACATCGTCCTTAAGCCCGATGGACACATTCTCATCATCGATTGGCCCCAATTCGTGAGGCAGGATCACTCAAATGCTGATCAGCTCCTTGAGCGAGACATCAAAAACGTTGTAGGATACTTCCGACGCAAATTTGGATCACGTACGAAATTGAAGGATGCCTTGGCATACGTGAAAGGCATAAATTAAATCATGATCACAAGGACAACGATTAATATATCTTTTCTCTGAATCTAAAGCGGGGACGGTAAAGTGGTAACCCATCTTAAGGTTGTCTTTGCTACAAGATACTTCATTTTACACGGGGAATGTCAATGGTGATGTATAGGATGTTGTTCCCACGTACGAGAACGCTCCCATAATTAGCGGTTATTTGATCGTTCACGTGCTCTGACGCCCCATTGAGGATGATGTTCATGTAACCGTCACATCGAACCATAGTGCCCCTATACTCAACCCCACTCTTCAACATGATGGAAACATGGGTGTTCAGTCGTTTCGTCAACACATTCAAAGGCTTCTTACTGGGTTCCATGCATGCACCGCCGATCAACCTTTAGTATTCATCATCACCCCTCATATAAAAGTTTTATTAGACCTATCTTTTGTTGAGATACCATACGTCTTTTAAATTTTACACCCAGTCTTTCATAAAACTCCAAGAGAATCTGGACATGAATCGATCGAAACGTCCTGAAACATGCCTCATACGATTCGAATATTGCGCTACGAAGATTCCGAAAAGCGCACAAGGAAACTAAGGTGGCTCTTAACAAAAGTCCTTAATCTGGCCGTAACTAGAACAGAACAGGTTAGGTTCACACTTTGCCTTAAAAAGCTTACATTAAACGAAGATTTGGTAATTAGGATAAGAAAGCCCAAAGGAAATACAAGGTCAGAGCTGAGGGTGAATA
>LIHJ01000035.1 GCA_001399805.1 Candidatus Bathyarchaeota archaeon BA1
GCTGAGGGCGGGGGATGTGATTGGGGCTTTTCCATCACCCCTCAAGGCCAAACTCTCCCTGCCGGAAGAGCTCATTCCACAGTACAGCGATGAGTTGACTGTGGGCGTGATATTGGGGCCGCAGGCAGACATGTTCACGGAAAAGGGGGTGGAAACCTTCCTTTCCAGTGCCTATATTGTGACGACAGAAGCGGACCGGATGGGATACCGACTTGAAGGACCGGTCATAGAGCACAAGGTTTCCCCGGACATAATTTCGGACGCTATTCCCCTGGGGGCGGTTCAGGTGCCTGGGAACGGCAAACCCATCATAATGATGGCGGATGCCCAAACCACGGGTGGATACGCCAAGATCGCGGTGGTTACCACCCCAAGCCTTTCACGCCTTGGACAGGCTAGACCTGGCCACGTATTGCATTTTTCCAAGGTCTCACTGAGCCAAGCCCGTACTCAACTGCTTGAATACCAGAAGAACTGGAGCCAGATGGAAAAAAGACTCATCCGACAGTAATGGTAGCACCGAGTGTACCAAAGGTGGAACACCAAAAGAGGCAGGGGTATGGCGATGTTAAGCTATTCGCCTTTTAAAGTATAGGGAAATGCCCAACGCGAAAAAGAGGCTAAACATAAGCGTCAGTCCGGCGAATAACACGCTTGATGGACTGATGATAGCGGCGCCATAAGTTTCCAGTTTCTGTTCGGTTTCGAGAGGGCAGACGTTTGGCGCAAGTCCTTTGGTTTCAGTCAGGTTGCCGAGAAGCTCAGGGCGCTTGGGCTCGGGAGGCTTTGGGATGCCACTTAAACGCGTACGCGTGTATGCTGGGGCGAGCAGCACTAATGGAAGGAGCATGATGACTGAGCCCAGCAAGATGGCCGCCATCGCCACTCCAAACAAGACCTTCAACATTTTTTGTTATCTCCTTTGTTATGAGGAATATGGCAGTTTTTAAACCTATGCTTTAGAACACTATTTCTATGGTTTAGAACGGCTTCTCCCTCCATAACCTAACGGTCTCAAACCAGAGGATGAGGCAGGCTATGAAGCCGAACATTATGGCGGCCACGTTATGGATGCAAAATGGAAAGCCGTCCCAGCCGTAAAAGACCAGATAGATGACCAGCATAGTGGATAGCCAAACGGAATGGAAGAGATAGCGGGGAACAAGAAAGCGACCAAGCCTGGTGAAAAACCTTAGGAGGCCAACCTTGACCTCCTGCGTCAGGTAGTACTCGCCGATCTTGCTCTTCTCCACAAGCCCAAGGGAGAGGAGCTTCTCCAGGTGGTGGGCTGCGACACTGGGGCTGGAAAAGCCTAGAGAGCGCTGGATCTCACGGACACCCACAGCTGAACTCGGAGCCTTCAACAAATACCAATACACGAGGAGGGTTTTGCCCTTCAACTCTGACTCAATTACCGCTAAATCTGATGGGGAGACACCTGACATGAAGCTTCGCCGAGAATACATTATCAACACAAATATTAAAGCCTAAACATAGAAAATGGAGCAGCGCAAAACTCATGGGGGTTATTTGACATGAGGCTCAATCTGGCTTTTATCGGGTTCGGAGTCGTGGGGCAGGGGTTTGCCCAAATACTGGTTAACAAGAGGGCGCTTCTACGAAGGAAATACAACCTAGAATACGATGTGGTGGCCATATCCGATGTGATGAAGGGATCGGTTCTCGACGAGGCGGGGCTGGACCTACCATCTATTCTAGACATCGTTAGGAAAACCGGAAGCGTTGATGGTTATGAGGGTGGGCGGAAGGGTCTCTCCAGCCTCGAAACCATCAAGGGGAGCAACGCCGATGTCATTGTGGAGGCCACCTGGACAAACCTAAAAACAGGGGAGCCCGGCCTAACCCACATCAGGGAAAGCCTCACCTCGGGTAAGCATGTCATCACCACGAACAAGGGACCCATAGCCTTGGCCTACCATGAGCTGAAGCAGCTTGCCAAACAACACCATGTTTTCATAAGGTTTGAGGGAACGGTATTGAGCGGCACACCCGCCCTCAACCTGGGATCAGAAGCCCTCGCTGGACTCCACATACACTCCATGAGGGGCATCGTGAACGGCACAACCAACTACATCCTCACCCAGATGGAGGAGGGTAAGGGCTATGTTGAGGCGCTGAGGGAGGCACAGCGGCTTGGATACGCAGAGGCCGACCCAACCATGGATGTGGAGGGCTGGGACGCCGTCGGTAAGATCGTGATCTTGGCGAATGCGGTGATGGACGGCAACCTGAAGGTGGGGGATGTTGAGCGCACCGGGATAACGGGGGTGACCCTTGAGGATGTGGAGAGGGCGAGGCTTAAGGGGAGGAGGATAAAGCTCATCGCACAAGCTTGGCAAGAAGATGACGAGATTAAAGCTAGGGTTTCACCAGAGAGGATACCCCAAAAAGACCTCCTAGCTCAAGTGGGTGGCACCCTGAACGCACTAATCTTCGCCACCGATGGGATCGGCGAGGTCGCAATCATTGGGAGGGGAGCCGGAGGCATCGAGGCAGGACACGGGCTCCTGAGCGACCTGATAGCCATAAATCGCCATCTCTCCGCTGATGTAGGAAGGGCAGTCACTGCATGAAGTGGAAACTCTTAAATCAAGCAGTGCACGTAGCCTAAAGACAGAAAAGGGCGGCCGGGGTGAGGTAGCCTGGTAGCCTACAGGCCTGTGGAGCCTGGCGCCCGGGTTCAAATCCCGGCCCCGGCCCTCAGTAATGATGGACTATTTCCTAATGTGGACCAGTTTGTGGTATTCAAGAGGCCTTATTATTTTTATATTTTTAATCTTGTTCCAGTGTTTGATGTCTTCGGTTATTATGGTATCGAGGCCTTTTCTTCTCATACATGCAGCATGAATCGAATCATAACTTACCTTAAATTGTAACATTATGCTTACGGCGTCACGGATTACCCACTCATCGACCTGTATCATGTTTATAGGTAGCGAGAAGAATGCGGCGACGGCTATGGATGCTTTTTCTACGTCTATTTGGGCGAGAGAACCAAGCAGTTCTATGGGAACGAGAAAACTGCAATGGGCGTTGATTTTTTCGTTTTGGATGTCGTCAATTACTTGTTTGCATGCTTTGCCATAAACGGGGTGAGCTAAAGCTGAGTAGTCGAAGATGTTGGTGTCTACGTAGAAGCTCACTCCGCACGTCCCTTCCGCTTTTCCTTGTATAGTTTTGCGAGCTCTGAGGGAATAGTCTTCATCCAAGACTCTTCAACGAGTTTTGTAGCGTCGATATCCAGTGGCTTGCCAAAAAGGTTCCAAAGAACATCAGAAGGATTTGAAATGTGTTCAGAGGTCTCTATGATTATTCGCCGCCCCTCTGACCTTACAATAAGCCTATCGCCAATTTTGACACCGAGCTTGGAGCGTACACTCTTCGGTATCGTAACCTGGTACTTCCTGGTCACCTTCACCTCTTCTTTAGCCACAAGTTTCACCATGATTTTTGTAGAACGGTTGTAGTACTTAAAATCTCCTATAAAGACACTAACAGCCTCAGCGTTGCTAGAAGCCTACAGGCCTGTGGAGCCTGGCGCCCGGGTTCAAATCCCGCCCCTACAGACTTCTAAGCTTATTCTATAGCTTTTATGGAAACAAACAGGATTCATCACAGAACTTATAGCTGGGCTGCCGTATCAAGGCTTATGATATTTTCGTGAGGCAATGGTTTTAAACGTGATGCTTAGAGATAATCACTGGTGTTGCCATATGTTGGCTAAGTGTTTCGATGACTTTGTGGTTGAGGAGGTTTTTGAAACCCCGGCCCGCACCATCACCGAGGCAGACATCGTGAACTTTGCGGGTGTGAGTGGGGACTTTACACCACTTCACATGGATGAGGAGTTCGCGAAACAGGGGCCGTTTGGAAGGAGGGTGGCCCACGGCTTGTTAACCCTTGCGGTGACGATAGGTTTGTGGATGAAGATGGGGATTTTTGAGGGGACCATTGCCGCCTTTTACGGCATGGACCGCCTGAGGTTCACCAAGCCTGTATACATAGGGGACACCATAAGGGCGAGGGTGAGGATTACGGAGAAGGTGGACAAGGGTCAATATGGGCTCATGACCCTCGAAAATGAGGTAACCAACCAACGCAATGAAACGGTTCTCGTCTTCCAGGCAAAGTTGTTGATGAAAAAGAAATCCCAAGCATGAGGAGGCCATGCCCATCATGGCCCATCAGCCTTCCAGCAGCCTCAAAGTCAGGGAATAATCCTAAATTTGATGATCTCCATATCCAATATTCAAGGAGATTTCCATGAAGGTGGCAATTACTGGAAAGGGTGGGGTTGGAAAGACCTTCATCGCGGCCACACTGTCCCGGTTGCTGGCTCGCGACGGCTACGGGGTTTTAGCGGTTGATGCGGACCCTGCCATGAGTCTCGCGTATGCTTTGGGCATTTCAGCTGACATGCTTTCAAAGATTGTTCCAATATGCGAGAACAGCGGATTGATTGAGGAGAGAACGGGCGCCAAGCCCGGGTCTGGCTTCGGTGCAATATTTAGTCTGACACCCACTGTAAGTGATATAGCGGATAGGTTTGGGGTGTCTGGGCCAGATGGGGTCAAGCTGTTAGTGATGGGGACGGTTAGGGCTGGTGGAACTGGCTGCCTATGCCCCGCCAACGCTCTTCTGAGGGCCCTGATCCAGCACATAATGCTGGAGAGAAAAGAGGCTGTGGTGATGGACATGGAGGCTGGGCTGGAACACCTGGGGCGGGCGACGATAAAGGGAGTCAACGCCGTGGTTGTGGTGGTGGAGGCGGGTTCTCAGTCCATGGAGACCGCCCAAAGGATCAGGAGGTTGTCAGTGGATATCGGAGTGGGGGACATCCTAGCGGTTGGAAATAAGATGAGGACGGATGAGGATAGGGAATTCATCGAGGGCTCGCTGGAAAAGATTGGCCTGAAGCCATCCTGCATGATCCCATTCGACCCGTCGCTTTTACAAGCCGACATGCTGCGCGTGGCGCCGATAGATTTTTCTCCATCGTCCCCCGCCATCGAAGCCATAAGGGAACTCGAAGTGCTTCTGAAAGAGAGATACGCATAAACCCTTGCCTTAATCGAAAAGGTTTAGTTGAACATCACGCTCATGTTTGTGTGCGGGCCGGTAGTTCAGCTTGGCATGAGCAACGGCTAAAGCCGCTGGTGTAAACGCCTGACTTGCACGCGAAACGCCAAGAGCTCAGGAGGTCGCGGGTTCAAATCCCGCCCGGTCCACCAAATTAAGTTTTACTTTAACCATGTAAGTCTCACAAACAGTCCGTTTTCTCACCCAACCGAAATCCTAAAACGCGAACTGGAAAGTTAATAAGCGAAAAGCTGTTCGTTAAAGTTATGTGGGCCGGTCGTCTAGCTTGGTAAGGACATCTGCTTGACGCGCAGAAGGTCGCCGGTTCAAGTCCGGCCCGGCCCACTGAACCTTCTTTTGTAAAAGAAGCTTCACCAAGAAAACACGTTGATTTACAATTGGATTGGGGTGCTTTTAGGGGGTGGGTGAAGAGCAGATACGCAAAGTCTTATGCGCCGACTGTTTATTGTTATGCGAGGAAGTTCAGCCAGCTGCTGGATGGGAACTTGGCGGAGCTTGAGAGTTTCAGTAGGCCTAAGCGTGGAGCTGTTTTGAGGGCGTTGACTGCCCTATCCAAATACATTGGGGTTTATGAGGGGTTCAAGCAGAGGATGAAGAATTATGGGATGAGGTGGGAGTGCCAAGGCTCATTCGAGTCGTTCCTGAGGATAATGAGGAATAGGAACAGCGACGTCATGGAATGGGTTAAGCGATGCTTGGAGGCTTTCGACCGCCCTTATGCAACATTCGTTGAGTTCACCTTGATTTCTGGATTGAGAAAAACTGAAGCCATACAAAGCTTTAACTTGGTTGTGAAGCTGGGCCAAGCCGATAAGCTTGATGAATACTATAATCGGTGCCTTGAAAGCCTTGAGCATTTCCGATATCCAGAGACGTGGTAAATTGAACGAAGGGTGGCTCACACTATCTAAGGATGAGTCCGCACGTTTGATTCAAATACTTACAAAAGCAAGAAAGAGACAAGATATCAGTGTGACACTAGGTGCACACATTGACTTCTGCTTCTTGATTGACAGTTCATATTCTCCCAAGTCATGAAAAAAATAGAGGGTGAGTTTTGCTCACAGAACTGCAAGAAATTGTTTAATAAATGGAGAGAGAAGCAAAGAAAAAGACGTAGGTTATATTTTGCAATTTACATGAGCATACCTATAGGCTTGACTCTTCTTATTTTTACGATCATCCTCCGGCTTCTTTAGCGCGCCACTCGGCTTCATACTCTTAATTGTATAGCATAAATTTAACTTTATTAGGCCTTATCATGCTTCTTTGATGCTAAAGTAGGGGAGCATATAAAGTGCTTTTGTAATTATTGTTCTCCTGCTAATCCTTTTAGCGCTTCCTTGACTTTGTCTACGTTTGCACTTTCCTTAGACAAACTCACTACTCTCTCTCCATTTTTGTAGAAGTAAAAAGTAGGACACAAACTAACTCCTAACTCTAAGACGGCAAATCTAGACGGACATTTAAAGTGGCAAAATTTCACCTTTTTTGAATATTCCTTTGCAAGTTTATGAATCTCCGGTGCTATTGCTTGGCAGTCTATGCACCTAGGTCCCCAGAACTCCACAATAACGGGTTTTTCAGATATAATGACTTCTTGCTCATAGTTCTTTTCATTCACCTCCGTCCAATGTTCTTTATCGAAAGATAGGCTGACCTGCTCCATCCTCAACTCACTTTAAGAGAGTAACAGTAGAGGCTTTAAGAGAGTAACAAGAGATGCGAATTTAAGCATTTCGTTCATAGTAATGTACTTCATGGTCATAGTAATGTTCTTAGACCTGCTCTTGATCCATAGATGGCTGCAGTCAGGCCAGATGATCCTCCTCCAATTATCATAACGTCGTAAAGTTATAAGGGTTCATTATCTATTTTCAAGTAGTTTTGGCCTCCTCTTGTGCCTCAATAATCATTGAAACTCCATCATGAAGTTTTGTGATTCTGCTCAAGAATAAGCTTCCTTTACCTATAATCATCGCTCTACTAATTTTACGTGCTAAGATAGCGTCCCTCGCATGACCTAAAAGCGGTACCCCAGATGGTATATGCCCTTGCTGAGGAGCAAACCCGGGTACACCATGCTTATCTATGAATTCCTCCCTTTCCTCTTCTTTTATCAGTCCTTGCCTAACGGCAGCCTCTGCGATATAGCGGTAGTTTGCTAAAGGAATGTCTCTTCCAAGTATCTCCGGTATTTGAAGCTCAGGTGCGAACCAATCAACATCAGTAACGAGTAATTTCCTTTTTCTGAGCGGCTCAAATATTAAACTCTGCAACATACCAGCTATATGATAACTCCCCTTAACATCTTGCTTTCCCATCGGCCATATTACCGGATTGATTTCATCGTCCTCTGATAATATTATAGTGAGGCCGCCAAGAACATCTTCAAGTGCAGGCATATCCTTTTTCACGTGAGTTTTAGCATTCATTCCGAGTTTAGCAACTGATCCACCTGCTAATACAGCTACGTTATCATATAACCCTGAGGCAACTAGCGCCCATGCTTGAAGCAGCGCGAAAACCGGGGCCGAGCAAAAAGATTTCAGGTCAAATCCAGTTGCGTTCTTGCAACCTAAGAATTCTGCAACTGATTTTCCTATCCCCCCTCCTCCCCTATTGTAAATGTCTCCTCCTATATCTTCTGAACACTCGATAACGAAATCTATATCTTCTGACCGTATATTTCCCCTATCTAGACCGTAGGCAACACTGAGTACGGCGGTAGCCTTATTAGCTATAAGCTCAAGCATTAAATGCGCACTTTGATTCTCATCCTCTTTAGAAGCCTCCCTTACACACCCTACAATTTCTTCACCTAAGTAAAGGGGTGCTGTTTCTTCTTTACTTGCCATCCTCTTTATCTCCTCCTCATCCTTCCCTTCATCCAATTTATCGAAGGGGAGTGGGTATTTTGTTAAAACAGGGTCCTCCATCAGTCTATTCTTTACCATCCTTGCAAACTCATCTTTAATATGAACTAGGTCGAAAACATCCACTACCTTCATTAATCCGTATAATTCAGGCTCGGAAAGTATCACCCCATATTTACCATATTTTTTACCTTCTTTGAAAACTTGCTTATACCAAGGCCTCTCAACCTTTTTCAGCTCGTCTGGCGTTAAATTACCTATATAGACTTGATAGGGATAGTAACCCAATACATCTTCATAACTCCTTAAGCTGCGCGTCAGCTTCTTTAAATGTTCCGGATTGGGATTTACTCTTTGTGTGGCCCCATAATGGAGTAAAAGATCTGGTGCATGGGCCAGTGTATAAGCTTGAGATTTAATGACTACCTTTCGTGCAGTCATGGTCGCTTACACTAACTGAGCGCCTTTCCGCTAGAATACTTTTTTGAAGACAGTTTGTGCGGAGACCTCGGTCGCGAGTGCACGGAGTGCTTCTTCAACTATCATCCTTCTAAGCTCCTTTTCCTTATCTAGTGGAAGTTTGGGGTCTCCGCAAGGATGCGGAATAGCAACCGCTGGCACTATTCTATTTGACCCTACTGTTAATGGAATGGGGGGAGTAGCGGCGATTTGTACAACCGGGATTTTAGCCTCATGCTCGATCGTTTTTGTGAGGGTGGCTCCACATCTCTGTGAAGTTCCACATCCACTAGTGACGATGACACAATCAACTCCAGCCTCTTTCAACTTCTTTGCCACGTATTCTCCGAACCTTGTGGCTCTATCCACAGGGGTGCCGTTTCCAACAGTCACGTAGTACTTATTATGAAGCTTACCAATCTTCCCTGCCTTTTCAAATTCTCTAAGCACATCGAGAGGAAACATTCTATTCGGATTCGCGTTGACAAAGGTAGGATCATAACCTCCATGGGCCGTCTCCCACCTATCTGGGGTTGCGCTATTAAGACCTTCAATATCGTATTCTAGAATTTTTGTGGCGCTTGAAGCCTCCAATCTATCTGGGTTTCCCTTCGGCACCACTCCTCCATCACTGACTATCGCTAGTCTTGCCTTTGATAAATCCTCAGTTGCCGGTTGTGGTGGATACTTAATGAAGACAGGCATTGGCAATTCTGTCTCAAACTTCTCCTCTCTAATCTTCTTTAAGAGAAGATCGAGAGCTCTCTTAGAACCCATCTCTGTAGCCCACACATTCTTCCTCATCCCCCTCGGGAAGTAGCCTTCCTCTTCTGGGGATCCTATTTTTTCCTCTCTAATCAGTTTCAGTAGGAACCCTGATATGACATTAATAGCCTCATCCATGTATCTGACAGACGGTCCAACTTTCAATATGTAGGCCTCTTTCCTGAACAGGTCGACGCCAGGGTTCTCGCCATCCATCGCTGTAAAAGCAGGGATCTTCAATCTCTTGCTAACTTCTACTACAACCTTTCCGCAAGCAGGACCATAGCGACCCGCTCTGAACGCAGGACCTGCTATCACTAATTCAGGCTTATACTTATTGATGAGGTTCACGATTTCATCCGCTCCTTTATCCATGTCAGCGATGAAGTAGTTATCTCCACAAGCTATGGTAGCTACAAATTCTCCTTCCTCACCTATCTTTTCTTGGATAAGTTTTCCTGGCCCTACCGGACCAGGAATCTCCCTTGGAGGCATGCCAGCTTCAGCTTCAGCTCCAAATCCTGCAAAGAACTGGTTTAAGTAGTGAACTATTCTCTTCTTAGCTTTTGCCTTCATATTCCAACACACCTCAATTTAGTATATCCTAAACCATTGGTCGCACCTATAATAGCTTGTATCTCAGTTACTAATGTTCCGTCTAACTTCTTACGCCCTCCAGCAATAACTTCTAACGTCCTATCATCCCCAATTACTCTTTCCATAGGCGGAAGCTCAATGATCTCATTCGCGTTACCGGTGCTTATCCATAAATCCGCTTCAGGAGTTGAATCTGCAAGTGGTTCAGCTTCTCCCTCCGGTCCAGCAAACTCATCTCCTATTAATAGAGTTTTAATTCCCATCCTCTCTAAATTTCTAGCATGCATCATCATATCAGCCTCCGGATTCCCGAACCCCTCTTCAGTTATAATTGCTCCATCTGCACCAAGCATCTGAGCGATCTTATCCCCATAATAAGCGCATAGCTCTTTATCCTTAAGAGCAACTTTAGATGGAGACACTATCACACCTGCGAAATCCAACTCTTTCCCGTGTCTTTTGAAGCACTCTTCAACTAAGGGATTATTCATGTGATGATAGGTTGTATTTTTGTCGCATCCAGAAACACAGTTCCCAGACACTACAGCTCCATCCGCTAACTCTAGGGGGTTGAGTAGTGTAGGCAACAGGTTTTTGCAGTCCATGCCGTAAAGGTATGTGTCATGTAATAAACCTTGAGCTAGAGCTTGCAGTATAATCACTATTCTAGGTAAATCCATTTTTCGCTTGCTGGGGAACTCAAACTCATAGGTTTTAACGCTGTCTGGCTTCACTTCTCTCGCAAGTTCACCTATCTTCGCTGCTACCTTTAGTCCAGCAACCCTCAGAGCCTCTTCATGAGCATGCGCCTCTAATCCCTCTATAGGATCCGCTACAACTACTATGTTTAAAGTCTTTGAGAAAGGGGTATATTCGGCTCCTGGCCCGCTCATATCAACTATTCCTTCTTGAAATCCAACTATTCGACGTCCGGTTGTAACTACAGCTGTGTTCCTTAAAACACGCGTCACACCACTCCCTACAGTTTCAACCGGGCCTATGAACGCTGGAAAGACGCCTCCAGGCCCCTCCATTTTTACCCTCGGCTCAATAACGTCCTTGACTGGTATGATTCTCACGCTTTCTCCTAGTTTAGCGATTTCGACGTCTGCTTTGACGATTCGTTTATCTTCAAGAACCGTCTTTACGAGATCCTCTTTATTGATATAGAGGACATGACCTATTATTCTGGAGTGGATGCTCAGTTCTACATCCTCCATGCTTATCTCCTCCAGCTTTAATTGAGTTTTCTGGCTCTTCATTTCGCACTCCCCTCCTCCCTAATCCTTCTTACCGTGGCGATCGTATCATCGACAATCTTCTTGTTTAAAGACTGCTCGACTACTCCTATAGTTTCATCATAGACGCTTTTATCGACCTGATTTTTGACCTCTGGCTCAAACATGTGATAGACTGGAAGGTGTAGCTCCACCCCGCTAAGTACTCCTGAATAAGAGGGGTCTCCGGTCGTAACGGTTCGAGCATGAACTTCAGCGCCTTCAGAATCGGCAACTCCCAATAAGACTGCAAAGTCTTCGGGCCTACCAGTTTGGGCCAGCTCTTTGATCTTTTGTTGATTTGGGAAATCCACGCTACCGGCTGCCGTACAAACGAAGCACTCGGTACAAGAGAAAACGGGCTTATAACCCATTCGTTTCAAAGCATCCTCTATTTCCTCTCCATGCACCCCATCTCTATCGCCTATTATGATTATCTTCTTCTCGCCTAGCTTCATCCTTTCCACCATATCTTGTTTAAAAATCTGTACATAAAGGCATTTATTATGCTTTCCCCTTTTCACATTCATCATTCATTTGAAGGGGCTATGGGGGAAGGCCCTATTATGACCTATTGGTTATGTAGGATAGATGAGGACAACTTCATGATTGTTAAGAGAAGGTGGATCTGGGGGCTCCAAGAGGAGATGAAGGAAGTTATGAAGCAAGTGAAATTAGGAGATTATCTCATATTTCTGAGCCCAGATAAGATAGGAGGAGTATTCATAGTTACCTCAAATCCATTCGTAAGCAAAATAGGGATCTTTAAAGGGGGAGTGTTTCCATACAGAGTTGAAGTAAAACCCACAGATTTTGTTCCCAAAGAGCCTATAGAGTTCAGGCTATTCTACAAAGAGAAGGAAGCACCTTCCATAAAGAGGATCTCAAAGGCGGATTTTGATTTAATAAGGTCAGAAATAGGAAAGCATATTAAAGCGCGCGCTCAATTTTAATAGTCTAAAACAATGGAAAAATGTGGAAAATATGTGGAATTTGAGATTTTTTATAAAATAAGCCTAATTTGAGCTTCTTTTCGAGATGTTGCGCTTAGAACTTCACACCTCTAAAAGGAGCTTGATTTAGGCTTCTTTTGGCAAACACTCGATGATTTCTTTGAAGTTGTTGTGGAATTTTGTGAAGATGTTTCCACATTTTCGTGAAGTTCGAGGTCGGCGTGATAAGGGAAGCCTTTGAAAAAAGCGACGAGCTGACGGAGAAGCTGCTTGGCCGAGGATGGGCTGGAAAACGACCCTACCAAAAACTGCATCACTTCATGTGAAGTGAAAACTATGCCTGAATGCGCCTTATGTGGCAAGAATTATGCGGAAGCCGGGGTTCACACGTCAAGCGGCTTCAGATATGTTTGCCGAGTATGTGCCCAACAAGTTGCCGAGCTTTACGAGAGGCGCTACAGGTAGGGGAGAAATTGGGAGGTTGAGAGGTCCACTAATGTTGCACGCAAATGTTGACTGCGCTGGAATGGCTGTGTTTGAGCCTTCCTCCATAAGACTACTCACCAATTCGGGCTGAAAGGTGCGACCGAAAAAACAGGGGAATGGGACCTCTTACGCCCCGACCCAACTCCACACAAAACAGGGTGAGGCACTGTGCCAACAATTGTTAAGTGTGCTGGTTGCGGAGCCATTCTCGCTGAATTTTCAGAGATCCCCATAAATATGGTGGATTTGGTGGATTTCAGGGGCAACCCGAAAAGATGGATCCAACAACTCCATGGAGGACTACGTGGTCATTGTCCAAAGTGTGGACGCAAGCTCAGCAACAAAATCGTGGATTGCGATGTTAACCCCTTCACAGAAAAATTAGGAGGCACATCATCATGAACGAAGAAATCGAGCTGAAGGTTAAGATTGTGTTAACGCCGGAGTTGAAGGCGCTTCTCAGCGGTTCCGGGGTTCAAATCCCCGCGGAAACGACATCTGCGGTAGAAACAACGCCTGGCAAGCTCATGATCATTGGTCACGAGATTATTTTGCCACGTGAAAACGGCTATGAGGAGTTAGCCAATTTTGTAGGTAAATTTGCTAAGCTGGAGGAAGCCAGCGAGGACGCTTCTGTTTTTCGCATGAATCAGCTCAGCCTCTGGAGGGCAGCGGAACACTACACACCAGACGAGATCATCGACTTTTTGAAGCAACATGCGAGGACCACGCCTAAAGACAGCCTAAAAAACTGGATAGCCCGCACCATGAGCGTTTGGGGAGCCTTCAAAATCACCAGCCAAGACAACTACGATGTTTTGGAAGCGCAAGACGAAAGCCTGTTGGACCGAGTTCTTCCCATTCGAGAAATCGGTCAACACATTTACAAGCGGATATCGCCCACCCAAGCCCGCATAAAGCAAGGACATAGAGGACCCTTAAAGCAAGCGTTGCTCGAGCAAGGATTTCCCGTCAAAGACCTGGGACGATACGAAACCTTTGAGCCCCTACAAATCGACTTTAAACCCAATTTCAAGCCTTATCCCGACCAGGAAGAGGCGTTAAACGAGTTCCTCAAATACGGCGCAGGCACCATCATAATGCCAGCTGGAACGGGCAAAACCGTCATAGCCGTAATGATAACAACAAAACTCAAAGCGCCCACACTGATAATAACACCAAAAGCAGAGATCTGCGAACAGTTCAAGAACGAGTTCCTAACCAAAACAACAGTTAGCCCATGGAAAATTAGCGTCATCCACGGCGGAATCACAAACAAGGAAATCCGCCCCATCACCATCACCACCTACGACAGCGCCACCGGCCACATCTACGATCGATTGTGGAAGCAACAATGGGGACTCATGGTTATGGATGAATGCCAACATGTGCCTTCAAAAATTTGGAGCCGCGTAACTCGATTGCAGGCTGTTAGGCGCTTAGGATTAACAGCGACCCCAGTTAGGGAAGACAGTCAAGAGAAGATGATTTTCTCGCTTATTGGACCACCAGTTTACGACCGAGGCTGGTTGGAGATGGCTGAGGAGGGTCGAATCGCGAAGGCTCGCTGCTATCTGGTTTTGGTTGATATGCCTAAAACT
Organism: Candidatus Bathyarchaeota archaeon BA1; assembly: GCA_001399805.1. The sequence goes on from LIHJ01000035.1 coordinate 14,136, forward strand.
CGGTGGGAAGCGTACCAGCGTGGAACTGAATGGGATAAAATCGTCATCGCGTCAGGGAACCAAGCCAAACTCGACGTGGTTGAGGAGCTGCTTAAAAAACATGAAAACGATATGGTGCTCATAATAGGCTTCTACTTAGATGGAGCCTACGAAATC
>LIHJ01000059.1 GCA_001399805.1 Candidatus Bathyarchaeota archaeon BA1
AACCTATGGGTGAGGAGAAGCCTAAAGAGGAGGAAGAGGAGGCTAAGCAGAAGAAGCTGAAGAAGAGAAAAAGCAAGGTATACGGTATTCGGTGGCGTTAGACACAAGGGCCCCACAGTTATAGCTGTTTCTGTAAAAAATGTGGACATAGATGGTATTCAGAGAGTACACTTACCGAGTGCCAAATTGTTATGAGAGGCACAACATCGAGTGCACCTGGGACCCACTTAAGGGCTGTTAGGAATTTCCCTTTTTGAAATCAGCCAACTTGTCGACGGAATACAAGAGCATGAGCTAAAGTCGATAGGAAAACTCCATCGCTTTTTAGAGGCGTCAAATGTAGGTTCCGGCATGGCGCCTGCTACGTCGCCTCCATTAACCTGTGGTGGAGTTGGCTCTGGACGGCTCAGTCAACGAGCTTAATGCGGGATAAATGCCTTCAAGCATTATGATTCCCTGCAAACCCATAGGCTTTAGCCTTGGGTGGTTGACATTTGATAAAGGTATTTAAAAGGGGCGTGAGAAGTAATTATGGGATTTGGATGGTTGAGAAGGTCCCCTCATGGATTGAGCGCCTCCTTCTGCCTAGACTAAGCGAGATCACAGGAGAGATTAAGGCCTTAAATGCTCGGATTGACAGCTTAGAGAAGGTCTTGGATGAGCGAATTACGAGTCTAAGGGGCGAGGTCGTCAGTCTAAGGAATGAGATGGGGAGCTTAAGGAATGAGATGTTAACTAGGTTTGAAGCAGTACATAAAGGGATGGAAGGCTTAAGAAACGAGATGCTGATTAAGTTTGAAGCAGTACATAAGGAGATAGGAAGCTTAAGAAGCGAGACATCCATACGATTCGAATCCTTGGAAAAGAGGATACCCATGATGGAGAAGTTGACAGAATTAGAGGTGAGGCTGGCTCGCCTAGAGAGAAAGGCATGACCACGCTAGAAACCGTAGGAAATAGAAATCTATGAAAACGTGTAACGCCTGACTGTAAGCCTTAGACGAAGACAATAGCCTTTATACAAGAGAGGCTTTATCTCCAATGCCAGGATGGCTTGCTTTTTCCCTTCTTCAGCCTCTTAGCCTTAGCCTCCTCCTCTTCTCCTCAGGCTTCTCCTCAGGTTTCTGCGTTGCTGTCTTAATAAGTCCATAATCATTTATATTAGTTTATAATGTCACAGTATTGTTGCGTTGCTGCTGGTGAACAGAAATGTTTGAGGAGCCACTGTTAAACGCTTTCAACGGTGTATTGCTTTTCCTCGTAGGTGCCTTGGGAGGGTGCATATAGGTGTATTTCTCGCTCGTTAAGCTTCTTCCAGGTGGCGGCCCAAGCTTTCTCGGCAGCGTCTCTAATGTCCCTTTCAATCTCGGCTACCGCTCTTCTATATAGTTCCTCAGCATCCTTGAAAAGCTTCTTTACCTCGCTCATTCTCGCCACTGTGCTATTAAGTTGTATGATGGCTCCATGATTTGTTGGATGGTAAAGATTTAAAGTTTTCATGCATGTGGAAGGTGATTAACCTTTCTCGAAACGGTGAAAAAAAGCTTCATGGGCAAGATCAGGGGAGCAGAGCAAAAGGCAACGAGCCAAAATTTTCGCATGAACCTAAAATTTGCGTTTCTTTTAACGATTTGGAAGCTTCTGTTTTTTCCTTTGGCAAGAGGTTAAATAAATGATGTATTCCGTGGGGCTGCGATGGCCTGTTCCTTCTAAAGGCTTTATGAGCCAACCATACAAATTTCTGGGCCTATTTTTTCTTGAATTCCGCCAAAATAAATCCTTTGAGCGAATCTTTCTTTCTGGTTTTGTATCCGAGTGAGTTCATTATTCCCTCTAGGTATTTAGAGAATAGCTCTGTGCTCTCTTTTGAGAGGCTTGGAGCTACGCATCTGAACTCGATGATGCCTTCGTTCTTGGAAAAGCCCAACTCAGTGATGTTCCATGCACATGTCAACAAGATATTTTTGAAAACTTCAACAACATCTTGGTCGCGGAACTTTGCCTGCAAATATTTCCCATACCATTGGCCAGCACTGTACCACTTCTCTAGTAGAGCCTCCCCCTCGGATTGAAAGAGCTTCTCGGTTGGATAGTACAGGACATCGGCTGGTACAATGACCGCCCCTGTTTCCTTCAATGTTTTAATCAATGTATACTCGGCGATCATCTCCCTCAAAGATCCTCTCAACTCATACGCCTTGACCGCCTCCTCAAGAGCCTCCTGTACGATGGCTGAAACCGGTTTATCTTCCCTCTTAGAAATCTCAATCACCCTATCCAATAAATCCTCACGAACTGGCACAAACCGAATGTCCTTCCTACGCTTACCCACCCTTAAGCCCCCCTCCAAAATCCCTCGTATTTGACCCTATCCGCTGACTGAAATCAATAATAACCACTCCCCTCGAAACCTCCTTTTTCACGGTCACCTGCCCATACACGCTCATCACACCCTCTAAAAAGGGGGCCAAAAGCGTGGTGTAGGACAGAGGTGAGGCTGGGCTGATGTATCGCAAGGACACACCACCATCACCTTCCGTCAACCTAAACTCTGAAGCCTCCCAAAGAAGGGCCCGCAGAACTCTTTCCAGCTTCTTAAATCCCCCTTCACCAAACTTTGCAGAAAGATAGTTGCCCAGCCAAACCCCGTTCTCAAACCAAGCCTTCACCAATTTTTCACCACGCTCTAAATACGCCCTTTCCAAGATGGGATACAGAAGACCCTGAGCAATGAGCATATAGCCCGACCCCCTACCCGCCATAAAAACCTCATATTCATCCACCACCTCAGCCAGGTCTTTACCAAAACGATACACCCTCAAGGCCTGCTCCAAAATCTCATTCACCACGCCGTACAACTTCTGATGCCTGTCCACAACCAGCTCCGACAAGCTCTTCACCAGATCCTCCCTGGCGGCGAGAAAACCCCTCCTCAACTCAAAGTCCCCCAACACTTCATCAACCTAAATCCTCGTTATCCATTATAAAACCTCCGTTACCTAGCGACAACACCCAACCGCGATCACCCCATGCCTTAAGTGGCATTCTTTAAAACCTCGTTAAGCATAACGTTCGGTATATCGTATTAGGTAAACCATGGTTGTCAACCTTATTCTCTTAAATGACAAAAGCTGAAAATACACCTAAACACCTACCCCGCAGAGCAAAATGTTTCAATCCCTTAGTTAATGTCATGTTTTAGCCCGAGGACGGCGTGTTCTTCTTCGCCGTCGCGGGGGCTCAGCAATTCTGGATACAGCCAACCCCAAAATACCACTGATCAAAGCAGGTGCAAACAAGAGGAAGCCGAGGGGGTCAAACTGGTTCAGCAAGGGAAAAAGAAAATAGAAATAATAAAAAATGCCAAACGATGCAACCCCAGCAACAGTATTCGCCAACCCGCCCATTAACATGAAACCTTTGATCATTTTATAGCTTCCATAACCAAGAGATAATGTGGAGATGAAGGCAAGAATCCATACGATAACAGCCATCCAAAGAAACTGAGAGCCAAGGCCATGCACAAGCCAACAGAAAGAAATGATGTAGGACCCGATGAGCAGGACGCAGGCCATACCGATTAACCCCAACAGAGCACAAAGCAACCTTAATCGATTCTTGAATTCAAATAGGAATTTGGCTCTCGACAATATTCCCTTCCCTTCTCCGTTTTATCCTTGAGTAACTCCTCAATACTCTATGGGCATAACCATCTAACGAGTTAATTGTTTGGAATTCATTAATAAAGATTAACAACCTACATGAGCTAGAATGGGCACAGCAAGGTTTAAAATGGGGTTTCTCTTAAGATACTGACCCAAAACATTAGGGGCCTGGATTGCATAACATGGAAAACCTCACGAACCAACTTGACGATTGCAACACGCTGGCGGAAATCTTTGAGTTGGTAAAGCAATCGGTCAAGACGTTTTTGAATCGACACAGGGCTGGCTTAATGCTGGGTTTAGCCAACCTAGGGATGAGGAGGGGACACTTCGTGGGCGCCCTTCACCCGGTGGGCTCAAACATCATAGTGATGAATCGAGCCCCCCTCGAAACCGCCATACAAACCACAGACAAAAGGATCCTCAACGCGTATTGCTTCCACCTGCTCCTCCATGAATATCTCCACTCCCTAGGATACGTCAACGAAGGGGAGGTGAGGGAGCTAACTTGTGAGGTCTGTAGGTTGGCTTTAGGAGAGGGTCACCCAGCCACCATCATGGCGGAGCGAGGCATCGCCCACTACTTCCCGAAGGTAACCTACTTCACACGGGAGTTCCCACTTCCAAGAGACCTTCAAATTGAGCTCATAAAAGACTTTGATAAATCAAGCGTGAAATACATCCATTAACTAGAGTAAGTCGCCGTGTAACATGGCGGCTAATCTTGGGCAAGTTTCTTTCTCCAAAAGATAAAGATGAATATGAAATATGTAGAGATCAACCATTCTTAGAAAACTAGGTTTTCTATAATCGTATTGAGAGGGTATCTTCCTCTGCTTTAGGTATTTCATCATTTCTCTTACAAATACGCCAGCGTCCATTGCAGCCCTTTCCAATGTTACGGATCCCTCAGCGTAAGTCTGTCTGCATGCTCCATTTTCATCCTCTTCACCTCAATAACTTCAGCATCTCATTCACTGTTACTATTTTTATCCCTCTGAATTCCCCAATGAAAGTAGGTGCTTATCTCCTGACACTATGCGGTCGGCTCTGCGGTCGTGGACAGTTCTTAGTATGACATCATCGTCAGGATCATCCTTAATAACCCTAAACCTGGGCCTCACCTTGACCATTTTAGCAATGCTTCCCATGACTCTCAGAAAGGCGATTATGTGTCTTCATTAACATATCTCCTTATCTTTGGGTCTTCGGTGACTTCAAGGAACTCTTTTAGGATACCTCTAGATAGAACCAGCTGAACTTTCTCCTCAGCTATTTTGAAGAGGAGTTCCCTGGGCTTTCCAGCCTTAATTAGAGCAGAGACCAAGACGTTTGTGTTAAGTACAACCTTCATTCCACGACCTTCACACGGAGGCCCTTGCCCTCTTCTTCCTTCTATAGTCTTGGATTATTTCGTTTATCTCCTCATCGGTTAACTCGCCGTACTTGGCTATTCTAGGTATAATGGAGCTAAGCTAACCTAGCTTCTACGTATAATGATTGAAAGAGAAGGAGATGGGGAAGTGAGCAAGAAGTAATATAATGGCTAAATGCAAAGTTTGTGATGCGATCTACAGGCTTCAGGGGAATAAAAGAGGAATTAGAGGAGTTTCTCTCTCATTGATATTCAAAATCAAAGAAATAGAGCCATGAGAATCTCGTCCACGTATTCACCATTTATCTTGAATTCCCTCTTCTTCACACCTTCAATCTCAAATCCGAACTTTTTGTAGAGGTTTATGGCTGGTTGATTTGTCGAGAAGACTGACAATGATATCTTTTTATAACCCCTCTCTTTCGCCCAGCTTATCATGTAATCCATCATCGCGTTTCCTATGCCGATCCCACGGTAATTCTTAAGAATATTCATCCCCAAAACAGCCACATGCTGGCTTTTGGTTCTAAATCGCTGTGAATGGAGGTTACCCTCGCCCACAATCCTGCCATCCATCTCAGCTACTAACCAGCCGGCCTTCTCCTTAATGCTTTTGGCGATTAATTCCCTCTGAAGGTCATGGATTCGTTCAGCTGGCGTGTATCGTCCTTCAGATGCCACACTATCCATCACATCCAATAGACCCTGAATATCATCCTCTCCAGCCTCGCGAAGAATCACCGTTCCACCGTCCTTAGTTGGATACTTCTTCATACCTAAATATTCATAAAGGGGAAGTCTTTAATTTAACGGCATTAGGCAAACACTCTTTATGAATTAACAGTAGAAAGAATTAACGGAAACTCTATGTGTCAATAAACCTAATCTCGTTACTTCTCTTTTTTATTTTTGATTGAATGGAAAAGGATGTTGAAACAGAGAGAAAACCTAAAGAGGTTGTAAAGGAGTTAGTCTTGCGCTATGTTTCAGCAAAACCTAGATCTCACTTAAATTGCATTGGTGCGATAGAAAGTCTTTAATCAATCTTAGAGGAGATAATTTGGATCAAACAATTGAATATCTTGGAGTTATTGACCTTACATCATTCGGCTATGGCGTTGTTGAAGCTTATGGGGAAGAATATGGCGAGTTGAGGGAGATTCCAGTAAGCTTTAGGGAAACGGTTTACAGAAGCCATAAGGTTGTAATAGACCTTTTATCCGACTGGAAGTCGATCTAAAAACCTTACATGACCTGTTAGGTTCTTCCTCACTAATACTCTTCACCTAACTCTTTAGATCATGTTACCATGTCCCCCTATGCTTAGGGACGAGGCTTAGAGGGTTGTCAGAGCTAGTTCCTCTCTTAACCCTCTCTTTGAAATGCATAAACCTAAACGGAAAAGGGTTAATTTAAGGCGTACACGCTATTACTTGGGTGCGGTAGCTTGGAGGCAGGGAGGAAAAACTTGGTCGTGGCGGTGTCTGGGAAGGGCGGCGTAGGAAAGACCACCATGACCGCCTTAATGGTGAAGGTGTTAAGTGAGGCTGGTCGAAGGGGCATGCTGGTCATCGATGCCAATCCAGATTCGAATCTCCCGGATGTGTTGGGGATACCTGTTCCAAAAACTGTTGGGATGGTGGCGAACGAGCTGAAAAGGTCCATAGAGAGGGCGGAGATTCCACCTGAAATGACTAAGAGGGACATTCTTGAGGCCCGTGTCTTCGGGGTTTTGAGGGAAACGCCCAGCTTCGATCTTCTCGTGATGGGAAGAACAGAGGGCGAGGGTTGCTACTGCCTCGTGAACAACCTCCTCACCCACATCATCGACACCATCTCCAAAAACTACGACCTCACGATCATGGATATGGAGGCTGGGCTCGAGCACCTCAGCCGAAGAACCGACCGAGACGTCGACATCATGATAGTGGTCACAGACCCAAGCTTCATGGGAATACAAACCGCCAAACGAATAAAAGAACTGGCTCGAGAGGTCCACATCCAATTCAAGAAAATCTACCTCATAGGAAATCGATTCGCCCCTGAGATGGAAACAACCTTAAGGGAAGAAGCGGAAAAAATTGGCATCGAGTTTGCGGGCATCGTTCCCCACGACGATGACATCTCCAGAAACAATCTCGCTGGTCAACCCCTGCTGGATCTTTCAAATGAAAGCCCGGCTCTAACAGCAGTAACAGATATCTTAAAGCGAATAGAACTTCTATATTAAAGAATTCTGTAGAATTTAGGCGCGAAGAGAAGACTTTTACCATGTTCCGTTCAATGTGCCTTATAGTGAAGAGTCCATTAAGTTTATGCGCTGTTCAGGGTAATGAGTTAGCCAGGTGATTCGGAGCTATGAGGTGGACGAGAGCTTTAGCGTGGTTAACACTTATCAGCGTCGCCATCTCTCTTGCCGGAGCCTACATCATAAGCGTGTCGGTTCTCTCGCGAACCGACATCATTCCATCGATCAAAGAGCTGATCAACAGTTATGGGCTTTTGGGCGTGTTGGTTGCCACCATCATAGCTGGCACAGTCATCCCCTTAGGAGCCCGACCATCATTGCTTGTGCCGCTGGGTTCGCATACCCGTAGTTCCGTTGACTATTGTTTCAAGTGTCGGATACACCATCGGGGTCACCATTAACTATTATTTGGCGAGGATCTTCGGGATAAAATACGCTGTAAGGAAGATATCCAGGGAAAAGCTTGAGGGCATGGTGCGATTATGGAACAAGTGGGGTTCACCATTTCTAATCGCTTTTGGGCTGGTTCCAGGGCTTCCCATCGACCTACTAGCACTTGTTTGTGGGCTGCTTAAAATGAAAATCTATCACTTCCTATTGATTAGTTTCAGCACAAGAGTTGTACGGTTTGGAGCTTTCGCGCTGTTGGGACTAATTGTGGGTGAATGGATAGGCATCTAACACGTGCCTTTGAGCGTGAAATTTCGTTGGTCATGATCCTATAACTTCACAATCTTTCTCTTTGTCTTGTCGATTCTGCATTTAGGGTTCCTTTGATTCCTTCCGGGCAATAGCTGAGTCCCACTGAGACCTCTCACAACGTCGCGGACACATAATATCTAATGCGTCCAGCCCTTAACCTTCCTGAGAGAGTCCACCGCCCCTCTTCTTAGGAACATAGTATCGCTATCGAGTGCACAGAATTGGAAACCTTGCGCGATTGCCTCATTAATGTTCGCTTCATTACAGTGCATTCCTGGGGCAACGCCCCATCTCTTACACGCTCTAAGAACTGTGTCAACCGCGTTCTTAAACTTTGGATGATTGAGGCCTCTGTATATTCCTAGGGACATTGTGAGGTCAGATGGACCTATGAAGCAGGCGTCCACGCCTTTTACGGAAAATATTTCATCGAGGTTTTTTATGGCGGTTTCTGTTTCGATCTGCACAACGATTAATATCTCGTCATTAGCTGTTTTTATGTATTCCTCATCACGCATTGCGGCCCTTCTTGGACCGCAACCCCTAATACCCTCCGGTGGATACTTGCAGTACCGAACCGCATTAATCGCGTCCTCCTTGGTGTTTACCCAAGGGATGACCACCCCATAGGCCCCGATATCAAGAGCACGCTTGATCAGCACTAGGTCGTTCCAGGCAACCCTGACCATGGGAATGCAGTCGGTGCTATAGCTCATGGCCTGCATCAGACACTGAACGGTTTCAATGCTGAGTGGTCCATGCTCTGTGTCGAACACAATCCAGTCAAAGCCAAGATCAGCCAGAATCTCCGAGATATCTGGATGACCTATTGCAAGCCATGTTCCAACACTAGGTTCACCAGCCTTCAACTTCGCTTTCACGGGATTCTTCATCCTAATCATCACCAACCTTTCTTAAGGAATGCTTCTTCTAATAAATATTAGAGGGAGGAGGATTGCGCTAGGCGATTTTCCCAACCTGTTCAGGAACAAGATTTACGGGACGCTCGCCCCTTAACACCCTGAGAACCTCCTTTGCAGTTGATATTGACATCCTCCTTCTCGCTTCATGAGTAGCTGAACCTACGTGCGGTGTTAGCACCACGTTGTCCAGCTGGAGGATTAGGTCGTGAGGCTGTGGAGGCTCGGGGTGAAAGACGTCTAGTCCAGCTCCGGCTATGCGCTTGTTCTTTAGAAACTCTGTCAGGACTTTCTGGTCTACCACAGCCCCCCTCGATGTGTTTATCAGGTAAGCGGTCTCTTTCATCAGGCTTAGTTCCCTGCGCCCAATCAACCCCTTGGTCTCGTCTCTTAATGGAACGTGAATCGTGACGTAATCCGACTCCCGCAGGAGTTCCTCAAGCTGCACACGACGGGCTCCGAATTGGCGTTCTGCAGCCTCTCTTCGCACGATGTCGCAATATAGGATGTTCATCTTAAAGCCGTATGCCCTCCTAGTCACCTCGAACCCCACCCGCCCCATGCCAACTATTCCAAGAGTCTTGTCTTCAAGATCTGAGCCGAGGGGCAGGATCCCTCCCCAACCATGTTTAGCCCACTCCTCTCTAGCGAACCTGTCGGCCTTCAGAATTCCCCTAGACAAGCATAGCATGAGGCAAATGGCCAAGTCCGCGACGGTGCCTGACAAAGCGTCGTAGGTGATCGTCACATAGACACCCCTCCCTGTGCACGCTTCCACATCCACGTTATCGTATCCAACGCCATAACGTGCAACTATCTTGAGCCTAGGGGCGGAGTGCAGAAATTCATCATCAATCATAACACCCGCGCCCGCGATTATGGCCACAGCATCTCCATGTTCTGCCATAGATTTTATGGTAAGCGTTTGAAAATGCAGGTCAGCTACTGGGCTGAGCATTTTCATTGCACCTTCGTAAAAGAGGGGCCTATCAACATCAACCAAAACTTTTTCTTTCGACACGGACATTAGAGTTCCTCCAGTGCGATTGCCCTGATCCAGGAGGAATCGAGTTTCTTGATCCTCAGGGGCAGCCCAATGAAAAAGAGCCTGTCTCTTTTAAGCTCCTCCAGGTGAGCCAGCCGTTCCACTATGGGGATATCGTTTTTTAGCAGAAAGCTGTGTGTCGCCATTAGTTCATGGCTCTGCTCAATCCTTATCGAGTTGTCCACGCCGAGCATCTTCACTCCAATTTTAGCCATCCATTCAGCAGCTTCAGATGAGATGTACGGCCTTTCTTCGCCTTTATAGGGGCTCCGTATGAGCAGGATGTCCCCCCTCTTAACCCCACTCATTTCCAGGTCCTCCGGTGTTATGGGCTCACCTGGCTTCTTATATTTCACGTTAAGCACCGAGGCTTCCCCCAAAAAAGTGTCTATGGGGAGTGCGGATACATCTTTTCCGTCTTGAACATAATGAGAGGGGCACTCAACGTGGGTTCCAACGTGGGTTTCTGTGTCTACCCAGTGCATGAACGTCTTGTCTGGTTCATAAATGAACTGATGGGCCTCGAGCCGCCTCGTCTCTGACCCGTGAACGTAAGTTCCGTCAACTTTCAGTTCGCCTGGGGTTATCTCCTCAGATAAATCCATGATACGGTATTTTTTCAGGTCGATCAATTTGTTCCCCCAAGTATGTTTCAGAATATGAGCCCCTATAAGTTCTTTTTATCAGCCGAACTCACTTTAAAAACACACGTTGCTATGACATCGCAACTTTTACAACATTACCTTTAAGAGCCTCAGCAATCTCTTAAAGCTCTATCAGTATATTCACCAAGAAAACAAAGTTCATAAGCCTTGATTTTAGCGCGCGCTAAAGTTCTTGAAACCTTTTCTTTATCTCTTCGATTCTGCACGTTGGCTCCTTCAGTTCCCCTTCTGGGCAATAGCCTAGTTTCACGCAGGATGGTCCGGCGTTTTCAAAAAGTGCGGGAGCCACGCCCTTCGCTTGTTTTAGCATTTCTGTTGCCAGTTCCCGGATTTCCCACTGGGACCTCTCGCAACATCGTAGATTGAAGAAGTGGTGCAGTTCCCTAGCGTTCATCGTCACTAGGATGTTTGTCTTCGCTGCGTTGGGCAGGATAAACCTCGCGTCCTCCTTGGGAATGTTACAATTTAGTAGTTTTTGATACCCATCGGATATCCGCATGAGCGTATCATCGTAGATTTTCTTGGCTTCCTCTTTTTCCAGGATGCTCCTAGGCGTGACGTAATGCTCCAGCGTGCTGTACGCCACATATCTTTGACTCTGCTGAGAGTTGTGAACTACTATTCCATTCGCCACAAAATTGTGGTGAGGCTCCTTCATTATGAGGTCATAGGTGTCTCTTTCACCGAGGTAGGTAATTCCCTTGATTTTAACAAGTTTGGGCCTCAATCGGGTGGTACGTTTCCTTTTGGCATAGTCCGTGCTGGATTTGATTTCTTCGGAGATTTTGATAGCGGGCCTGAGTATCGATATATACTCGAGCTCATGCCCATTGACCGTATTATGACATGGTTTGCAAAGCATACAGATATTCTCATGGTCTTGCGCTAGCGATTTATCGACCCATATAGGAACAATATGATGGAGAGTTAACTTCCCCCCGATATTGCCACAAAGACGGCATCTATAACCATCCCTCCTGAGTATATACTCACGGAGTTGGAGTATTGGCCTTCTAATCTTAACAGCCTCCCTCGTAACACCACCTTTCCATGCCGGATTGTGTGGCCCCATTTTGGTTAAAGATAGCTTTAACCGATGCTCAAATGAGGGCGCTCCGAGGGAATAGTGTTTACCTTTATTCCAAGGCGCCTTTCCCATAGACCAAGACCCAAGAGGCTTTTGCAGTCCGTATTTGCGAATCCACTTCCTTATGCAGTGCTTCGTAACACCCGCTAACGATGCCATCTGTTCCTGCGATAATCCCTCAACGTGGTATTTATGGCATAGCCACTCCTCATCCTGGTGGATGGTCTTACCATTCACTACAATTGGGTTGTCAAGCGTTTTCCAATAGGCAACCCCATTGGCCGTCACTGAGAGCCCGACAGCCTCCCTTAAGGTCATCCAACCTTTAGGGGTAAGGAATCTATGATCGGCGCTACAAATTATAGCCTTCCCGTCCTCGAGCTCAACTTTGAATACTGGCCGGACACCACTATATACGACATCTTGAATAGAACAGGCTACGAAGAGCCCGTCATGTTCATCGAAACAGCGTATAGCTGCTCGTTGGAGGGCGAGTCTGGCTGGTCGGTTATAGTGCCACTTATAGTATAGATCTCTTAGCTTCCATTTCTTTGCTGAGCAGTTCCTAGGAAATCCATCGATAGTGGGGCCACGTTTCTTGGTAATATGTGGCCACTCACCATAAATGATCGTGTCTCCATCTAAACAGTATGAGGCGATTCTGTGCCTAACCAGCTGATGGGTAAGTGACCTGGAGACGCCTTCCACGCTGAAGGTGAAGGTGGCGTGCTCAATAGCGGAGTAATGGCCATAGCCCATGATCCTCCGAATGGTTTTCCTAGCCTTCTCCAGATTCAGCTTTTCCAGCAGTTTTGTGGTCCCCTCACCCTTGTATGAGGTCATCATAGCCGCTGCACACAACAATTCGGGATCCGGCGTACACTTAAGAAGTTTAACTTTCATTCTAGTCCCTCAAAGCCTTTCTTTTAAACGCATTATATTGTCTAAGTTGTGATAATCTTTTCTGTTCCATTACTCATATTATATTATTGGGGCTCGTGTAAAGTGGTGAAATTAAAGAAGCCAATTGACTACATCAATGATCTTCGCTCCAGCCCCAATATCGAGATCAGCAAGCTGGGAGAGACCTTATATGAGCGGTATTGTCAATGGACACGAAGCCTACGCTTAAAGGACATGCTCGAATTTCTTCGAAAGATTCAAGACAATAGAGAGAAGATAGGTATAGCTCAGCTCTTCGGAAAGTTTCGAGCCTACTCCTTCGAGGAATTTGTGTATCGCTTGATTCAGGCTGAGGTTGAGGTCCCCAGGACCCTCGGCTTGTATTGGGGTGAAAAATGCTTAGTTTGGAAAGAGAGCGATAAAGAATATGGCATAGAGATAGACATCCTCACAGGCAAAAAACTTAATCGGTTTATCGAGCCCGTTGTTGCGGTCGATGCGAAGATAGAGCTTGATGCATCGAGGCTGAAAACAGCCTTGGCGTCGTTCCTTATCCTTAAGCGATGCAATCCCAACGCGAAGTGCTTCTTAGTCTACATGATGGGAGAGGTTCACCCTCTCTTATTGGAATTGATGGAGCCCTGGATCGATGGAATCTACCAGTTCAGTGAGGAAAAGGACGAGACCGTTGTCTTCGTCAAATCGGTTCAAGCCGCAGTAAAGCAATTTTAGATGTGAGCGTAGATGCGCTCGCTGGCGTATGTGCCGCTTGCCATTTCATTTTCGATCTCACGCAACAATAGGATTCGTCGGTAGGTTGCTGGGTGAGTGGCGAACCACGTATTGATTGTGGTCCATGTGGATTTTGCCTCCTTCTCCATGGCGAGTTCCAGCTCCCTCTCATCGAGAACACCGTCCTTGTCAAGGTCATACTCCTCCCTTCTTCGTAGTATGCCTTGGCATTCTTGCTTCGCTAGAGCTGGATCGCCTATGTACAGGGTTCTGGCGCCGTGTGGTGGTGTTGGCGAGAGCGACAACCCAAACGTGATTTTGGTTAAAGCGCTCTCCAATCGTCGCGGTGACCCTGTAACGTAGGCTGAGTAAGCGTCGGAATAGTGCTCCCGCAAGCGGCTTAGCCTCATGACGCACAAGAGTGAAACAATATAGACAATGTAGGAGATGATGGCAGCCGCAAAGAGCGCGGCTCCAAGACCTCCACCCTCCTTTTTGCGTGCCCTTCCGCTAAACCACGCTGCTTCATAGGTTCCACGCGCAATTAAATAAGCCAAGAGCGGTAGAGCGGAGAGAACCGTCATCACCAAGTAATCCTTATGTTTGATGTGACCCAACTCATGCCCGATCACTCCCTGAATTTCCGCTTGATTCAATTCGCTAAGCAAGCCCTCGTGAACCGCGAGGGTGGCATCTCCAGCCCTTCTCCCAAAAACAAAGGCGTTAGGCGTCGGATCTGGAACCACAGCCAGCCTGGGTTTGGGGACTCCGCTTTTTTGAGCCAGATCCTTAACGGTGGATTCCAGCCATGGGTGCTCCCCGGGACGGAGATACTTCAGCCTCGTCGATGCCCTAACAATCGTGGGTCCTATCCCGTATTGAATCAGTATGAAAACCATGGTTCCAACTATAGCGTAGATGAGGGGAAGCTTGAGGAGAGCCATTACGACGGCTAGAAAGGCGGAGAATATTGTGGCTACTAGCAAAATGGAAAATGTCATTGAGAGCCTCAGTTGAGCCAACCCGGCCAAAGCCCTGATCTCCTTAGATTGAAACAAGTTCATATATGATTGGAAAGGAATTAAACTTTATGTTTTCGAGGTATATTTGTGTTCCTTTACTAAAGCAGTTGTAGCGCAGTCATTAGGGTTGCTGATCTGAGGGGAATTGAGATATTACCATCTATGAACTCGAACCTTTCAATGAACATGCAAATGCGCCTCCAACGGCCCTGATCCAACCCAACATAAGATGTCCCAAAGGCATACACAAAGCAATCATTAAATCTCACAATTTAATAAATACTTAAGTTTGACGAATTCGTATTAATCTATAGACGTAAAATGAACAACATACTGGCTGGAAAAGAGCCAAATCTTGAAGGGATTATCCGAGAAGCCTATGAAAAGCTTTGTAGGTGATCTAGCGCCAGTCATTTTTACCAGAGCACAAGGAGTCAAGTAGTTAGCCGAGTTTCCTAAGACTTCAGGACTGATTTGATATATTCTATGATATCTCTACTTCTTGCTGGGTTCAGGGAAATGGTTTCACCCTTTTTATGGAATAAGATGTATCCTTCCTTAGCCAACTCTTCTATGCAATCCCTAACCCGCTTACCGTTTCTTTTTACCTTTCGACCAAGCCATTTCACAATAGCATCAAAGGGAAAATAGTGTGCCCCCCAGCACCCCTTCTTCTCAAGAAATGAAAGTATAGTGGCTTTGACTTCCGCATCGGTTAAGTGAGACATAGTACACTTATAGAGCTTTATAGGTAAAATATTTATACTTAAACTAAACATTTTAAATGATGATGCGCATGGAAGAGGTTAGGTACAAGGATTTAGGGGAATCGTTGCTGCTTAAGGCTTTTGGGTATTCTCCAAAGCTGAGGATAATAGACATTTTTCTAACCAACCCCCTCTTCGACTTCTGCAAGAGCGAGCTTGTGAAGGAGTTGGGAATGAGCAAGCAGACCCTATACAAGAACTTCAAGGACTTGGAGGAGCTGGGAATGGTGGAGGTCTCAAGGAAAATCGGAAGGGCAAGCCTATACAAGATCAACCTAAAAAATCCAATGGTTAAGATGTTAAATGAGTACGTAACCCAACTCTCATTACAGATAGCAGAACGAGAAAGGGCTAAGATGCAAAAACCAGTTGCGGTAGAGATGGCAAAATAGATTAAACCGTTAGATAAGATGCTGAAATTATGGTGAAGAAGATGAAAATAGAGCATCCAGCCAGACTTTATGCTGAGGGGCCCATAACCCTAGAGAGGACTGCTATGGATGCTGGTATATCTGTAAGAGAGATGATGGAGTACTTAAAGCAGAGGAAGATACCTACTCAATACGATGTAGAAGACCTACAGGAAGACATGAAGAACTTCTATAAGAGAATGGGGAAAGGAAGCTAGAAGTGCTTAGATGTCTCTGTTGAAAAGAATAGTTGACAGCTATATGCAGAAGGTTTCTGGATTAGAGGAGCATTGCGATAGATGTCTTAGAATAGAGAGATGGGGAGGAAGCATGGTTTTAATGGTTGTGGACGCAGCCTTCACTTCAATAGGCTTGAATTATTTTACGGCAGTTGTTCCTAAGGTTGAGGAATTTAATAAGAAGCTCGTGGAAAATGGAAGGATAAAGAACCTTAAAGACCTTGCTAAAGCGGACATAGGTGAGTTAAGAAAAAGTATGGAGAAATAAGAGGTCGTGGATTATTGCGAAAGATATAGCCTCTTATTTATCGATGATAGGTGATGATAAGTCAGCTCTCAGAACTTGGGCAAGAAACGCTGGCCTTGAAAACTGGAGAGAAGATTCTATTGGAAGAATTAAAGGAGTTGGTCTAATCACGTTTCAATATTTGAGGATGATGGGCGGTATGGATACTGTGATGCCCGATAAAATAGTTAAAAGGGTGATAAATGAGATTTTGGAGAAGGCTGGCTTAGAGCCTGTGAGCAACGATATAGAGTTTGTGAAGAAAGCCGAGGAGATCGCCTTAACCTGTGGATATAGACCGATAGAACTCTGCTGGATGACGTGGCTTATACAGCCTGAGGGAAGAATGATGAGGATGGAAAAATATTCAAACATCCTTTCAAAGATTTAACACGTAAGTTTTTAAGGACTTGAAATTAACGGCAATTTTTCTCTCAACTGCTTTGGTCCTCCGCTTGTAGATAATGTTTCTCACAACCCAGTCACACCATCTCCATACGCCATGAATGGGCACGAGAGTACCCCAATCCAAACGTTATAGTTCCAGAAAAAGGCAAGAAGCAGGGTGCACGTTAAACTGCTGGAACAAAACTAGATGCGGGGCTTCCTTCTCCCCCTCACGGTTAACCCTAGAACCATTCCAGCTATGAAGCCGCCGATGTGCGCCCAGTATGCAACCCCACTGGGCACACCCAGTCCAAGTGTTAACACGCCTTCCAACAATTGAAAGATAAACCAGAAACCAAGAAAGAAGACTGCAGGTATGCGTGTGATATAGAGGAAGCGGATAAGAACGAGTGTGAGAATGCGTGCCCTTGGATATAAAATAATGTAGGCACCCAGCACTCCAGAAATAGCGCCTGAAGCCCCAACTGTTGGGATGAGCAAATCCGCAGTTGTGGTTATGGATAATATGTGCGTTATGCTGGCGACTATTCCGCAAAGGAAGTAGAAGAATGCGAACTTACCATGCCCAAACGCATACTCAACGTTGTCGCCAAATATATGCAGATACAATATGTTTCCACCTAAGTGGATGATGCCGCCGTGCATAAACATCGACGTAAAAAGCGTGTACAATTGCTTGCCATTCATTATATTAAAGGGAATCATTCCGTACTTCTGAACAGCCACCTCAAGCGATGGAGGCTCAAAACCAGACCATAAAGCAACATAGTCTGAAAGCCAAATGACAAAGAACACAATTACATTGACCCCTATGATGAAACGCGTAATATGGGGTGGAGAACCTGTGGGATTTTCATCTCGAATAGGAATCAAGTTGTTTCCACCAAGGCATGCCTTCCATACAGTTAAAGGATATTTTTATTTTGAAGCTGTTAGATCTTGGCATCTTATAACTCTTTCACACCCAGCCGTCGACGATAAGTACATCTCAAACGTTGTTGTTTTAAATTCAAATATATGATTGAAATAAAAATTATGTATGTAGGTGCACTTGTCATGTCGATAGTTCAAGAGATTCGATGCTCCCACTGTGGCGCACCCATCAGGTTTAATCCAGGCGAGATCATAACCACCTGCCGATACTGTGGCTTTACCCAAGTCATAGAAACGGGTAAGGCATTCACGTTCGAGCACTCCATGATCCTTAACAAGTATGATCCGACTCAAGCTGAGGAGCTTGTGCGCAACTGGATGCGATCAGGCTTCCTAAAGCCGGGAGACCTCGTCAGATCGTCAAAGGTTTTGGAGAAGTCATTGATGTACTTGCCTTTTTGGATCATTCCAGTAACAGCAACCAGCACCTATAAAGGCGTTTTCGAAAGGTTGGCTCCTCCCGTCTTGAAGGAGGGAAAAATTGAGAAAAAATACAATTGGCTAATTTTGGCGAGGAGAGCCACAGAGTTTCCCACAAGAGAATACGATGTCCCAATCGAGGGAAAGATTCCATATGATTTTCGAAAGATTGAGGGCTTCGCCAAAGTACTGAACAGCGAGATGGAGAAAGGAGAGGCTGTGGAGCTGGCTAGACAACAAATTGAGAGTCATCATCAATTTTTAGCGCAGCAAGATGTCGACAAAATTATAGAAATGAAAACTGAACTCCTCATTGGTGACTCTGTTTACTTGCATGCGCCCACATGGTTCATCATTTACGAATACAAAGGCAAGCGATACAGAATCATTTTAGACGGTGCCACTGGAGCGGCCATTAAAGGGGACATCCCACCAATAAGATTTGGTCTGATTTGACAAACTTTAAAAGCCTCAACTTGATTTTCTAGGTGTAAAATTGACGAGAGGAAATCTGCTTTGAGCGAGAGAAAGGGATTACATGAGAAAGCTAAGGAGGAGATGAGACTTTCCGAGAGAATTCTAGCAGAGCTTCCAGGCTTTAGAGGATACAAAGAGAGGGAGATACGAAGGGAAACAGACAAACTAGTCCGGAATCACATGTACCTAAAATTAACAGAAGCCAGAAAAGACCTCAAAGAAGTTTTTCAAAAACTCTCCGACCGTCGCCTTTATGAAGTGTTAACGGATATGGATCGGTTCATCATGAGATTTGACAGGGTGGCGGAAAAAATCAATCACGCATCCTATGGCTATGCAGGCTTCTTCAACGTCTTAAAGATCGAGGAGGAAAAGCTCGACAAAATGGTCACCTTTGACGGTGGACTCATTGACTACGTTCAAAAAATCATTGAGGAGACCAACGTCTTTAAAGGGGAAGTCATGAAGCAAGAATTTGAAAGGGTGAGGGAACACCTTCAAAAATTGAGCGACTCCTTAGAGTCATTAGAGAAAACATTTGATGAAAGAGGAGAGACCATCTTGGGGGGTGAAATAAAGTGGCTCAGGTGATTGAGTGGAAAAATCCGGGACCAGAGGACATAGTTTGGAGATATCCCATCGAAGACATAACTTGGGGCGCCCAATTAATCGTCCATGAGCATGAGGCAGCCGTTTTCTTCAGGGATGGAAAGGCCTACGACGTGTTCGGTCCGGGGAGACACGCATTAACAACCCTGAACCTACCGTTGTTGACCGGCATCCTATCACGAATCGCTGGTTATAGGGAAACACCATTCAAGGCAACGGTGATTTTCGTTTCGACACGAGTATGTGCTGGGAAATATGGGGCGAGAGCACAAACGACCGAGTTGGCGCCACTGCAAGTTCATGGGGGCTTCTGGTTTAAGGTGGAGAACCCACAACTCTTCGTCATGGAGGTTGTGGGCGGACAGAACGCGTATACCACAAGCGACGTGAACAACTACCTTAGGGGATTCATCAATGAGAGAATCATAGACGAACTCTCAAGGTACGATCTGCTCACGGTCTTCACAAGATTGGATGAAACCTCCCTCGCGGCGAAGACCGCTATTCTGGACGCCTTTAGGAGAATAGGGCTAGACCTCACGGACCTTCGCTTCGAAGGAATAGACACCACCCCTGAGTATCGTGACCGACTGTTCTGGCTTAGAGCCACAAGAGCGGCACCAGAAGAAGTTCTACGGATGGAAACGGTGAAGGAGGCTGCGAGAGAACTGGCGAAATCCCCGGGAGCGGGAATAGGAACTGGACTGGTCCTCATACCCCAGATAATGGCGCCAACTGGCGTCCCGGCCCCTGTGCCCGCTGCTGCATTGATCATCTGCCCCACCTGCAGCGCACGGATACCCGCCACCTCCAAGTTTTGCCTACAATGCGGAGCAAAGATTGCGGCACCAACTCCTGCAACCATGAATTGCCCCAGCTGCGGACACCCAGTATTAACAACAGCCAAGTTCTGTCCAGAGTGTGGCCACAAGATTCAATAGTCTTGGAGGATGCCCATGCCTAAAAGACCATCAGGGCTCCTTTCATTTGGCGTGCTCGCAGTGATCGTGGCGATTTGCCTAATCGCTTACATGCCCCTCCAACTAATCACAGTGAACGCCATAATCCCCCTCATCCTCGCCTTCTTCGGGGTTTGGGTCTTGATTCTCGCTGGAATTAAATCGAAGGGTGTAGAAAAATACGAGCGTGGAGCCTTCAGCACATTTGGCTGGGGGATCCTGCTTATTGCGATCGGAGGCGCTTGGTCTCTCGCCGGGGTGAACTGGATATACTCCCTCATCTTACTCTTGCTCACTATCGGGGTCTTAGCCGTAGCCGCGGCGCTTCGTTTGTCGAGGAAAAAATAACAACACATATGTAACAACGCTACGATAGAATGTGAAACGTTGGAAAGCTGGTGGTGATGGTTGAGGTGACGTTGTTTTGGTTTATATTTGTTCTTTTGGGACCCCTTCAGGTTTGTAGGCCGTGTAATACGATAGGTGATGCTCCTCTATCTTTCGCCTAACTTTTGGGTAGAGAATGAGCTCCTCGATCTCAAGGTCTTCGGCGAGTTTTGGGCTGATGTCCCTCAGTTGTTGGATGAGTTGTTGCTGGGTTGCTGATGGGGAGAAGGAGGTCATGGCGGCTGGGTGGCACTTGACGCCCATCTGCATTAGGTTTTGTAGGGCCTTTAGTTGGAGGCTAAATCCTTGTGGTTGGGCTCCAGTGAGCACGGAGAACTCGTTTTGGCTGCATCCCTTCAGGGAGACTCGGACATGGAGGAAGCGGTATTTGGATAGGTCCTCGGCGTATTGTGGGTCGTCTCCTATGAGGACCCCGTTGGTTTCTAGGATGAAGAGGATGGGCCGGCCTTGGAGGCTGTCAAGTAGCTGGAGTAGGTGTTGCCTTCCAATGGTGGGTTCTCCCCCGCTGACTCGCAGTTGTTTGAGGCTTCGTTTCCTCGCCATCTTTATCAAGATGTGAGCGACCGTGTCAGGACGGTAGAACTTGCCGATGGTGGCTGGCCGGAACATGACAGCGTCAGAGACCCAACAGTATTTGCAGAGGAGACCACATCCCACAGCGTCGGCAGTGACGATCCCCCCATACCAGCGATCAAATCTGAATCGCCAATACTTCCTCTCTTGAAACCTTTCCGAATCGCGCACCACGAGCTTTTCTATGGCTTCGTGTCTGGTCACCGGGTCATAGAAGGACAAGGGAGGAGCACCTTGATCTCTAAAGTGATGAACATTAGTCATATCTTTTTCCTCTTCCGTAACGTCTTTTTCTAGGTGATTTCGATGTATGTTCCTATTTTAACAATATTCTGATGAAGAAGATAAGGTCTTCTTGAGGTAGCTTATGAAAGAATTATGCCTGATTTACCACTTTTCGGGTCTTTCTAGTTTTGGATGTTGGTTCGTCTGCGAATCTCCACAGTCCCTCGCCTGGTCTCTCTAACGCGATGTTTAACGCGTCAATGAGCTTGTCGCTTAACAGCACCTCGTCTTCCTTGTCGGATATGGCGGCACCAGCCACCATTGGACCCTCATCCCTTGTTAGTAGTTGTGATGAAGATCCTTATGGCGTCTGGGATGTAGTAGATTCTGGTTACGCCTGCGATAGATCGATATTCCTCGATTCTGGCTTCGCTTAGGAGTTTGGGAAACAGGTTCAGTCTTTTTGCGAGGGTTTCGGGGATGACTACCTCTGGCTCTGGGGTTTCGTATGCGCTGTTGGCTATGGCCGAGGTTTCTATGGTTTCATCTGTCTTGCCTTTTAGCTTCACCCCCACCCTAATGACCAAGATGTTCCCTCTCGAGCCTTAGAGGAACAATTCTGCCGATTCTCTTCTTGACGCTGAGACGTACAATGTGACCGACTCTTTTCAAGACGTTGCCTCGCAAAATACAATGTATCAGAGTAATATAAACGCATAGATGCTTTGAGATGTTCGAGAGGATAGTGGTTTTGGTTTAGGTATTTAAAGGAAGCAGACATAATCACCAGCGTTAACTATGGAAAGAGGAGGCTCTACAAGGCGAACACAGCAAACGATGAATCTTGATGTTTAAGAGCTTCAACGAAGCTTGGGACAACCCTAAAGGCTGGCGAAAGCCCACGGACGCAGAACGTCCTATAACATACCTTATGGGATCATTCAGACCGTCTGCCCACTGGACACCAAAGAGGTTTTGTCTTGAAGCGTCGTCTCCTAGAGGAGCTTTTCAACCTCGGATATGCTCTGCTCGAGTATGTCTAAGCCTTTCTCCATCTGCTCTTGGGTTACGATGAGTGGGGGAACCACCCTAATGCAGTTGACCCCGCACGGCAGCAGGATCAGACCCCTCTTGTGGGCCTCAACCATGATATCAGTAACGTCCAGAAATCGCTCCTTGGTTTTTTTATCCTTCACGAACTCGACACCGATCATTAACCCCTTACCCCTTACGTCTCCCATAATCTTGTGCCGATCCTTCATTTCCGCTAAACGCTTTAATGTACTCTCTCCGATCTTAGTCGCCTTCTGAGGGAGTCTCTCCTTCACCAAAACCTCTATGCTGGCTAGGGAGGCTGCACACATGACAGGGTTTCCTCCGAAGGAGTTCGAGTGGGCCCCCGGCTCCCAGTCAGCCAGTTCAGCCTTAGCCACCGTAGCCCCAATTGATAATCCAGCCCCCAGAGCCTTGGCCAAGCACACGATATCTGGCATAACTCCCTCGTGCTCACACGCGAACATCTTGCCGGTTCTGCCCATGCCGGTCTGAACTTCATCGCAGACGAGCAGTATGCCATGCTTGTCACACAGCTTACGGAGTTCCTTCAGGTATCCAAGGGGTGGAACCACATATCCACTCTCCCCCTGAATTGGCTCCACAAAAAGCGCCGCCACCTCAGCTGGGTCGCACACATGGTGGAAGAGCTCTTCCTCGATGAAGTGGACGCACCACCAGTCGCATTCTGGGTAAGTGAG
>LIHJ01000040.1 GCA_001399805.1 Candidatus Bathyarchaeota archaeon BA1
TCA
Organism: Candidatus Bathyarchaeota archaeon BA1; assembly: GCA_001399805.1. The sequence goes on from LIHJ01000040.1 coordinate 4, forward strand.
ATCTTTGGCAAGATCATCGAAAAACTGATTTTCCGTGGAAGATTCGAAAAGCAAGTTGACGGCTGGATGGAGAACATTAAAAGCCTTGTGGAGAAGGGAGGAAAGCGTTAGAGATATTGCTGTTAATGAGCTAGGCTCGATGCCTAGCGAAGTTTCACTGGAAGTATCTATTATGATTCCTACGTATGAACTATTACGATGTGTAGATTTTGACACAGATTCCCTTCTCAGTTGCTCATTGAAACCTCTGGTTTTCATCTATAAATTTGTCAATTTCCTTAGACACATCAATACTTTTCAACATAGTAATTTTTCACCTCCTTATGTTTGAAAAAACAAAGTGAAGCCACTGTGTTGAGTGATTGTCACCATGAAAGAGTGTGTACGCCTCAGATTTTTCTATCAGACCTCTAAACTCTTTCTTTCTTAAAGTTGAGATTCAAATATTGGATGGTCGCCAAATACTGCCTCATTTTCATTTATCCCAATTTTTTCACTCGCATTTAAATCTAAAGCTCTCATCACATTCGGGGAGATTCTTGTGCACGTTCCAAAAGATTTGGATGCCATCAATAGGGTCAGACGAACGTTAGACATCCTCAAAGAAGAAAATCAGGGCTAAAGCTAAAAGGGAGAAGTAGGATCTATAATAAGTAAACATGAAAAAGGAAATAGTAATTGGGGTATTTGCGATACTGCTACTGCTACTAGTTTTTCTTAGTGGTGGCTACATAAAATTTGGTGGAAAGAGAGAGTCTATAGAATACTCAGTGACTACAGAATACTTAATGATAGCTTTAAACAAAAAAGTTTATTCCCAAGCCGAAACAATGATCATAACTATTAAAAATGTTGGAGAAAAAACAATATTTTTTGGTGGCACAGGTTATGATCTACAGTTTGAAAAATGGGATGGCGAAAGTTGGCATTTTTATATAGGCATTATTCAAGCAGAGGTCATTACACCTCTTCAACCGGATGAAGAGGCAACGGTTTTATATAAGTTAGGAGAAGCTTTAGACTACCCATTTCCCGTTGGAAGATACAGAGTCGGAACCAATGGTTGGTACGAAATTAATAACGAGATACATAGACTACCCATGATTTATATAGAGTTCGATGTTGTTTAGTAAGAGCCCAAATTTAGTAAGAGCCCAAATCTAAGGTATTTTAGTCAGGCCAGACAAAGTTCCGATTTGGCTAAAATCATTTGGATTCAAGTCTTGAAATTTACCACTTAAAATTAAGCCACGAATATTTACCAGAACCCGCTGGTCCAAAGCTTTTATTTTGCTGGGCAATTGGATATAGTGTTGAGGTGCTTTTATGAGTCCTGCCCGTGAGTATTACGAAAAAACGTTTGAGCTGCTACACCAGCATCACGAGTGGTTTCAAGGGACGATCCCCCTAATTGCAAGTGAGAACGTGCCCAGTCCAGCAGTCCGCGAAGCATTGACAACTGACTTTGGAAATCGGTATGCAGAAGGCTGGCCTGGAGAGTAGCTAGCCCTTCAGCTAGCTGCCCGGTTAGCGCGTCTATGCTGGCTGCATATACATTGATCAAGTGGAACTCATTTGCATCGAGCTAATGAAGAGGCTGTTCAACGCTGAATTTGTTGATGTTCGCCCGATTTCAGGAGTTGTTGCGAACCTGGTGGTTTACACAGCCTTCACAGGTCCAGGCGACGTTATGATGGCCCTGTCCATCCCGTGCGGAGGCCACATCAGCATGGGGATGAAGAAGCTGGGAGGGACCGCCGGGGCAGTCCGTGACTTGGTGGTGGAATACCTTCCTTTAGATTATAAGGAGTTGAATATTGACGTTGACAAAGCGAAGAGTAGGGTTGAGAGGTTAACACAGGAGGGAAAGCCTCCTAAGTTGGTGATGTTTGGCGCTAGTGTTTTCCCGTTTCCTCATCCTGTGCGGGAGTTGGCCGATGCGTTTCGTGAAGTTGGCGCCACCGTGGCGTATGATGCAGCTCATGTGGCTGGTTTAATCGCTGGGGGCTGTTTCCAAGACCCCTTGCGAGAGGGGGCTGAAGTCGTTACGCTCAGCACCCACAAGACCCTGTTTGGTCCCCAGCATGGAGCGGTACTGTCTTGGGAAAGATATGCGGATCAGATCAAGCGGGCAGCCTTTCCGGGGATGGTGAGCAACCACCACCTTCACGCGGTAGCGGGAGTTGCCATAGCCTGCACGGAAATGCTTGAGTTTGGGAGGGAATACGCCCAACAGATTATCAAGAACTCTAAGGCTCTGGGTCAGGCCCTCTACGAGCGAGGCTTTGACGTGTTGGCGGAGCACAAGGGGTTCAGCGAGTCGCACGTGCTCCTCATCGACATAACGAAATACGGCGACGGAGGGACCATCGAAAAACAGCTGGAGGGAGCAAACATCATCATAAACCGGAACCTGCTACCTTGGGACATAAAGGCTGGACGCCACTTCATGAACCCAGGAGGCATCCGCCTCGGAACGCTCGAAGTTACGAGACTGGGAATGAAGGAAGCCGAAATGGTGGAAATTGCCGAGTTTATCAAAAGGGTGGTCGTCAATAAAGAAGATACAGAAAAAGTGAAGAAAGATGTGATAGAGTTCAGAAGGAACCATCAAAGGGTGCATTACTGCTTTGAGGACGCCACAGAGGCCTACAAATACATCAAGATACGCTGAAAAACCCCCCAATTACCCATCGTAGTCCGACAAGTCTTCGACAAGCAAGGAAAATGAACCAAGACACAGAGAAAATTATGCAACAAACAGTTACCCTTGGCAAAGTTACGATATGGACTATCGGTCACAGTAACCGATCCAT
>LIHJ01000054.1 GCA_001399805.1 Candidatus Bathyarchaeota archaeon BA1
ACTCATCCATGAACCCCCTCGCCCAATTCCAGAAGGAGATCACCGTCGAAGATGTGTTGAGGTCGCCTGTGGTGGCTCCACCACTTAACCTATTTGATTGTAGTGGAATAACGGATGGAGCCGCCGGAGTCGTTCTGGTTCCAGCCGAGGATGCCAAGAAATACACGGACACTCCGATGTACATCATTGGAAGCGGACAGACAGGGATAGGAAATGCCATAAACAATCTGGCGAGCATCACCGAATGGGTTCCCCTCAGGTTGGCTGCGGAGGAGGCTTTGAGAACAGCTGGGGTCACTATAGATGACATTGACATTGCTGAGTTGCATGACTGCTTCACCATATCGGAGATCATGGAATACGAGGCGTTTGGCTGGTGCAAGAAAGGTGAGGGCGGAAAGTTCATTGAGGACGGGGAGCCATACATAGGTGGTAGGGTGGCGGTGAATCCTAGAGGAGGACTGCTTGGGTGCGGCCATCCACTGGGGGCAACCGCCATTCTACAGGCTCTTGACATTTTGCAACAATTTAGGGGGGAGGTACCTGAAGGAAGGTGCGTTGACGGGGCGGAAATAGCAGTTGCCCACAACCTGAGCGGGGCGGCAAATGTTCATAGTGTAATGGTCTATTCGAGGGTCTGAAATGAGTAAAGTAAAGTTTGAGAGGATAAAGCGACCGGAAACAATAAAGCTTCCATTCATGCTGGACTTCTACCCATTGGAGGATGAGAAAAGCACGAGAATCAGCCCCTTCTTCAAGAACCTTAAGGAGGGGCGCTTCACTACAACAAAATGCAAGATATGTGGTAAACTCTTATGGCCACCTAGAATTCTATGTCCATTCTGTCTATCAAATGAGCTTGAATGGTTTGACTTGGGCACTGAGGGCGAGCTTTATGCCTTCACTGAGATGAGGCTAGGCGCTCCATTGGGGTTCGTCCAAGATATGCCATTCTGCATAGGAATCGTTAAAATCGGCGGACTATTAATCTCTGCTCGAATCAACAATGCGAAATATGAAGACCTCAAGATTGGAGACANAGCTCGAATGCCCTGAGATTCACATCCCCTAGTCTCCGGATTCGCTCGACTATGGTGCTTTTGTAGTTCTCAGGCTCCAAGGGCGTTAGCTGTGCCCCTGCGAGTGCTCCAAGCATGACCACGTTCATCACCATGGGGCTGCCGGCTTCAACCGCTAAATCAGTTGCGTTGATTGGCCAGAGGCGTTTACATATCTTCTTTACCACATCCACCACTGTCGTCACGTCAGGGTATTTGAGGACCCCTGATAATACCTCAGCTGGGTAGATTGGTCTATTGTTCATGATGATGGAGCTTTCTGGGTTGAGGTATTGAGCGCCAACTCGAAGGGTTTCAATGGGCTCAAATCCTAGGAGGATGTGGGCTTTTCTGTGGGGTATGAGTGGTCCCAATTTTTCCTCACCAATCCTCACGTGGGACATTACTGGCCCACCCCTTTGGGAGGCGCCGAAGGTCTCTCCTATGGTGGCGTGGTAGCCCCTTCTTATGGCTGTCCACGCGATGATTTGTGAGGAGAAGACGTTCCCCTGCCCCCCAACCCCGGCAATGATGATGTTTATAGGAAGCTCGTACATGTGATATTAACCCTCCACTCTGCGGATGGCCCTATAGGGGCATATGGTTGCACACACACCGCATCCGTTGCAGAGCACAGCATCTATTTTCGCCTTATTTGAGGTTGGGTCCCAAACACAAGCCGTACAACTGTACTGTCGCGAGCAGATTCCGCATTTCTCCCCCACACATTTATCTTGGTCCACTATGTAGGCTGGGATTTTCTCCCCAGCCCTTTCCATCTCCCTTCTGGCGATGAGGGTGCATCTCCTGCGGAAGATGATCACGTGGTTGCCTGGTGTTATAATGCGCTCATGGACAGCCTTTATCGCCTCCTTGACATTGAATGGGTCCATTATCTTCACGTCCTTATACCCGATCCCTCTCACGATGTCCTCGATTCTCACCTTCGGTGCCTCGTTGCCTACCGCGTTTATGCCTGTTCCAGGGTGGGGCTGAAAACCGGTCATGGCGGTTGCGTCATTGTCTAGGATGCACACTGTGGCGTTGGAGTTGTTGTAGATGATGTTTATCAACGCTGGTATGCAGGCGTGATAAAAGGTGGAGTCTCCCATCACGGCTATCACTGGCTCCTCCAAGCCAAACCTGTGAAGCTGTCCGAATCCACTGGCTAACCCTACGCCAGCGCCCATGCAATGAACGGACTTCACGAGCTCGTGGTAAAACACACCTATAGTGTAGCAGCCTATGTCGCCAGTTACAAATCCTCTATTCTTGTTTCTTCGTATGGCTTGCAGGATGCTCCAATAGGAGGCTGTATGTGGGCAGCCTGGACAAAGCGTTATGCTTCTTGGAGGCGCCACGGTGCCAAGCTTAGTGGTCTCTTCCTCATATTCGTCTGGCACTGGGCTGTAATGAAGATTCCTTATCTTAGAAATTGCATAAATCACTTTGTCGGGATCCATTTCTCCCCAAGCTGGAATGTGTCCGGTAAGCTTGCCAAAAAACTTCGGGATCCTCCCCGAATTCATATCAACTGCTATGCTTCGAACACTTTCTTCCAGGTATGGATCAATTTCCTCAACAAAAAGCACCTCATTAGCGAACATCAAGTACTTTTTTATTAATTCTGTTGGCAACGGAAAGATTGTTCCTATCTTAAGAATTCCGGCTTTTTCAACGCCCAAAATCTTGACTGCCTCTTTTGCGTAAGTCCACCCCATCCCTGAAGTTATTATGAGCATTGATGGGGCTTCTGATCCCTCGTATAGGTTCCATTTGGAAACCTCAAACTCTTTACGGATTTCATTTAGCTTTCTATGCAATGCTTCATGTTTAATGTGCGGCCTCGGTAAGTTGTAAAACGCGTGTTCACGATCGAAAACCGCTCTCCTCTCTATCCCCCTTATTTCCCCAAGCTTAACGTCTCCTCTACTGTGTCCAAGCCTCGTCGTTTCCCTAATCAACACCGGTAGATTGAAACTCTCTGAAAGCTCAAAGGCGTATGGGACGATGTCCTTGGCTTCTTGATGCGTGCAAGGCTCTAACGTTGGGATTTCAATGTATTTTCCCAATGGTCTGCCATCTTGTTCGTTTGTGGAGCTGTGGGCACATGGGTCATCTGCAACAACAATTATCAGTCCGCCCCTCCCACTGCCCGTGAAATTGAGGTTCATCAAAAAGTCTAAAATAACATTGAGCCCATTCTGCTTCATGGAGGTTATCGCTCGCAAACCAGCCCAAGCTGCCGCAGCCGCAGCCTCAACAGCAACCATCTCATTGGTGCTCCACTCAGCGTGAAAACTAAAGTGTTTGGAGGCTGAGGCGAGGCTCTCCAAAATCTCGGATGAAGGGGTTCCAGGGTAGGCTGAAGCAAAGTGCACGCTAGCCTCGATGGCTCCTCGTGCAATAGCTTCGTTGCCTAGTAATAGGACAACGTCTCCCGGTTTGCCCGTTACCAGGTACTCTGACACGGGATTACACCTAGCCCTACATACATACTCTGTAAAAAATAAATACTTTGAGAGACATGGAGACAGAAGCTACTTCTTAACCATTTTACGTTTTAGTACCTCTAATGCTCCACCTGCCTCAATTATTTCAAGGAGGAAGTCAGGCAGTTTTGTTCCTTTATAAGTTTCTCCCTTAGAAATATTTTTGATATCGCCTAATGTTAGGTTCAACTCAAGCCGCTGACCCTTATCCACCTTTTTTGAGATGTTTTTACATTCAAGGACTGGTAAACCAATGTTTATTGCATTTCTGAAGAAAATTCTTGCGAAGGACTCCGCCACAATAGCGCCTACCTTTAAATGCTTAAGAAGCACAGCCGCGATTTCTCGACTTGATCCGCACCCAAAATTTTTGCCTGCAACTAGGATGTCTCCCGGCTTGACTTTCTTAGCAAACTCTGGGATGACTCCCTCAAGCACATGAGAAGCCATTGTGTCTGTGTCTTTAATTGTTAGGTGTGGACCAGCTATGATCATATCTGTGTTTATGTCATCTCCAAGTTTCCAGGTTTCCCCTTTAATAATGAACTTCAACTTTGCGCACCTCGTTACAAGGTTCTTGGGTCGGTGATTTTTCCCTTCACCGCTGAGGCTGCCGCAGTTGCTGGGGAGGCTAAATACACTTTTGCTTTTGGGCTTCCCATTCTCCCAATGAAGTTTCTGTTAACAGTTGCAATTGCCACCTCATCTGAGCCAAGAACGCCTAAGTGCCCTCCTATGCACGGGCCGCATGTTGGCGATTCAACTATCCCACCAGCCATTAAGATAATTTCGATTAATCCTTCGCGTAATGCTTGCATGTAAACCTCGTAGGATGCTGGTATGACTATTAGTCGCACAGACTCTGCCGCCTTTTTTCCTTCCAATATCTTTGCTGTCATTCTCAAGTCCTCAACTCTTCCGTTGGTGCATGAGCCTATGAATGCCTCATCTATAGGAGTTCCTTCCACTTCACTTACAGAAACGCTATTAGATGGGCTTGAGGGCTTGGCAACCTGGGGCTCAAGATTTGACACGTCAAGGTCAGCCTCGTCTACATACTCTGCATCGGGGTCTGCCTCTATGATTTTGAAGGCTCTGTTTGTCCTTGACTTAACATAGTCAATCGTTTTTTCGTCAGGAGGAATTATAGCCGCCTTTGCATCCGCCTCCAAGGACATGTTGCTTATGGTCATCCTACCATCGATGCTGAGCCGTCTTATAGCCTCACCATAATACTCTAGACATTTGTATGAGGCCCCCTCGGTTCCGATCTCTTTGAGGATCCGTAGGATAATGTCCTTGCCCATGATCATGGGTGGAATTCTTCCTGATACGGTGTATCGTATGGTCTCTGGAACCTTGAACCATGTTTTTCCAGTGGCGAAAATAACCGCCATGTCAGTTGATCCCACGCCCGTGCTGAAGGCTCCGAAGGCACCATACGTTGTGGTGTGGCTGTCCGTCCCAACGATGAGCTCACCTGGACAGACGTGACCCTTCTCCGGCATCACTTGATGGCAGATGCCGGCCTTCATATCATACCAGTGTTTTATTCCATATTTCCTCACGAAATCTCTACAGACCTTATGGAACTCTGCCATCGCAGCTGACGGCGCTGGAACCCAGTGGTCCAATAAAGCAACAATCTTTTCTGGGTCCCAAACCCTGTCAAGGTTTAGCTTTTCGAAAAGTTCAGCTACACCCTCGGGCATTCCAAGAATTTCATGAACCATAACCCTATCAACGGTGGCGTTGACAATTTCGCCCGGGGCAACCTTATCCTTATCGGAGTGAGACGCAATTATTTTTTCCGCTATAGTCATGCCCAAGTGAAGCTACCTCCACTATTTTATTAATCTTATTGAAATAAAAGATAATGTTAGTTGTAAGAATACTTCTTCCAATTGTTTTCTCATGCAAAATTGAGTGTATAGAAAGCTGGGTCTGCTTTAACCTCTTCCTTTCCGTTTAACCCTTTGGGGCCTTGAGGTTTGGGTTAATATTATGATGGCTGCGGAGTGGGAACACCTGCCCTTACTCATGAAGCCGGGGCAGTTACAGGTCACCTTTCCCTCATAAGTTCGCCCGACGGTGTATGTTCCATGGTCCCCGATCACATTATAATGCTCCTCATCAACACGCTCTACCCTACCACTCTCCAGGAGCCTACGAGCCTTCTCCACCATCCTATCAAGAGACAACAAAACTCACCGTCAACCACTCCATAAACCCTGATTTCATCCTTTTTAACTGTTTTCTCGCTCCTAAAGTGCTAAAGGGCAAATTCTGAAATTTTCTGGAGCATCATAAAAGTCATAGGTAAAGATCTCAAAGGGGAACATGAATGGCAATGAGGAGTTTAGCTATGTAATATTATTAGAGCCTTTACTTTTCCGTCTTATGTAGATGGTTTTATACCTGCTGCAGTCAGCTAGGAGGCAGGCTTTACATGCTTCGCTAGCTTCGTTGAAGGAGACTGGTTCAAGGTGAACCTCATAGCCGAGCGACTCGTAGAGCTCAACGGCCTCGCTTAAGCGGGGCTCATCCGTGGTGAACTGCCTCATCCATCCCCTTCGCTTTAACTCGTCCCCTTTAAGCCTATACCCAGGGCATTGTGAACCCAAAACTTTAACCTCATTTATGATTAGAGATAAGTTGCTCATATAGTTAGTAGTGGTCGTTTAGCGACTGATTGCAATCTTTTCATGGTGACGTAATAGGCATATAACCCCGCCGCTATCACAGGATCGATCACGAATGTGTTGAAATTTTCCTACAGCTTGTCTGCTATCCTAAGCGTTGAGTAGCCTGTGCACCCGAGAGCTAAAACGTCAATACTTTGATTCACTAATTTCTTAGCCGACTCAAAGATGGCGTTCACATTTTCAGCTAAGTCAAGTGTTGTTTTCACATTATAGGGTTTTTCATAGGCTACCAATTTCTCGCCCAGTACTTTAACCATGGGGTGGGGTGGAATATCGGTTATGCCTAGAACCCCTATGCGTCTGCCATACATCGATGCCAATGATGCGCAAGCTGAGCCGGCTCCAATAATTGGTACTTTTGTAGCTTCTCTTAGCTCGTTGACCCCCGGATCGTTGGCGCAACTAACTATGATGGCTTGAGCACCTTCATTTTCCAACGTTTTGCCCAAAGAAATGATCTTGGGAATGGCCTTTCTTTCAGATTCGAAATTATATAATCCCTTAGGGTGGCCCTTAATGCATTGAGATATCACCTTTAGCTCAGGGAACATATCTTCAACTATTCTTCCATGTAAGTTAAGGAGGGTTTTATCGGTCAATGTTACGACTCTAATTAGTCCAATTAGCGCTCCCAAATCCATTCTACCTACCTTTTAGTTTCTGAGAGATTTCCACAAGCATTGGATGAACATATTTCCCTTCCTCTTCGATAGGTTCCCGATCAAGCTGGATTGAGGGGTTAAGTATTATGCCATCGGTATGTGAAGGGGCGCGACCTGCCCTGCCCATGAAGTAGTCTGTTTGAGAGCCGATTCCCCACTCAATACAACCGAAAATTCTCTCGTCTTCTAGTATGTTCCCGGTCAGCCTCGCGCCTGGATTAAAGCCATATGACACATGAGCTAGGTTGTACATGCTTGGGTGCTCAAAGCTAGAAAGCCACGATTCTAGTATTCTGGCCTCAGCTTCGCCTCTGACTTCCACAACTCTACCATTTTTAATCACGAGTTTAATCGGGCTTTTCAGTAGGCCTATCTCGTCTGGTGGCCATAAAGAACCGTCAAAGACGATTGCGCCGTTTATTGTTTCCTCAATGGGAGCCCAGGATATTTGACCGCCCAACATCGCCCTTTCTCCAGCCTTTTTAATTACTCCGCGATGATGGATGATTGGTCGCTCAGGGTCGTTCTTAAACGTTATATTGGTGCCTCCCGGACTCGTGATCTTTACTTCACTGGCTTTACACGTCAACTCGGTTAATCGATCCCCCAACTCAACTATTAGAGGATAATCAACTCTCCCTATGCATCTTATCATCATTTCTTTAGTTATCCCTGTAAGACATAGATGCCTAGCACCAGCCTTTAGTGCCTCATAATACGCATTCGTATGTATGATATACATTTTAGCGAACTCACAGATCACATCAGCATTCTTCATGGCGGCAGCCACTGGTTTGGGGGGTTCCATATCAACTTCTGGCCTTGTTTCATACCATATGATTGTAGGGATTACTCCGGCCGTATAGCCAGCCGCCGCCACCGCATTAACTATATCTGGGTCCGTCGATGTATCGGCGTACAATAGAAGATTTTCCCCGCTCCTCGCGCATAGGAGCTGCTTGATTAAAACATCTGCGGCTTTAGCAAGCTCCATCCATAAATACATAACTATCCCGTTCCTTATTGTGTATATAGAAGTTTAAAAGCTCATTTCTTAACTTATCTAAATTTGAGTCTATTGAAATCATTCTTTTTATGGAGGGCTTCACTTTTAAGAATGGTATGAGAATGGTTAATTGTGCTGAATGTTTTCTTTATCAATTGTACACATGGCAACCAACATGATGGTTTTTCTTTATTTCTATTAACTGGGGGAGATCAACTTCACATTTTTTCATTTTCCTATAGCATCTAGTGTGGAAAACGCACCCTGAGGGAGCTTTAGTTGGACTTGGAATTTCCCCAGTTAAAGTCACTTTTTCAGGAATTATTTCGAGTTCATCCTCGGAAGTCACGGGGATGGCTGAGAGAAGAGCCTTCGTATAAGGATGGAGGGGATTCATGAACAACTCTTTGGTCGGAGCCATTTCAACTATTTTCCCGAGATACATAACAGCTATATGATCTGAAATGTTTCTAACAACGCTTAAGTTATGAGAAATAAATAGGTAGGTCAACCTGAATCTTTTCTGTAACTTGCTGAGTAGGGTGAGAATCTTGGCTTGCACCGAAACATCTAGAGAAGACGTTGGCTCATCAAGCACTATGAAATCGGGATTTGGGGCTAAGGCTCGGGCTATACAAACTCTCTGCCTCTGACCACCGCTGAGAGCGTGAGGATAGCTATGTATGTATTTTAATGGAATTCCAACGATGCGCATAAGTTCTTCTATACGTTTTAGCCTCTCCCTCTTTGTTCCTATCTTATGAATATCCATGGGCATAGTGATAATGTCTGCAATCCTTTTTCTAGGGTTCAGGGATAGGGTAGGGTCTTGGTATACTATCTGCATTCTTCGTCTCCAAGGCTTCAGCTCTTTCTCCTTCAGATTTGAAATATTTTCGCCGCCAAATATTACATCTCCAGCTGTAGGCCTAAATATTCGTATGACGGTTCTGCCTGTTGTGGTTTTCCCGGATCCTGATTCACCCACGAGGGCGAAGGTTTCCCCATCATCTATTTCGAAGGATACGTCATCTACAGCTTTAATCCATCCCACTCTCTTACCAAAAAATCCGCGGGTAATCGGGAAGTACTTTTTCAGTCCCGTAACCTCAAGTAATATCTTCTCGGTCATTTTGTTGTCCGCCATCAATATAGGTGACATGCAACAAAGTGTTTTTTATTAACCTCGATAAGTTTAGGCTTTTCCTTTGAGCAGATTGGTAAAACATGGGTGCATCTTGGATGGAATCTGCATCCTGATGGTGGACTGGTGTAGTCTGGCATCATTCCTCGAATTCCCTTCATGGGTTTCTTCGTTAGTTTAGGTATGGAGGCCAGTAGCCCTCTTGTGTATGGATGCATAGGGGTATTGAAGATGTCTTTTGTGTTAGCAGTCTCAACGATTTGACCAACATACATGACATAGATTCTTCTGGCAATTCTTCTTGCAACCCCAAGATTATGCGTGATATGCAGAACAGAAAGCCTCTGCTCCCTCATTCTTTCCTCTAATAGTTGGAGGATCTGATCCTGTGTTGTGACGTCTAAGGCTGTTGTAGGTTCATCTGCGAATAGGAGCGAAGGGTTTCCCGCTAAGGCCATGGATATTAAAACTCTCTGGCACATTCCACCACTGAGTTCAATCGGATAGCTTTTCATAACCCTTTCGGGATCAGGAATATTTACTTTCTCAAGAAGCTCTATTGCCTTGTTCCAAGCTTCCTCACATTTCCCTCTTCCACCGCCAAACCATTTCCCAATCCACTCCATCCACCCTAGTCGATGTCTGCCATGAAAGAGAATTAGATCAGTTAGCTGATCGCCAATTGTAAATACCGGGTTTAGGGAGGATATTGGTTCTTGAGGGATTAGGGACATCTCCCTCCCTCTTAATTTGTAAAATTCCTCTTCCCTCATGTTTAGGAGATCTCTTCCCTTGTACAGAATTCGCCCCTCAGCAACTCTCCCGGGCGGAACTGGAAGAACTTTAAGTATTGTTCTGATGGTAACAGATTTACCGCACCCGGTCTCTCCAACAAGTGATATGGTCTCGCCTTCCCTTATATCTAAGCTAACTCCGTCTAGAACCTTGGCTACGCCTTCGAACATGTGGAAATTCACCTTAAGATTGTTGACGCTTAAAATAATTTCCGACAAGAAAATCATCGCTTCATAACGATTTCAACTTTTGTTCATTATTCTATTCTGACGTCGAATACATCCCTCAAGCCATCTCCAAGTAAATTGAAGCCTAGAACTGTTACAGCTATGGCCAGCCCTGGAAAAGCAGTTAGCCACCACATGTAGGGTAGATAAATCCTGCCATGGCTTATCATGGTCCCCCATTCGGGAGTTGGAGGTCGAACACCGAGTCCGAGGAAGCCCAGAGTGGCACCGGTCAGGATAGCATACCCAAAGTCAAGGGTTGCCTTAACTATAATTATAGCGATACAGTTTGGAAGTATTTCTTTAAAGGCTATATATAACGAGCCAGCACCGATTGCTCGACTAGCCTCAACAAAGCTTTCTTCCTTAAGGGAGAGAACCTGACCTCTAATTAGGCGTGTGTACCATGGCCACCATCCAAACGAAATCGCGATGATGCAATTTTGTAGGGTGGGAGCTAGGACTGCGCTAACTGCTAGGGCCAGTGCCATAGGAGGGATGGTAAGAAACACATCGGTGATCCCCGTGATAACAGCGTCGATCTTCCCGCCCATATATCCAGCTACTAATCCAAGCGG
>LIHJ01000042.1 GCA_001399805.1 Candidatus Bathyarchaeota archaeon BA1
ATCGGAAATCGAATAGTTAACCTCGAACGTTGCTTCAATGCTCGTGAAGGAATAACCCGAAGAGATGATACGCTTCCAAAGCGCTTCCTCGAGGAACCGATGCCTGAAGGGCCTGGGAAAGGTCAAGTGGTTAACCTTAAGGTTATGTTGGATGAATACTATACGCTTCGAGGTTGGGATCTAGAAACAGGCATTCCGAAACTTGAAACCTTGGAAAAACTGGGCTTACATCGAGAGGCTAGTGAACTCAAAGGCATGGGTGAGCCCCCAAAGAACTAAGGATCGCGAAAACGAGGGACACTTTAAGGCTATCAGGCTTATTCAAATTTTATTCATAATCCGTGTGTCTCTTTTAACCGCACGCGGAACTCTTCCTCGATTGTTGCACGAAGTTACGGAACACTTTATCCAAGAAAAAACCCACTGCGTAAAATAATAAAACGTTTGGTTCTTGCTAATTTATGTCCTAACAGAGTAGCATCTCACGAAAACTTTCGCCGGTACGAAATTCAAATAGTGGGCTGGGAGAGATTTGAACTCTTGTATCTGAAATCTAGAATCCACTAATCAGCGCGGTAAGTTTTTTAAATATAGCTCTACCATAAAATCTTAAGTGAGGATCTATGAAGCCTGAACAAGCATTCGCAAATGTCGAGCTGAAACATGAAGGTAGAACCCTCGAGCTTAAAGCCTTAGTTGACACGAGTGCAAGCAGAAGCATGATTTGTAAGAGGTCAGCCGATAAGCTTGAAGCTTTCACTCCGCTTAAGAGACCGTACGAACTTAGAACAGCCGACAAAGAGGGTAAACTAAGGATCACGGGGTACTGTAGAGTTGACATTACGTTTCAGGGAGCCGAGGTACCTGGTGGAGCCGTATTTGAAGTAGCTGAAAACCTCAGGGAAGATGTGGATCTAATAATAGGTAGGCCAGAGGTGGATGCATGGAACATAGTGTTTACACCTGAAGGGCCCAAACCTAGAAAGGTGCCAATAGAATTCGAGATAATATAAAATTTTCAAGCTCAAAAAAGGCTGTTATAGGGCCTTTATCCCATATCCACTCTGCAAAACCATGAATCAGCAAATCAGTGAAAAGGAGGGGCTCCTCATCACCCATCAGCCCATCAAGCCCCTCGGAGGACCAGCCCACCAAGAACCTTGCCTGACAAGGCCCAAAAAGCCTAAGAAGCCCAGAACACCCTCTAAAGGCTCAACAAAACACACATAAGAAAGAAATATTTTGTCAGTCATGCGCGCGCTCGTGGAGTTGAGCCCTCGACTGAGCGTCGCCGACGATGCCAAGGGCTTCCTTCACCATTCTAAAAAACAACGTGTATGTCTCCTTGAGCATCTTCTTGGTTTTAGTTGGTTCAAGGAGGTTCAGAGGCAAACACTTCCGCATCCAGCGGGTTCCCAATAGAAAAGTAGTCAGCCAAGACTTAATGTTTTCTCCAATTCCTCCCACCTCTGAAGAGGGTGGGCTTCCTTGGAGGGATTTTGTGATCTTAAGTCTTTGGCTCAATTGTCATCTTCAAGGCATTGTCGAGATTAGAAGTGTTGAGTGGTTTAGCGATAAGGAAACTTTATATAGTTTATTGCGGAATGTGTGAAACAAGTGGTCGCTATGGGTGACTACGTTCCACGACGCTAACCTCTTCCGCGACGCCCACGTTATACTAGTGTGTATTTTCTCCAAAGTCATGCGCCGAGAGGTGGATTAGTATGTCAGAGGTAGGAATCACTGTGAAAAAGTCCGAGCGGTTTTCGGATTGGTATACACAGGTGGTCTCAAAGTCGGGATTGGCTGATTATGCCCCCATCAAGGGCTGCATCGTCTTTAGAGAGTATTCGTATGTCATGTGGGAGAAGATTCAGGATTACTTCGACGAGAGAATAAAGAAAACTGGACATAGAAACGCGTACTTCCCCATGTTCATACCGGAGAGGTTCTTGAGGAGGGAGGCGGAGCACTTTAAGGGATTTGTCCCGGAGTGCGCATGGGTCACATTCGGCGGAGACAGCGAGCTGAAAGAAAGGCTCGCCGTGCGACCCACATCAGAGACAATCATATACACCATGTATAAGAAGTGGATAAAAAGCTGGAGGGACCTCCCCATACTGCTGAATCAGTGGTGCAACATTGTTAGATGGGAGACCAAGGCAACCAAACCCTTCCTGAGAACAAGGGAGTTCCTTTGGCAGGAGGGCCACACGGCCCACGCCACAAAGGAAGAGGCTGACAAGGAAGTCATGGACATCCTGATGACCTACAAGGATTTGATGGAGAATCTTCTAGCGATCCCAGTGCTGGTTGGAAGGAAGAGCGAGGGTGAGAAGTTCGCTGGGGCTCTTTACACCACCACCTTGGAAGCCTTGATGCCTGATGGGAAGGCGCTGCAGATGGGAACGTCGCATAATCTTGGACAAAACTTCTCCAAGGCCTTTAGGATCAAGTTTTTTGGGGAGGATGAAAAGGAGCACTATGTTTGGACAACCTCCTGGGGCATATCCACACGGTTGATAGGTGCATTGGTGATGGTTCATGGCGACGACAAGGGGTTGGTGCTTCCTCCCAAGGTAGCTCCGTACCAGGTTGTGATAGTGCCCATCTTCTACAAGGAAGTTGAGAGGGACATCATCCTGAACAAGGCGAGGGAGGTCCTCAAAAAGCTGGAGGAAAATGGGATAACAACCATTCTCGATGACCGAGCTGAGTACACGCCCGGATGGAAATTCAATGAGTGGGAGTTGAAGGGTGTGCCGATAAGGATTGAGATCGGCCCAAGGGATGTGGAGCGAAAGCAGGTGGTTGTTGCCAGAAGGGACACGTTTGAGAGGGTGAGCGTAAAGGAGGAGGAACTGGTTGACGCCATAAACAGATTGCTGGGGGAGATTCAAAACAACCTATTGAACCGAGCGAGGAAGTTCCTGGAGGATAACACCACCACCGTGAAAAACTATGTGGAGTTTAAGGAGGCTCTGAGAAGGAAGGGTGGGTTCATCAAGGTTTGCTGGTGCTCAAGCGAGGAATGCGAGGGAAGGGTAAAGGAGGAAACCGGAGCCACCATCAGGTTGATCCCCTTTGAGAAAGAAAAGCCGTTTTCAGATTGTGTATACTGCGGTAATGAGGCGAGGGAAGTGGTTTACTTCGCTAAGGCGTATTAGGCCGTAAACTAGTTCTTAACCTTGCTCTTCCTTTCTGAGCCTCAACCACTCAAACCCTCATGAGAAAACCAGAGACAAGATATATGGATAAGTATCAAGACATAAGGTGCGAGGAGAGAAGACAATACAGAAATGGTCTCCATAAAGCGTTTTGAATGCTCTAATTTGACAGCAACCCTAATTAACACTCTTCATTAATGGATTGCCTTGATGGGGTGGAAGTGTGAAGGCTGTTATGGTTGTTGGGGACGGCATGGCGGACCGACCCCTTCGCGGGTTGAATGGAAAAACTCCGCTTGAGGTGGCGGGGAAGCCCTCACTCAATTGGGTGGCCGAGACCGGCGTCTGCGGCATCATGGACCCAATCGCTCCGGGGATCCCGCCTGGAAGCGACACGGCTACTCTTTCCTTGCTCGGTTATGACGCATTCGAGGTTTACACTGGACGGGGAGCGCTTGAGGCTTTGGGCTTTGGTGTGGACCTCCTTCCCCAGGATGTCGCTTTTAGATGCAACTTCGCCACCGTTGACGAAAGCCTTAGGGTGGTTGACAGGAGGGCAGGTAGAATAGAGACGGACGAAGCCTCCAAGATTGCTGGGGACTTCAGGGAAATCAACCTTGAGCAACATCCAGACATTCAGGTGATCTTCAAAAACACGGTTCAGCATCGTGCAATCCTCTTGCTCAGGGGGGCGCATTTGTCCAATATGGTGTCCGATTCTGACCCGCTGAAGGCTGGGGAGCCTGTCTTGAAGGCTCGCCCCCTTAACGACACCCCAGAGGCCAGAAAGACAGCGGAGGTGGTTAATGAGATAACGGGGTACTTCCATGAATTCTTGAAGGGTCATCCCATCAATGAGAAGAGAAGGAAGGGGGGCCTGCCCCCAGCCAACATTATTTTGTGCAGAGGCGCTGGAAAATTGCCTGATGTAACGCTGATCCCCCTCCAGTATGGCGTTCGCGCAGCCGCTATCACAGCTATGCCCCTCGTTATGGGGGTGTGTAAAGTGGCGGGGATGAGGCTCCTCTCGGTTCCCGGCGCCACGGGAACGTATAACACCGATGTGATGGCGAAGGCTAGCGCTGCCATTCAAGCCCTTCAATCTTGTGACCTTGTTTTTGTGCATGTGAAGGCAACCGACATTGCCAGCCACGACGGTGAGACTCAAAAGAAAATCGAGATGATTGAAAAAATCGATGGTATGGTGGGCCACATTCTTAAGAATGTGAATCTGGATGAAATCCTCATCGTGGTTACGGCGGATCACACAACCTCATCGCTCACAAGGGAGCATGAGGGCGATCCCGTTCCAGTTGCCATAGCGGGGCATGGTGTTCGCACAGATGAGGTTAGGGAGTTTGGCGAAAGAGCCTGTGCGAGGGGAGGCCTTGGAAGAATAAGGGGCACGGACCTCATGCCCATAATCATGAACCTGATGGGGAAAGCCAAAAAATTTGGAGCTTGACGCTGCTATTCAGCTCATCATTTTCTCGCATCCTCCCAGATATGGATGATGGGCGGCCCGCAACGACTAATAGTTACCGCAAGAGAGAAAGAAAAGAGGAGGTACCTTTTCTAAGCTTTCTCGTAGGTTGCTCGCGCGATGATCCCTTTCCGTATGGTTGTGTGTATCCCGGATGCCCATATGCCTAGTCCGAATATGGGTAGGGATATGAGGGATAGCCATTGTCCCGCCGGCTCGAGGGGTCGGACAGTTACTTTCAACGTTCTGCTTATGTAGATGGGGCAGGTTATGGTGTTTGGGCTTAAGTTTTTCACCTTAACCCTATATGTGCCTGACTTTAATGCTTCCGTTCGAAAGTGGGAGTCCGTAACGTTCAGTTTTTGCCAAATCACTTCACCCCCTGGATCGAAGACGTAGATGTTGAAGGCTTCACCCTTCATAATCCTCAAGGCAAGCCCCACAATAATGTCGAGGGTCTCGCCCTTCTCAGCCGTGAACGTAACGCTCCTGCTTTCAAGCCCCCTAATCGAGAGGGAGTATTCGTATCTGTCCTTGAACTGGGTGTAGTCCGCGGTAGGGGATAAAGCCATGCACCAAACCCCACTTATCAATATGACAGAGGCCAACGTCAATGCGATGGCTCCAACCATCTCGCGAGATGGTGGACGCGACGCCATAAACGCGGTGAAAGCCATCAAAGCAGCCAGCACGATCAGCGCCGCCAACACTATGAAACCAGTTTCCACCATCATAAATGGAGTTGGAGGAGGCGGAGGAGCCAGCATAATGCCACGCGACACCGCAGCCATTGTCTGAATTGAAACAACCGTGGAGAAAAAGATGACTGCAAGTGCAGAAAAACTAAGAACAGCAAATACAGCTAGAGAGGCCAGAACCACCTCAGCTTTACCACGCCCCTAAATTTTAAGAAGGTGAGGGCTGCACAAAAGATTTTTGGAGTTCCAATATCGCCCACGCAGATTTTTTCTACCTGCATTTTCAAAATTTTTTCAATTTTAAGAAAACAGTGTTTCGTTGAGGTTAACGCTTTGTCCGCATCCAAACCATTCTATAAGAGCGGGAAAGCCAAAGCAAAGAACAATGAAGCCAGCAAATGGCTGAGTGGGCCTGCCGACTAATCTGCTGAGTGTCGGCACGCTTCTCGTATCGCAAAAATACTATTCGATGGTTAATATGCCGCAGGAATTGCAGTTTCTTGGAAAAGAACTTAGTTTTACGCCAAAAATCCGTTTCATAGACGCTTCGAAACTGGTTTCTAAAAAAGGATTAAATGCTGTTAATAAAATGATGCTGTAGGAGGTGATGCTTAAAATGCTTGAAACAGTCAAGGGAAGGGCGCCACTGGCAACAGTGCTAATACTACTCGGATTCGGTCTCGGCATGATTTACGTTGCTTCATCAAGTGTTGCATCGAGTGTGTGGCCTGAGGGTTATACAGGCTTTGAGTTCGAAGTCGTTGGAGATGCTGGTGATTATGTAATTGTGAAGGTTACAAAGGTGCATGGCTTAGCGCGCGCTACCATTTTGGTTCCAGCGAGGGTTATTTTAGCTCGGAAGTGAGTAGAAAAGAGTCTCAAAAGCCCTGAAGTTGAAGAAGGGCTTGTGAGGTGATGAGAGGGGTAACGATACTTGTGGGGTGGGAGGCACTTTTATGTGAGGGGTTTTTGAAACAGCCTTCGTACCCATATACATACGCTTAAAAAAATACTTTATATTACAATGTGTCTAATGTGCAGATGAGGTTAATTTGAGCCTCGTTTTGTCACAATTTTAGTTTTGGAAAACCTTTGTGCGCGCTACTAAGCTACATCAATGCCTATTCTTAACAGATTCAAACCCTTAAACCAATAATTAAGTCTTCAGCCACATTCTGTGGTTCTTGCGGACGTGTTGAAAATGACGTGCTTGTCTATCTTATCCACTCTGACTATATGGTATGGTTGGGAAAACGCCTCTGTCACTATGCATCCCTTGCCAGGGTATATTTTCTCTACTTTAACCACAACCGATAGACCTGTGTCAATCATTTCTTTGACCTCTATTTCGTATCCTCCAGTGCTGAATTGTCCCATGAACACCGCGATAATTGTGGTTTTTGAAAAATTCACTTCAGGTGGAGGATGCTGTGGAAGCATAATTTTTGTGTGCTGGTTCCATAAATCCTTCCATTGGTCGGCGTTTTGAATAACATAATATGCTGGATTCGTATGCCCGGAATAATACCCTTTGCTAATGCTTTGAAATTCTATTCTTTTCCCTGTGCCAGTCACTCCGGCGGTGTGTAGGGTCACGAAACTGACCAGTATTATAACTGAAACGGTCAAAACAAGTAAGCCTTTGCTTCGTGCATTGCCAAAGGATTCTTTTTTATTCATTTTTAATTCCACGCCATTGGTTCCTCATGTTCAACCAGACGTCACGTATTTCGACCGTTTTGTCCTCATTATTAGAAAGGTGATCATAACGCCTATTAAGGTGCATGAAGCGCCAATCACCACGCCTATAAGCACTGTGTAGAGGAAACCGCTTTCTGGGCTGGTTGTTATGGCTTGTTCCGCTATCATAAGATCTTTAGTTAATGCGCTAAGTGGGCCGTCATATGCAATGACTGTTAATTGGGCGTCGCCTTCGAACAGTTCTCCTATACGGAGGTCGATGAGCGACAGCTTCCCTCTTGTTACAGTAAATTGTATTGGTTCCCGATGGGTGGGGCTTTGGTAGTAGGCTATTTGAAGTGGATAGTAGACCGTGCTTGCGATTCTACCAGGTGTTAGCAAGAATAGGGTAATTTTGCTATCCCCTGCCACAGGGGAAGAAATTTTGAGGGGGAAATAAAGAAAGCTTGTTTCAAATCGATAGAGAATAGGCTCAATACTTTTTTGTTCTAAGGAAAGCGCGATCAGGTCAAGAACGAAGTAACGGAAGCCTCTGGCCATGTAATCCTCAATAACTGGCCCAAATTTTTGAAGAGATATTCCTTGACTGATTCCATTCTCTCTTAAGAATTGGTCTGCCCAGTTCGTCAACTCTGTGGCATTTTCGGCTTTAACAACCGTGATGTCATGTGCCCCAATTTTTTCATGGAAGACCACTTCCACACTCTTCGTCTGATCAGCCCCACGATAATGGTCTCCCAGAGCCTTAGAAGCATAGTTCCAAATCAAGCTTTGAAGGTTTACGAACGATTCGAAGCTTGCTTTTTCAATGGCTTTGGGGTTGGAGGGAAGGGGCAATATCTCAAGTGCTAAGGTGCTACCGCTCGCACTCACATCTGTAGAGAGGATTAGTATCTCCTCCTCTCCATTCCATGCTATGATAGCTTTCTGTCCAGGCTCGTAAATGGAAACACCGGGTGTTAGGGATATAGCCCCCCGATCCGCCAGGGCGACGGGAACCAATGATAGAAGTGAAAGGAGTAGGAAAGTGAAAAGAGGAAAGTGGTGGAATCTTCTCAAGGCTAACACCATTTAAAGTGAAGCCCTTTCTCATTAAAAAACCTAATTTTTAGAACATACCGTTCTAAGAATAGAACAAGCAAAAGGTATATGGGAAGGTGCCTCTGGTTTACTAGAGACCCTTTACTCCCACCACTTCTTTTTTAAGGGCATAGCTATTATTTCCCTCATTGCAAGCTTTTTCTCTACATCTTTGCTAAAGATTTCTTTTGTGGCAGTTGCTGTGGCTACTATTGCTGTATCGGAGCCTCTATCAGTTCCGGCTACACCTATAACACCTTTGTATGGCTTTATAAGCCCCTTATCTGTGGCTATGAGGATTACTTCAACTGCAACTTTGAATCCTTGACCTAGAGTGTAAAAGGTGTTTCTCACTTTATCCATACCTCTTTCATGGAAAGGTAGATGCGTCTTATCTACAGCCATACCTCCCAGTCTAATTATCTCTTCCTTAAGCTTAGGCTCCATTTCTTCATGCGATATAGCTACGACTTTAACCCTTCCTTTAAGCGCCTCTGCGAATTTCACACCAGTCCTACCGGAAGTACTGG
This sequence comes from Candidatus Bathyarchaeota archaeon BA1, assembly GCA_001399805.1. The sequence goes on from LIHJ01000042.1 coordinate 8,660, forward strand.
CAACAACCACCGTCTCGACATTCCCTTCTTTAAGTCTCCTGACAACAGCATCTAAGACACCATCCGTATTTGCAGGACCAGGCTCCACAAAATAAACACAGACTTTATCTATCTTAACCATTATAACCACCGATTTACCTATGTTTGCTTTCGATGGCTATAACGTTTTCCACATTTCTCAACTTTGTCCAGTTCCGCAAACAATACAAGAACCTTTTTTAATTAATGGACTTCCAAAATGCGGTCTTCTGTGGGTCAAATTGGTACATGGGAATTCTTATATTTATGGGAATTCATTAATTTCTTGCAAAAGTGATAAAATGGTTAAAACTATTGAAATGGATAAATCTGGCAGAGTGGTAATACCGAGAGAGATAAGACAAGCTCTCAAAATAAGCGGAGAACAAACCCTGCTCATAGAACTTCAAAAGGAAGAAATTGTGCTGAAGCCTCTGCGTCTAAAGAGCGATCCAATAAAGGCCATAGCAGAAATGAACCTGCCCATTGCCAAGTGGGAAGAAATAGAGAAACAAATCGAGGAAGGCTTACTCCAGGAGTAACCGGATAATTGAAGCCTGGACAGTATTTCCTCTACAGAGTAATAAGTAGCTGGAATAGGCGTCGCAAAGAACATCAAAACCCAACCAGCCATTAATACCAAAACATTCCCGCGCGCTTTTTAAAAATTTATAAAACTTGTATATTGTAGTGTTCTATCTGAACGCGTGAGATGAACTATGTCAACGATTCTCAAAGCGAGGGGAATTAAGAAGACTTATCGAATGGGTAAAGTGCTTGTTCCAGCCTTGCGTGGAGTTAGCTTAGAAGTTGAAGAAGGCGCGTTCATAGCCATATTTGGGCCGTCAGGCAGCGGAAAATCCACTTTACTTCATATTCTAGGCGGGTTAGACAGACCAGATGAAGGTGACGTTTACATTGACGACGTAGGTCTTTCTACACTTGACGATAACAAGTTAGCTGAAGTTCGTCTTCGTAAAATCGGGTTTGTTTTCCAGTTTTTCAATCTGCTTCCCAGATTAAGCGCGTTAAGAAATGTGGAGCTGCCTTTAATACTGGCTGATGTACCTGAAGAGGAATCGGTGAAGAAAGCTAGGGATGTTTTGACTCTTGTTGGGTTAGCCGACCGTGTAAATCATCATCCATCGGAATTGAGCGGCGGAGAACAACAGCGAGTAGCAATTGCCAGGGCGTTAATAAACGACCCCAAAATTGTGCTGGCTGATGAACCTACGGGAAACTTAGACACCGCTACTGGCTTGGAAATCGTTTCCTTAATGAGACGGCTAAATGAGGAGGAGGGGCAAACATTCATAGTTGTAACTCATGATCCAATCATTGCAGAAATGGCTGATCGCGTAATTCACTTGAAAGACGGCTTGATTGAAGGTGTGAAAAAAGGAGGTAGGCGACTTTGAGGCGTAAGCAGATATTTGATATGGCTTGGGAAAACATGAAGCAGAGAGGACTGAGAACATTTTTGACTACACTTGGCGTAGTTATAGGCATAACAGCCATAATAGCCCTAGCCTCGCTAGGTGGAGGCTTCCGCCTAACAGTAAAAGGAGGGATGCAGCAAGGCTTCGAAATCAACGTTCTAACAGTAATGTCAGGTGGGATACTCACTGGCACAGGAAGCGAGTTCACTGATGAAGATATACAAAACATAAAAAACATAAGAGGCGTTATTGTGGCGTCACCACTCATCCAAAAAACAGGGGTCAAACTCTACAGTGCAGATGGAAACAAAAATTCAACAGCATGGGTAATGCTAGCAGTGAATTTCACCGAGTTCTGGCGAATCTACCCAGAAAGACTGTTGTTCGAAAATGGAAGTTTGCCTGAACACATCCAAAACAACACAATAGTCTTAGGCTACAATGTGCAGTATCCAAGTGCGAGTGAAACCTTTGTGCATCCTGGAGAAAATATAACGGTTCAGATAACGCTGCGTAAGGCGGGTGTTATCACAATAAAGAACTACACTTTTAGCGTTGCAGGGGCGCTGGAAAAAAGCGGTGCAGCTGGCTTCATTAATTTCGACAACGCGATTTTCATACCCCTAGAAACGGCGAAACAAATCTACGAAGTTGACACCGCAGACATGGTTTTTGCGAAAATTGAGAACCCAGAAGATTCCAAAAGGATATCAAGGGAAATTGAAAACAGTTTTCAGCCTCGTGACGTTAGGGTGCTTGTGCCTATCACTTTCATGCAACGAGTGGAATCTGTGCTAAACATGCTTGAAACGTTCCTCATCTCCATAGCTTCCGTTGCTCTCTTAGTTGCTGGACTAGGCATAATGAACATCATGACGGTTTCAGTTATGGAGCGGACCCGCGAAATTGGCATAATAAAAGCCATTGGAGCAAAGAATCGAACAGTCTTAACCATGTTCCTGTCTGAAGCGGCTCTAATCGGGCTGATAGGAGGAGTTGCAGGTGTCCCGGTTGGATACGCAATTGCCCATGTACTGGGTGTCTTCCTATTCGGCTTTACATCCCAGCCCGAACGCTCGTTGATTACTGGAACTCAACCTCCATCACTCTCCGTCACCCCAATTCTTTCTTTCCGGTGGGCTGCTGGAGCAGTAATCTTTGGAGTCATAGTAAGCATAATTTTCGGATTGTACCCAGCGCGAAAAGCCGCGAAACTCGACCCGGTTGAGGCACTACGCTACGAATAAGCTCTTGTTGCAATTAATGAGAACTTAACAGAAAAATTTTAATGCTTAAGAAGTTTTTCAATAACATTTAAATAATCTTTCGAGCATTTTATTAGCTGTTTATGTTCTCTTTTCTTCATAAAACAACCCATAGAAGCACTCTCCATGCAACTTTCCCCTTGCATCTATGAAATATTCAGCCCTCTTCTCAGCTTCTTCTCTTGTGACCCCTGCTTTGATAAACCCTATAGTAACAAAATCTCCCCAATATTCTCCTTCTGGAGGACTTATTCTTCCAAGATATTTCTCAGTTAAGGCCATAGTTGCAGTTTTTATTGAGGCCCATATTTTTTCTGCTGCGTCTGGATAGTTTCTTTTTGAAAAAAGCTCCATCCCTTTTCTATAATATTCATCAGCCATTCTTAGATATTCTTCTATTCTCTGCATTTTTCCTCATTCTCCAATTAGGGGGGAGTAACCTATTTAAAAGTTGATTTAAATCGTCGATAACTAGAGAGTTAAATGATCGTGGGAGAAGTTATCACTTCTAACAATATTATCCGGAAAGAAGCATTCCACCAAGAGACACAATTCATCTGGCAACCATGCTCAACAACAAAATCACAAAGATTATAACCGTGGACAAACACTTCGGCGAGATCATCACCGAAGTAGAAAGAGTCAATCCAAGAGAAATAATCTAACAAACTTATCCAAAGTTTAAGCCTAAGCGCTTGCCCCTTTGGGAGCTTTAGTTAGCCCTCATGTAAGCTCCAAAATAGATTTTGAGGAAAATTCACGCACGAATTTGAAATCAATTTACGGTTGCGCGTTTTAATGTCGAATAATTAAATATTAATAGATTTTGTGAGTGCCCACTGCCAAAAACTCGATTTCTTTTCTTTCAGACTTTATCCTATATACTAAGCGATACTTCAATCCCGTCTCGTATGAGTAGCATCCTTCCCATGGTACGTGAAGCCTATGCCTTCCTTTCTGGGATCTTAAGGAAAGAACCTGAAAAGGTAAAAGCTGCAATAGAGAAAGTTTATCAAAGCGCGCGCTAGCCGCCTGCAACTAGGGGCATTATTACCACTTCATCTCGATCCCTTAGCTTCACGTTTAAGCCCCCGAGAAACTCCATCGGTCTACCGTTCACTAAGATCACGGTGTTCAGGTCCTTGGGGTTTAGCTTAAAACCTCTACTTCTGTCAAGCTTAGCTAGAAGGTCTTTAAGCGTGGAGTCCTGGTTTAGGGCTCCTTCAGGATTCTTTCAGGCAGGGTGTCTTGGCTGCGATTGAAGCCATCCCTAGCTATGAAGGCCCCTCTCTAGGTTAAAGATCCTTTCACCAACCAGCCACAGGTACCTTGGATCCTTGAACCTCTCAATGCCCGTGGCTGCGTACGCTCCACCGTCGCCTCTACATCACAGATGAGGATGAGCGTAAGATTTACCAATTGATGATGGACGAGAACGGTGTCATCTTTCAAGGACGATTAGTGGAGAGGAGTGGTTTTCCCAAAGGCAAGGTCAGCCTCATCCTTGACAGGCTTGAAGCAAGAGGTTTACTAGAGAGGAAGAGGCATGGAATGAGCAATGTAGTTGTACTAAAATGGCGCACGGTGAAGTAGTGAAGATGAGAAAAGGCGTAATTGCGGCATCCGAGATAGGAACAGCCGTTGTTTTGTTAAGTTTTTATCGAATTTGAGGTGGAGACATCCCCCGCAAATTCCCCTTTTTTGTATTCTATTTTGGCTAGTTAACTTTTTGGAGGTTTTCGTGTAAATGTCCAAGTGTGGGCTCTGCTTTCACGTGACAGGCCACGAGGCTGATTACGCTTTGACTTTTGGGAAGGATGATCGCGCTTTGAAAGTGCTTTGATCAAGAGGCTTTCAAGCAATTTCTGAGTCAGCCTTACCTTCTCATGCCACGGAGACAAGACTCGTGGTACGTGATAGTGCCTAAATTTGTGGACATGCAATTAGGCTGGCTCGAATGGATGGCTCCTCTTCCACACGAAATTGAAGAGCGACTTGGTCCAACGCCAGCGACACAGGCTAAGGTTGTCGATGGTTTGCTAAAGGTTTCAGCGGGTATGGAAGATCAAGCTTGGCAACGCTACAGAAAATACCTTTACAAACGCGACCAGTTTGGAATCAGAATAAAGCGAGGATACGAAAGGCATTTGCTGAGTAGCTTAATTCAAGATGGTTATCTTCCCTTCACTCCCAGACCAGTCGAGAAAGAGGACTTACGGGTTGTGATAGCTAACTTTAGTATTAGGATCAGCTATGGCAATAGGCTTTAGCATGATGGCATCTGGAATCTTGCTTATAACAAAACAAGGCGACCCATTAACATGGGTGATAACTATATATTGACGACCCTTTTCGGAAACGTTGTTTCCCCACCTCAAGTAATGCCTCGCTTCCTTGGGGTAATATCTTACCTGATCCCACAATACTACTTTTTTACTTCTATCAGGCTTACAATAATTGGCTGGGATATAACAATGGTTTTTCCGTATTTACTAAATTTATTCCTAATTTACATGATTCTTCTAGGTTATAGTATCTATTCGTTGGGTTTAAAAAAAGCTAAAAGGGAAGGTTCTCTTTCTTGGTTTTAATTTCTTGCTTTCTCCTTTACTATACTGAGTGTAAGCAATACTTCATTTAAAATGCTGAGTAAGTCTTCGGATGAGAGCTTTCTGCTGATTAATGCTCCGCGAACGTTAAATCCATATTTTGTAATTATTTGCCTTACCCCCTCAAGTAAATACGAAGAATCGCACACCTCAAGCTTATAATTCTCGCAAGATTCTTTTTTTATTATGCAGTTAAAATTTGAATAGCCTTGAACCGCTTTTTCAAAGAATTTCCAGATAAAAAATCCCATCCCTGTAATTGTAAAATATGTATTTGAAACTCTTCTAATGAGCCCTTTATCCAATAAATATTCTAAAGTTTCATTTATTTCGTTTTTCGGTTGGTGTATATTTTTATAAAGCATTTTAATTTCCACCAACGCTCCTCCCCGCCAGTCAACAGGCTTCCTGCCTATTTTTTTAATTGTTTTCATGACTTTAACGAGCATGTCTGTGATGTTGATGTCCAGAGTTACTCTCCCCACAACCCATACACGTTGCAATTTAGAAGTTTTAATTATTTGAAGAAAATCCATTATCTGCCAACACTTTGAATGATTCCCTAATTTATCTTTAGCTGGCGTTAGTTGATGTGTTATGTCTTTGATAAAGCAAAGTGTCTTTTCCAGAGGGAGTTTGGCAACATATTGCATTATCGGGGCTCTTTTAAAATTATAATTTTTTATTACTAGTTTTACGGGCTCTGGGAAAAAGCTTGAATAGGGAACTGTTAAATGATAAATGAGCTGGCTTGTCCTTACAATATTTAGACCTATAATCGATTCCTGTTCATTTATACGTTCTTTTAAATCTGACCACACCGACATTCCAAGAGACAAGGGGACATATCTATCCCCATCAGATAAACGTTTCGTCCATGATGCATAACAGCTACGTTCAAGCTCATCTTCAATGTCCCTCCTGTGATACCCCTTCTCGATAAGTTTCAATATAAATTTGTTTCTTTCTATGAAACCGTCGCGTTCAAGAGCTTCGAAGATTTCAATTTCCAACGGTGTTATAAAACCGTTTCCAATGTAAGAAATTACAAAATTTTTGATCTGCATTAACACGCCTCTGCCAATTTAAGAAGTTCACAGAAGTCTATCAACTTGCTCAAGGAAGTCAATGATGTTGCTTACTACCGCCTCCAAAATTTTTTCACCCTTCTCGGCCGTTGCTTTGACAGCGTCCCCGATCAAGCCCGTTTTTGTCCAAACCTGAAAGGGCAGATAAACCTGTGGCATGTTCTTTGGCTTTCCCCGCGTGAGCCTTTGAGTCAATTCATCGGCCATCTCATCCCTCACAGCCTTCTCCATATTTACTAGTTTTGGTCGGCATGCCAACGCCATGCTGGTTTCTCCCTCATCCGCGTGAACAACCTCTCTCTCGCAGATTTTCGAAATTTCCTCTGAGGCGATCACCCACCAGTCTACGCGGATTATCTTCGCGCCTGTTTCAAGCCGAGACCTCTGCCCTATGAAGTTCAGAACCTGAACGTTTCCACCATGCCCATTAATGAACACAATTTTCTTGAACCCCTGCTTCGCAAGGGATCTACACAAGTCAAGGAGCATAGCCGCCAGGGTCTCTGGAGTTATAGTGATCACTCCCTTCATCTCTTGCATAGACATGGAGTTCCCATAATAGATAGGCGGGGCGACAAGCACATGGGATTTCTCCGCCACCCTTTTGGCAACCTCTATCGGAATGAAAACGTCCGTTCCGACAGGGAGATGGGGACCGTGCTGCTCGATGGTCCCTAACGGAACCAGCACCGTGTCGACAACCCTTAATGCCTCAGCCATCTCCTCCGGGGTCATTTCCTCAATCAAATACTTCCTCATTAGCGCACCCTCAAATTATGTAAATTTCTTAGGGTTTAAAACCTTTCATTCCTGCTCGGTCGCTTCCAAGTCATCTCAAGGTTTGTCGGATATAAATAAAGACCACGCTGCTGTGAAAAAAATCTTATGTCGGATTAGTTTAAGGCGGTTGCTAATTCCGACAAATTTAAATATAAGCTACGGCTTAATTCATTTGTGAGCGGTGGTATTGTGTCGGAACTTTATGGTAAAAAGCCAAAAAACAGAGAGGATTTTATCAAATTGCTTAGGGCAGCCGTGGAGAAAGAGGTGGAGATGAGGAAAGCCAGAAAGGCTGTGTTAATAAAGCCGACAATTTCTGGAACAGCAAAGATGATGAAGATACATCGCGACACACTTTATGAGTGGATGAGGGAATTTGGTGTCCAATTTGAGGATGTCAGCGGTGTGGAACCAACCATAGAGGTCATGGAGAAACGTGGGAAATTCATGTACCTCATCGGTGAGGCTTTGATGGGTGAGGGGGACGAGGTTGCTCACATTGATTTGATAATCGGGGATAAGGAGGGCCCCGTGGGAGAGGCCTTCGCCAACAGTCTATCCAACCTATCTGCGGGTCACACACCGCTCCTCGCGGTTATTCGTCCTAATCTCCCCACTAAGCCGCATACGCTTTTGGTTCCCAAGGTCACTGTGAGGAACCTTGAGCAGGCGGGGAGGGTCTTTGGTCCGGCCCAAGCCGCTGTGGCCAAGGCGGTGGCTGACGCTGTGGAGGAGGGTGTGATACCTAAGGATAAGGTGGATGATTGGCTGATCCTCTGCAGCGTGTTTGTTCACCCGGAGGCAAAGGATTACCGGAAGATTTACCACTATAACTATGGGGCCACCAAATTGGCGCTGAAGAGGGCTCTGGTCAATTACCCCTCACTCGAGAAAATCATATATGATAAAGACAGGGCGAAACATCCCATCATGGGGTTCAGGGTGCCCCGATTGTGGAGACCACCCTACCTGCAGATAGCCCTCGACATCCCCAGCCTAGATAGAACAAAAAGCATCATAAGCGAATTACCAGAAAGCGACAGAATCGTCCTAGAGGTTGGGACACCATTGCTAAAGAAATACGGTGTCAGGGTGATCCGCGATCTGAGGGAGGTGGCTAAAGACATTTTCATGGTCGCCGATCTAAAAACCTTGGATGTTGGGCGAGTGGAGGTTGACTTAGCATTCGAGGAAACCGCCGATGCTGTGGTGGCTTCTGGGCTGGCTGCCACGGCAACCCTTAATAGCTTCATTTATGAGGCGAGGAGACTTGGGATTTATGCCGTTGTGGACATGATGGAGGTTGAAGACCCTATTCAAAAGCTTCAGTCACTTAAGGAGTTTCCCGATGTCGTGATCATGCATCGCCCCATCGATGTGGAAGAGACAGGGGAAACCCTTAGGTGGGAGTTTATCAAGGAGATTCGGGATGCCTTCAAGGATAAGAAATTCTTGGTGGCTGTTGCCGGTGGGATAACCCCTGAAATCGCTCGGCAAGCCCTGACAAATGGGGCGGACATCATCATTGCCGGGAGATACGTAACACAGTCAAGGGACATAGAACGCTCGGTTAGGGAATTCTTAGAATTAACTAGGGAGATGAGGGAGGACATAGACCTCTACAGGGTTCACGTGGAATGAGCCCTACCCCTTTCTTTATGATACTAGTATCTCCTCGCTCAGTTGACGGATAACCACCATAACACATACGTGGTGCCAACAGAGAAACACGAAACACCTAAACGCTTACACGCATATTCTATTCACGAAAACTTAGGAGACTTGGCGTTAACAACTCTCATAATGGAAAGAGGAGCGAAGGGTATGCTGAAAAAGGGGAGAGTGGAGGCCCTAATCCTCATCGTTATACTTGCTTCCACAGCTTTCCATAGCGTTACGGTAATAAAAGGTGAGGCGCAAGACATAGCCTTCACCATTCGGATGACGGTCACCTACTCCAACCCCAGAAACGGGACAAGAACCTGGAATTTCACCGAAGAGGACCGGACGATCAGCCTATTCATGAATAACGCCTGGCAAATAGTTCAGTTGATAAGTCACTCACAACCTTTAGAGGTGATGAAAAAGGATGGGGACGAAAATCCCGTTGCGGTTTTATCTTTTTCAAGATCGGAGATAAAGCCAGGAGAAAATATGAGCTATACCGCTGTGTATCACGTGGTTTCGAGGCCCCGTTCTATCCCGAACATAATGGAAAATGTCTCGGAAACCCTTGAGGAAATCCCGAGGGAATTGAGGGAAAAATACTGTGGGGGGGAGGGACCATGGTTGGTAAATGACCCGGAGCTTAGGGAGTTGGCCCACAACATAGCGAAAAATGAGACCAAGGTTCTCACGATCATCAAGAAATTTGTCTCATGGATTAAGGAGAACGTTAAGTATCCACGTGAGATGCATGAGGTCCCCTTATATCCGAATGAGACATACACTAAGAGGGAGGGAGACTGCGACGATCAAGCGGTTCTGCTTATCACGCTCTGCCGCATTTATGGGATTCCGTCCCATCTTCAAATTGGCTGCATACACATGCCTAAGAGGCTTATGGTAAATGAAACGTATTGGGGTGGTCATGTTACAAGCATCTTGAAGCAAATCGGTTGGCATGGTTGGGCGACGGTATACATCCCGCCTTGGGGTTGGCTTCCCGTTGACCTCACCTACGTAATGGGTGACCTTAGTGACCCCCTCAACGCCATAAGGAAGGGGGCGGTGACCCTCCAGGAGACGATCCAGTACATGAACGTCACCCGAACTGATTATGTAGCCTCATCCAGAACATCGAGGGAATTTCTGACGAAGAACGATTTCTATGTCCATATGGAGGATGAAATGTTTCAAGATATTCCTCAAAGAAGCCTCTGGGAAGAAATCATACATAGATGGCTCCAGTGGATTCTTATCGCGATGGTCATAGTTACATTGGCTTCTGTGGCTCTCCTTCATATTCAGAAGATTGATGAAAGAAGATCAAGAGAGGGCTAAGCTGCTCCTTAAGGGGCTTGGATATCACCCAAGCTTTTATTATGAAACAGTTTTATGGAGAACCCTAGCGAATCCTTATAAATGGATGTTTCCTTTCATTTAACCTCACGAAGGGCCCACAGGTAGGAGAGGAACCTCACCCATGGCAAAGTTCAAGATCGTCATCTCTGATCCAGAGCTGGGTAAGTCCCGGTCTGTTGAGGTGGAGGGATCCCGCGCTGTCCCCCTGATTGGAAGGAAATTGGGGGAGGTGATCGACGGGTCCGTGGTGGGGTTGTCGGGTCATAAGCTTCGTATAACCGGTGGTTCGGATAAGGATGGCTTTCCCATGCGCCCCAACATCCACGGAGGGGTTCGGGCCAGCGTGATTGTGAGCGAGGGCGTGGGTTTTCAACCCCCTAGGAAAGGGGAGAGGCAAAGGAAAACCATACGTGGGAACGTTATCACAGAAGAGATTGTTCAGGTGAATATGAAGATTGTTGAGAAGCTGAAAAAGGCGGTAAAGGAGGCCAAAGAGGGAAAAGTGGAGGGTGGTTGACTGAAAAAGCTGCCTAAACAACCAGAATGCAATATTGGAACCATCGGCCATGTGGACCATGGAAAAACCACCTTGGTGGAGGCCATAACGGGTGTTTGGGCAGCGAGGCATAGCGAGGAACTTAGGCGGGGGATCACCATCAAACTCGGATATGCGGACGCGCCCATTTATAGATGCCCCAAATGCGACCACCCGATGTGTTACTCCACTGAAACCACCTGCCCACACTGCGGCTCACCCACCGAGTTCATTCGAGCCGTGAGCTTTGTGGACGCGCCGGGTCATGAAGCCCTTATGGCGACTATGCTCTCTGGCGCAGCTGTCATGGATGGGGCCATACTCGTCATAGCGGCTGATGAGCCCTGTCCACGGCCACAAACCCGGGAGCATCTGGCGGCCATCGAGATAGTGGGGGTAAAGAATCTTGTAATTGCCCAAAACAAGGTTGACATCGTTGATGAAAAACGAGCGCTCGAGAGTCATCGGGAAATAGTTGAGTTTGTACGGGGAACGGTGGCTGAGGATGCGCCCATCATCCCGATTTCTGCTCAGCACTCCGCAAACATCGATGCCCTTCTTCAAGCATTGGAGGAGCGTGTCCTCACCCCAAGTAGGGATCCCGCAAAGCCACCTCAGATGTATGTGGTACGATCCTTTGATGTGAACAAGCCTGGGACTCCTGTGGAGAGGTTGTTGGGAGGGGTGATTGGCGGGACCATCCTTCAAGGGAGCTTTAAGGTGGGGGACGAGATCGAGATTCGCCCAGGGATCCGCACGGAAAAACATGGGCAGGCATCCTATGAACCCCTTTTCACCGAGATTGCGAGTTTACAATCCGGCGGGAGGGCGGTTCAAGAAGCCCACTGCGGAGGCTTGGTGGGCATCGGAACCCTTCTTGACCCATCTTTAACCAAGGCTGATGGTCTCACTGGAAATTTGGCGGGAAAGCCCGGCACCCTCCCACCGACCCTGCCCGAATTAGTTTTGGATACCCATCTCTTTGAACGGGTTGTGGGGACCAAGGAGCTCGCGGAGGTTGGTAAGATACATGCGGGTGAGAACCTTCTCCTTGACGTTGCGACTGCCATCACCACTGGAAGCGTTACCTCCATGAAAGAGAACACCTCTACCCTCCGCTTGGGGAGGCCAGTATGCGCTGAAGTGGGCTCGCGGGTGGCCATAAGCAGAAAAATCGCTGGCAGATGGCGCCTCATCGGCTACGGAGTAATATCCAAGTAGATGTCAAGCGTTTCAAAGCTTTGCTGGGAAAATCTTGACTATTAAAGTGATTTTGGACTCAAATTTTCTTTTTATCCCATTACAATTTAAGGTGGACATATTTGAAGGGTTAACAAACCTTTTAGATCAGCGGTATGACCCCGTCCTTCTTTCTCCAACATATAAGGAACTTCTAAAAATGACTGAGGAGGGTCCCCCTAAAATGCGTCAACATGCGTCCTTGGCGCTTAAACTCGCTGAAAAATGCCACATGATCCATGTTGAACAAGGTTTAGGGGAAACTCATGATGATGTGATTGTTCGGGTAGCGGCGGAGTGGGGATGCCCTGTGGCTACCAACGATGGAACGCTCAGGAAAAGATTAAGGAATATAAGCATGCCCGTTATTTATTTGAGGCAAAGGGCTCGGTTAGAGATGGAAGGCCACGTGCCTTGATAAAAAGCCTTGCGAGGTGTGGCCATGTTTAAAATCGTAAGCTTGGAAGACACAATACGTATTCCCCCGGAAAAATTTGGTGAACCCATCGAAACAGTGGGTCACGAACAATTAAAGATGAAGTATGAGGGCATGGTGAATGAGGCACTGGGGTATGTGGTGGCCGTGACCGAGGTTCAGGTCAGCCCGGCCGGGAAGATCATCCCAGGGGATGGGGCCACCTATCATAGGGCGATCTTCTCCCTCCTCACGTTTTATCCAAAGATTCAAGAGGTAGTTGAGGGGGAGGTCGTAGAAATCGCCGATTTTGGAGCATTTGTTCGTGTGGGGCCCATTGACGCATTGCTGCATGTGTCCCAACTTATGGATGACTTTCTTTCCTATGATGAAAAGCAGGGAGTTCTCATGGGTAAGGAGACAAAAAGGAAACTCATGGTGGGGGACCATGTGAGGGTTCGCATAACCGCTGTCTCGCTTAGTCGCAGTGGTGGTGGTTCTGGAAAAATTGGAGTGACCGCGAGGCAGCCCTTCCTGGGAAAGATCGAATGGATCAAGGAGGGTTTAGAAAAGATAAGAAGGCTCTGAAGCCGGGAGAGTAAAAGCCTGAAACAGCCGGGAGCATAAGCATGAGCGAAAAGGCCTGCCGAGAATGTCACCTAATATCCTATGGAAATGTTTGCCCAGGTTGTAAAGCCTCCAGCCTGAGCGACGACTTCTCCGGCATAGCCATCATCTTTGACCCCAAGGGCTCAGCCATAGCCCATGCAATGAAGGTGAATAAAAAGGGCCGCTACGCACTTCGCGTAAGATAAACATTCATGAGCATGGGATCAGGGGTTTACTTATTCTACGAGGACTTTAAGAAATTGAGGAATTAGCTCGACTATCCACAGCTCAATCAAGGTCTATAAAAGTTATAACCTTAATGTTTGCATTTCTTCGAATGGCAAGGAGAGAGGTGACCAAATTCGTACGTCTCCTCACACCCACGTTACGCGCGCGATTGAAGTCCCCACTGGGATTATTGATTCGGGGCTCATTTGATGAGACGATGGAAGCGCTGAGAAGGTTGGTTGAAAATGAAAAGCCCCCAAGGGTCATTTCGGTAGGCGATGTCGTCTCTGATAACATGATGAAACATGGCATCTTCCCCAAAGTTTTGATCGTGGACAACAAAGTTATGAGGGAGCCAGTTACGCCCATCTCAGTAGAGGCAGATCAAACTCTATGCGTGAAAAACCCCCCGGGCACATTAACCAACGAGGCGTGGTCGGTTATACAAGAGGCCTTGTCCTTGGAGAAACGAACAAAGGTGCTAGTTGATGGGGAGGAGGACCTCCTCACCTTGGTGGCGGTGCTATGTGCACCCGAAAATTCATTTGTGATCTATGGACAGCCACACGAAGGGATCGTCGTGGTCAAGGTTACGGAGCAGAAGAAGGAAATGGTGCGCCAGGTTGTGGAATCAATGAAATCATCCTCGAAAAGCTAAATTGACACTCCCACGGCTGAAGCCTGCGGGATTCTTACTTCTAGGGTTTTCATCAGTTGGTTTTTCATTCCGCTTTTACGGTCCCACTTCATCTCGTTCCACCTTAGAAGCAAGGGCTGTGTCATCAGCCCGTTATCCCTATCCCTCCAAGAGGGACTTGGGATTATGGTTCCATCTTTCTTAGTGATGTTTAATGCGCCCACTACGTCTGCGTTTATTGTCTTATTACATCTTGGACAGTAGAGCAACACTCTACGACGTCTTGAGCCTTTTGTGTCACAGAAGGGACATGAAGACGACGTTCCATATTCATTAATCTCTTCTACTTTCATTCTATATTCTTCGGCTACCTCCTTAATTCGTTGGACGATATAGTTAAAGCTCCAGAAGTTGTGGATCATGGAATTGGTTTTCGCTCCACGGTTGTTTTCTCTAATATACTTTAGATTTCCAACGAGTATTCTTGAGGTGCCTAACTCAAATAAGTCTTCAATCACGTTTTTTATCATGGCGCTTACTGCGTGCCTAAACCTTCTCTGTCTGATTCTGGAGGGTCTTCTAAGCCGTCTTGAAGCGTATTTGCCGTTTATTGTTTTGAGTTTGCTTTGGCGCTTAGCAATCTTAATTGTCCAATACCACCAATCCGACAGCAGTTTCTTTCCGTTGAAGACTACAGGTTGCTTCCAACCTTCTAGCCATATGGTGGCCAGGTTTATGATGCCCAGATCGATGTGGCGTGTCTTGGAGCCTAAAGGCTTAAGGGATGACAGTGTCTTAACGGTCTGAAAGACACGCCACCTCTGATCTAGATTATCATAGAGGATTCAGCCCTTCCCCGCTTGCCAAACCACCTCAGCTTACCTTTAAAGAGCACATTTAATCCCTTAGGCGCCTTCATTATATCGTCTTCGATCCTGCAGCAGTCGTTCCTCAAAACGATCATGAGTTTATATTTGTCGTTTTTATTCTTCCAGTATCTCGGCGGCTTAACTGATTTGATGTGTTGAGGGAGTCTTCCCCCTCTTCTCCAGCCTCTTCAAGGCTAGGACGCTACGCCAAGCCTCATTGCTCTTATTGATGATTGTTGAGCTGTAGCCGACCCAATAAGCGGAGCATACTTTTGATATAGCTCTTTTCGGATACCACTCCATAGGCTGATAGTTAGTTATTGTAGGCTTGCTTCCTCTGGTAGTTAATCTCATTCCACAGCTTCGCGCAACCCAAGGCAACCTCGAATAGTATTTCCTTCTGCTTACCCGTTGGAGCAAGCACAAATACGTTAGCTCTCTTCATGAAGCCACCTTTCAATCAGGCTTTCCGGCTAACCTTTATGTAAAAGAGGTGCTACAATTAATAACCAAGGAGGCGCGTCACAATCAACAGCCCGACGGATGTGTGTCAATGAAAATTGAGATCGTCTCCAAAAAATACAACCATCTACTGAGGAGGAGGGAAGTCTCCTTCGAGGTGAACCATGAAGAAACCGGGGGGACCCCACCCCGTTTTGAGGTTAGGAAAGGGCTTGCGGCCATGTTAAATGCCGACGTTGAACTGGTGTACGTTAGGAGGATGGAGACCAAAACTGGGATGATGACAGCCGTCGGTGAGGCCAACGCATACGACTCCTTTGAGCAAGCCAAACTCATAGAGCCCGAATACGTCATTGCCAGGAATGCACCCCCGGGAAAGCCCAAGGAGAGGGGGGAATAACCAAATGGCTGAAAAACCCAAGGAGGTGAAGGCCAAAAAGAAGGAGAAGCCTCTTTCCTCCCGTTATAAAATTGAGGGAGGTAAGCTTGTAAGGCTGCTCCCCTTGTGCGAGCGATGTGGACCAGGCTACTTCATGGCAGATCACGGCGATCGATACACTTGTGGGCACTGCGGCTTCACACGATACAAGCGAACTGAAGCCAGTAAATAACACACGCTTAAATCCCAAAACATCATAACATTCAATTGACGGGACATGGAGATGATTCGCGTAAGTGTTTTCATAAATCACATCTCAGCGGAGCGCCTTTGGGATATTGAAAAACCGATCCCTCCTGTTCAGGTATCCACGAACCTCAACCTGGTGAGCATCAATAAGAAACATGAAGATATATTGGAGGTTCCATTCGTCTTTGTGATAAACTACACGCCCGCCATCGCCCAAATCAATGTAAAGGGGAAGGCCCACGTCACAGGCTCAAAGGATGAACTCAGACAGATTCATGACGTATACATAGAAAAACGCCCACCCCCACCGATAATCGTCCAATCGATCTCCAACGTCGCATTTCTGGAGTCAATAATCATCACCCGAACCCTGAACATTCCCCCTCCCATCCCCCTTCCTCAGGTCCCACCAGCTGAGGGGAAAAAGCCCTCTGAACCAACCTACAGAGCGTGAGCTACCAACGACAGAAGCCAACGGCTTCCAGCCTGTTCATTGCTGATTCTGGGGCTGGCTCAACTGTACCCTCACGGTCTGGGGCTTTTTGATTTGAGAGGGCAACAAGAAGTGACCCCACCGTGAACCTCTTTACTATTTTGGGTTGGTTAGTGGATTAAATGCGTGTGAGACTTGATGGCTGCGTGGCAACACCTCTACGATGGAAGCATGGTAGAAAATTTTATAATGGCATGCTCAAAAAGGGTGGGAAGAGAAAAAAGAATAGCGGGAACTGCTTAGAAAATGGTATGCGCGATATGTTGGTGTGGCAGTGAAGTTGAATGACAAAACTGCGATTGAGCACTACGGTTTTAACAGAAGCTTGCAGGAAAAGGCGAGAAAATATCACTATGAGAAACTTTTGATGTCACTGTTTCAATATGGGTTTCTCTTTATGGCTGGTTTCGTAACGCTGAAGGCTGGCATCTCGCATGGTTTAAAGATTGTTGTTCTCGGTTACGCTTCAGATTCGTCGCTGGTTGTAGCATTGTATTTTTTCATCGGATTTCTCTTCTTCTGGTTGATCACGCTGCCCTTTGATTATTATAAGGGCTATGTCATCGAACGCAAGTTTGATTTGTCCACCCAAAGTTTTCGTTCTTGGATATCCGATCAAGTGAAAATGTTAATTCTAAGAATGGTTCTTCTCATGTTCATTGTGCAGGGTGTTTACTTCGCTCTGCGCATGTTTGCGCCATACTGGTGGATTATTACCTGGATTTTCGTCTCTGGTGGAATGGTTGTGGTATCCTATATTGCGCCTGTGGTGATAATGCCCCTCTTCTTCAAGTACCCGCCCCTAAAAGAAACCTCACTCATCGGAAGATTAACAAACCTGGCCAAAAAGGCAGGAATCAGGGTTGTGGGAGTCTTTGAAATGAGGGCAGGCGTCAAAACCAAAAAGGCAGTGGGCGCCTTGGCCGGAATCGGCAACACAAGAAGGATTATTCTCAGCGACACGCTGTTGACTAATTACACGCATGACGAAATCGAGGGAGTGATTGGACACGAACTGGGGCATCACGTATTTCATCACATTGGCAAAATGTTGATCATGTTCAGCGTAATGATGCTCGTAGCATTCTACGTCATTGACTTGGTGCTCAGAGCCAGCGTAAGCTATTTTGGATTCAGCGGAATCGATGACATAGCTTCTCTGCCCTTGTTGGCTCTCACATTAGCCATGATGTTCATGGTTGCCACGCCCATCATGAATACACTCAGTCGCTATGCTGAAGGACAGGCAGATCAGTATGAACTTGAAATCGTTAACAACCCAGACGCCTTTATCACTTGTATGGTGAAGCTCTGCGACCAAAATCTCCGGCATGCCGACCCCCATCCTCTAATAGAGTTCATGCTCTACGACCATCCCTCCGGAAAACACAGAGTTCAACGCGCCCTAAACTACAAGAAAACCCAAAATGTTCAAATTTTAGGTATCCAACCCAGACATTAGAGGAAAAACATTTTCGGTCTGCGGCTTTAGGAAGGGCACAAACACAGCCACCTTTTATTCTTGGGCAGAAGATTACGGTCTACTCTGAAGTATTAGTGCCGATGCATAAACAGCAACAACGCAGCGATCTTCACCTACCAGTTCTGCCAATACTCGGCATCATGCGACTCATACTTAAAACATCACCACACTTACACTATAACTCTTTTTCGTGATCCATGACATGAACTAAAATCAACTAATATTTTGAGGTAGATTGAGACAGAGCAACAAGAGTGGAAAGCCCTCTAAATGCAGATGGGTATCTGAAAAAGGACATTTGGTGTCTTGGAGCTACCTAGCTATTTCAACCCTCCATTTGAAAAGGAACTTTTCTGCCCTCAAGAAAGTCTCATTCATCAAGAATGCAATGAACCCGATAGTGACCATTCCAGCAACCGCGGGGGCGATGATCCCCCACCCCAACCCATACATGTAAACCAGATAACCGAGACCCAAGGGGCCACGCACACCTATCATTTCCGCTGCTATTATGCACATCCAACCAACCCCAAGACCCACCCTCATGCCCGTAAATACCTCGGGCAGGGCGCTGGGGATAACCACCTTCATCGTGACGGTGCTCTCATCCGCGCCAAAGGTTTTTGCAACATCGATCAAGACAGGGCTGGTCCTCTTCACCCCGGCGACTGTGTTAATCAGTATCGGAAAGAAGGCGCCCAGCCAGATTATGAACAAGGATCCGTAGGCGATTTTGAGCATAGCGATTGCTAGGGGTATCCATGCAATGGGCGGTATCGGCCGCACAACCTCCACGAGGGGCTTTAAAATTCTATAGAAAGAAATTCGAAGGCTCATAAGTAAACCAAGAGTAAAGCCAGTAAAAGCTGCTATACTAAATCCTATGATTAATCGGCTGAGGCTGGCAATGGAGTGTGCAAGTAATGAGTTTCCGTATAGGTCACCATCCATATTCAATTGCAGAAATGCATTCAGAACTGAGAGGGGGTCTGGGACCAAGGCTTGTAACGATTCTGGAAGTTTTAAGAAAACAATTTCCCAAAGTAATAGCACCACGCCAATGGAGATCGTCTCAAGCACAAATTGTTTCTTAAGAATTCGAGCGAGGTTCAATTTTACGCACCGATATACTTTGTATTAATGAAGCCATCTAAGAAACCATCGATATTTTTTGGAACGTTCTCTTTAGGGATCTTCCCACCCTCTATTAAGTATAGAAGAACCGCTTTAATTCGATCTTTATTCGGGTAATGGTCAAAAGTCACTCGTTCCGAAGCACTTTTAACAACCGCCTTTTCCTGCCCTGTGTACTTCGCGGCGATGCTCATGGCCTCGTCTTGATTTTCTGAGATGAATTTTGTGGCTCCCACATGTATATTAACAATTGTTTTAACGAGGTCTGGATGGTCTTTAAGGAATTGGCTTGAGGCAACCACGACGCAGCATGGATGGTTGGGCCACACATCGTGGGATGTCAACAAAATTTTTCCTATACCGTTGTAGACCGATCTTGCTGGAAAGGGCTCCCAGGCTATGAACCCATCTACATCCCCACGTTGGAGCGCCGGTTCCATTCCAGCTGGTGGGGTGATAAACATTCGCTCAACCGCAACGTTATGATTGGACTCTATGAGGGAGAGTAAATAATCTTGAACGGTTCCGGCTCCAGGCGTCGCAACCATTTTTCCTTTTAAATCTTTCGGAGAGGCGATTTTTTTTGGGTTCACAACGAGAGCCGAGCCTTCCGTATTGGCCGCTGCAACCACGGTTATGTTAACCTTCATGTTTACCTTGTGTAGCATAGCGGGCACTATCCCAAGATATCCGATGTCAAGTTCGCCAGCGGCGAAGGCCAGCATTTCTGTTGGTCCGTTCGGGAACTCCTTGAATTCGAATCGTATGCCTGTCCCTAAATACCAACCCTTCTCTCTGGCGATGAAAAGGGCGAGGTGATGGATATCCGCCGTCAAATATCCTACCCGCACTGTTAGTGGCGCCCAGTATCCCAGATACCAAGCATACCAAGCTGTTACAGAACCGATTATTATGGAGATGCTGAGAATGACCACGATCCTATGTCTGAAAAACACACTCAAATAAGGGCCTCCCATTTATGTTCTCTTTGAAACATCTTTTTATGTTTTATAACTTTTTTGACACAGAATAATTTCAAAACGGTTACAATAATAGTCTTCGCACACGCTGATTCTTGGTCAGTGAAGGTTAATGGCAAGTCACAGCAAATGCTCCAAGCCGTCGCCTCACATCATCCCAACAATGTTGAGGCAATCTCCCTATTTATCCGTTTTGATACGTAACATGACCTCTATCTTAAGGATTGAAAACTGCAAATCTTTGTCCGTTCAAATCCCAATTCATAAATTCTAAAGGCTGAGCATTGTAATAATCAAGTTTGAATGAGGTGGGAGATTATGCAAGGGCCGATGATCGTGGTTCACGGTGGAGCTGGGGCTTGGCGGTCTGAAAGAAGGAAACAGGGCATCATCGGTGTGAGGGATGCTGCGAAAGCGGGATTCGAAGTTCTGAGGGGTGGTGCAAGAGCCTTGGACGCGGTGGAGAAGGCGGTGATGCGGATGGAGGATAACGAGACCTTCAACGCTGGGCGTGGTTCAACCCTGACCATCGACAAGCGCATAGAAATGGAAGCCTCCATTATGGATGGGAAGAACCTCGACGCCGGGGCTGTTGCCCTCTTAAAGAACATCAAAAATCCAGTTCACCTAGCGCGAGTCGTGATGGAAAACACGGATTATGTGTTTATTGTGGGCGATGGAGCAGAGAAATTAGCTGAGCTCTTTGGCCTGGAGAGAAGAGATCCATTCACTGAGCTTCGGTTGCAGTATTGGCATGAGCTTAGAGAGAAGCTAAGCCGAGGAGAATTGGATTATCTACCAAAATTCACCAAGCTGGCCGCATTCCACCCAAAGCTCCTGGAGACTGGAACCGTGGGCGCTGTTGCCCTAGACGAGAATGGAGATGTGGCGGCGGCGACCTCAACAGGGGGTCTCACCCTCAAGTTCCCTGGAAGAATCGGGGATTCCCCCCTTATTGGGTGTGGCACTTACGCAGATAATGAGGCTGGGGCTTGCTCCGCAACAGGGATAGGAGAAGTTGCCATCAAGCTTGGCTTGTCGAAGAGCACTTGCGACCTCATGCGGAATGGAGCATCTGCGCAGGAGGCTGTCGAAAGCTCGATCAAGCTTGTGAATCGAAGGATGCATATGGCCTCCATGGGATTAATTGCGATAGACAGGCTTGGAGGGGTTGGTGCAGCCCACAATTCACCAAACCTGTGTTGGGCGTATGCAACACCAGAAATGGACAAACCAAAAGCCTCGTTAAAGGCTAAGATCGTGAAGGAGACTGCCTAAATGTGTTTCTTGGTTTATTCGAAACGCCTGCCATACCATTGTCGGATTTCGGAGAGATCATCGTTAAGAAAGGTGAAGAGAAAGCGAAATAATCGATACAAAAACACTATATCCATGTCTCTCAGCGCCGAAAACTTCAACAAGCAACGTATGGAAATGCTTAAAAAATACTGTGGGTGTCTGACTAGGAGTGACCGAATGGGCTGATGTATTAAAGGAGGTGAAAGTTGATGAAAGAGGAGGAAGAGTGGGAAGAGGAGGAGGGCTGGGAAGAGGAGGAAGAGTGGGAAGAGGAAGAATGGTGATTTCATAAGCCATAACTCACTCTCGCTTTTTCTTAATACGTGCCTTTAACAGTGAACCTTCGATAATAGATTTAAGTCCAGCTGTTGCATTTCATTCTTATAAGAATGGAGAGGCCATGGTTCGAGTTGCCGTGCTCGATGAGGATCGATGCAAGTCGAAACGTTGTGGTAGGGTGTGCTATCGTTTTTGTCCACCTGTGAGAAGTAGAATTGAGGCCATTCGGTTTGAGAACGCAAAGCCGCTCATTGTGGAAGCCCTCTGCGTAGGATGTGGCATCTGCTTAGACCCAAGCGTCCCGATATTTACAGAAGACGGAGTAAGACTCCTCTCGGACATTAAAATGGGGGATAGGGTATTAACCCATAATGGAGAGTTTATGCCCGTCAGGGAGGTGCATCGCAGAAGGTATGATGGGCCACTCTATGAGATTTCTATTTATGGGTTGCCAGACAAACTTCTTGTTACAAAGGAGCACCCTATACTAGCCGTGGTACGAAAACCAATAAAACGCGGACGCAGGCTTAAAAAAGCCATTTCAGAAAAGAAGTGGGTTCTACCTAACGAATTAAAAAAAGGTGATTATCTCCTAATACCGATAATGAAGGGGACGCGTGATGTCCTGACACTGACTACTAAAATCCCCGTCGTCATACCCGGTGGCGAAGGGAATGTGTGGGTGGAAAAGAGGTTTCACTTCAAAACAGACGGAAACTTCCTCAGATTAATAGGCTATTACCTTGCTGAAGGAATTATAGAGAGAAGGAGAATTACCCTTACCTTTTCGTCAAGGGAACAAAGATACATAAACGATAGCAAGTATTTAATAGGAAAGTATCTCAGAGGCAAACCTACAACCTATAATTCTCCCCGAAATTCTGTACAGGTCCGACTTAATTCCTCTCCTCACGCTAGATTTTTCAGTATCTTTGGAGCATCTTGCGATCTAAAGAAAGTGCCTTCATGGGCATTAACAATCCCCCAAGATAAACAATCTGAACTAGTGAAAGGAGTCTGGAGGGGCGATGGATGTAGAGAGAAGAAAAGAAATTATTTTAACATAGTTACTACCTCCAAGACTCTAGCTTATCAATTACAACAGATTCTGGCGCGAGGGGGTATCGTCGGCTCGATCGCAAAGTCTAAGCAACGATCCAAAAAAACGGCGTATCATATTAATGTCCTCGGAGGATTTGTACAAAAAATGGCTGAAATATGTGGCGTGAAGATAACGGAGACCCGCAATCGCACCTGCAGCCGTTTCATCATAGATGGCAATCACATATACGCACCGATCCGCAGAATTAAGATCCGCAGAGTGAGCGGGCATGAGGTGCTAAATCTTGAAGTTGAGAGAGATGAGACCTACGTGGCGTCGGGCGTTGTGGTTCATAATTGCGTCAAGAAATGCCCCTTCAAGGCCCTCTCCATCGTGAACCTTGCAGACGAACTTGAGGGGGAGTGCAGCCATCGATTTGGCCCAAACACCTTCAAGCTATTCCGCCTACCCATACCCTCCTCAGGCGTCGTGCTGGGGCTTCTGGGTCAAAATGGGATTGGAAAGACCACTGCCCTCAAAATCCTCTCTGGAGATGTTAAACCAAACCTCGGAAAATACGATGAGAAACCTGATTGGCCTCAGCTTATACAACACTTTCGTGGGTCAACACTCCAAGAGTATTTCCAAAGGTTAAGCGCCAATAGGCTGAGGATGGTGCATAAGCCGCAGTATGTGGACAAGATTCCCCGTGTGGTTTTAGGAAAGGTTGGGGAACTTCTTGAAAAGATAGATGAACGAGGAAAGCTGGGTTTCCTCGTGGAGCAGCTTCAGCTTCACACCATTTTAGATCGAAAGCTCGATGTTTTGAGTGGTGGGGAGCTCCAGAGGGTTGCCATCGCCGCCACGATTTGTCGAGAGGCAGACGTTTACCTCTTCGATGAGCCATCCAGCTACCTAGATGTGAAACAACGTCTCCAAGCCGCCAGGGCCATACGAAGCCTCAAAAACGACGGTAAAACCGTGGTTGTGGCAGAGCATGACCTCGCCATACTGGACTATCTATCCGATCATGTCTGCGTCTTCTACGGGGCTCCTGGGGTATATGGCATCGTTTCCCACGTTCATGGGGTGAGGGTGGGGATCAACATCTACCTTCAAGGCTTCATCCCAGATGAAAACGTTCGATTTAGAAAGGACCCCATCATCTTCCACGTGAAACCCCCAGCGGCGGGCTGGGCGGCTGGAGAAACACTGCTGAAGTGGGATGGGATGAAGAAGTCGTACGGGGATTTTACGCTCTATGTGGAGTCTGGGGAGGCAAAGCGGGGCGAGGTTATTGGAATAGTGGGACCCAACGGCATTGGAAAAACCACCTTCGTGAAGCTCTTGGCCGGGATTGAAAAACCCGATGAGGGGGAATCGTCAGCGCGTTATGGATTAACCATAGGCTATAAGCCCCAGTACATTTCGGCGGAGTATGAAGGAACCGTTAAAGACCTTTTGAGGGGCATAGCCAAGGATGATTTTGCATCCAGTTGGTATAGAAGCGAGGTTTTGCAACCCTTAAACGTGCAACCCATCCTCGATCGCGATATAACCGAGCTGAGCGGAGGTGAGCTTCAGAAAACCGCCATAGCCGCCTGCCTATCCCAAAAAGCCCAACTATATCTCCTCGATGAGCCCAGCGCCTACCTCGATGTGGAAGAGAGATTATCCATGGCCCGAACCATCAGAAGGGTGGTTGAAAACCGAAATGTCACAGCCTTTGTTGTCGAACACGACGTTGTGGCACAAGACTTTATTGCGGACCGCCTCATGATCTTCACCGGAGAGCCCGGAATCCGTGGCGTAGCCAACCCACCCACCAGCCTTCGAAACGGCATGAACACCTTTCTCAAAGAGATGAACATCACCTTTAGGAGGGATCCCGCAACGAAAAGACCTAGGGTGAACAAAGAGGAATCCAAGCTCGATAGATATCAAAAGAAGATCGCGGAATATTACTACGTGCCCGCTAAGGAAAAGTAGAATTTTGTTCTCCCTCAAATAATGTCCCCAAACATTTTTAACTGCTAAGGAATATGCTATAGGCGTGGTTGTGTTGACCAAGGTTCGCACTCCTCTCATCCTCGTTAACTTCAAAACATATTCAGAGGCCACAGGAAGAAAGGCACTAGAACTTGCCAAGATCGCAGAAAACGTAAGTTTGGAAACCGAGGTTTGCATCGGCGTAGCTCCTCAATTTGTGGACATCATGTCTATCGCCCGAGTTGTATCCATCCCTATATTTGCACAACACATCGATCCAATAACGCCAGGCGGCTTTACGGGCCACGTTCTTCCAGAGTCGATAAAGGAAGCTGGGGCTATAGGAACATTAATCAACCACTCGGAAAGGCGATTAAAGCTCGCCGATATCGATGCAAGCGTAACGAGAGCCCGTGAAGTTGACCTGATTTCAGTGGTTTGCACAAATAACGCCGCCGTAAGCGCAGCCGTGGCCACGCTTAAACCAAACATGATTGCCGTGGAGCCGCCTGAGTTGATTGGAACAGGAATTTCTGTGTCCAAGGCTAAGCCGGAGGTTATCATGGGCACGGTTGAGCTCGTTAAGCGAATAAACCCTCATGTGGTGATTCTTTGTGGTGCAGGAATAACGTGGGGCCAGGATGTAGCCGCAGCGTTGAGGCTCGGTACAGAAGGGGTTTTGGTGGCGAGCGGTGTTGTGAAAGCGAAAGACCCCTACAAGGTTTTGTTAGAATTTGCCGAAGCCATAACGAAAGCATAAAAAACCTATGAGCAGAATTCATAAACACACTTAATGATCGTAACGTAGACGGTTCAATGTTAATAGCATTTTTCAAATGATATAAATTAGGTTTTGCAACACAATAACAAAAGCATAATGGATCTTGACAAGGGGTTCATAGTTGAAGGTTGAGGTTGAATGCGCCGCATGCCTACTCCACCGCGGCTATCTGGAAGTTAAGAACGCCACAAACGACTTATCCCTCCAATTCAAGGCGATGTCTGTTCTCGCAGATCTTTTAAGTAGGGAATTTAAGCCAGCCGCTGTTCCAGCTGTGCTCGGCACAGAGAGGGATAGGCTGGTAAAAAGGGTGACGGGCAATTCAGATCCATATGCGAAAACGAAGCAACTGAGCAATCGTAGAGCTTTGGAGATCCTTCCATTGGTTAAAAGCCTAATTTCAAGAGAATCTTCAACAGAGTCTGGGTTTAGAAAAGCTTGCTTATGCTCCATTGTAGGGAACGTTATAGAATTCGACATCCCAGTGCACGCCTTCAAGTTCGAGGACATGGAGAAGATGATTCAACGAGCGGAAGAGGACCTGGCCATAGACGAAATCCCCAGAATTTTTAACGCAGCAAGAAAGGCGAGAAGGATTTTGTATTTAACCGACAACGCTGGGGAGATAGCCTTTGACACGCTATTCGTTCACGAATTGAAAAAGCTGGGGGCGCACGTTGTGGTGGGGGTTAAGGATAAGCCCATCCTCAATGACGCCACCATGGGGGACGCTGAGGCTGTGGGGATGCACAAAGTTGCGGACAGCGTGATCACCACAGGAACCGACTCGGTCGGATTAATCCCCGAGGAATGTTCCCAAGAGTTCTTCGATTTTTATTCTTCAGTAGACTTTGTGGTGGCTAAGGGCATGGGATACTTGGAGACCATTTCGGAGTTCCAAAGTTTGTGTACGGCTCATGCTTTTTTGTTGAGGACTAAGTGTGGTCCAGTGGCTAGGTTTTTGGGTGTTGATGTGGGTAAGAATGTTGCTATGCTACGGGATATCTCCTTTTGATTTCCTGCATCGGTTCTGGTAACTCCTCGGGAGATGGAGTCAGGTTTATATGCTGTCTTCCTCAATTCTAGGGTGTGTTGGGCGTTAAAGGGTTCAGTTTCAAATTGCAGCTACAGAGCAGCTCCTTAGCTTATTGAAAACTTTCAGAGATATAGTGAATGAAGCGATAAGAGTAGGGCTTGAAAAGTGGGTCTTCGTACTGTGCCTCTGATAAGCTTGGGGTCTGAAAGGATTATTTCTGGCGGGTGCTCCTCAACAATCCAGGCGTTTTCTGCTGTGAAAACTGCCTTCTCAACCTCTTCAGCAGGCTCATAAACTTTCATGCCGTCGTAGTCATAGACACCTTCCCTTGTGATTACAGCCGGCACAGTAAGTGTCTCATCGTCTTCATGAATTTCCATCTTGTCAGCTTGGATGGAGTTTAAAGCATATTTCCTCATGTGAAATCGCCCCTTTTAGCTGTTGGAAACGACAGGAACGCGTTGTCCTATTGAGCAGTCCCTTCTTTCGCGTCTTCAGCCATCGCAACGCCTAAGGCTCCGAGGAATGCTAAGGCTCCGCAAGCCAGTGGAATAGCCATGGATGTGAAGATAGGTGTTACTCCCATCTCTGTGATGGCTGTGGTCAATAGAACGCCAGCGAGGAAGAACAGGATGAAAAAGGCTAAAGCGTATGGGAGCATTGCGGTTACGCGTCTTCCAAACGGCAACTTCATTTTCCATTTTCACCTCGTCAAGAAAGCACCAAGCCAGCATATTATTTTAGTGAACTAAAATGATGCCAAAATTTGAAGTTGTCGAATCATATCTGAATAATTCTGACGTTGGGCTTTTAAAGCGGAAAAGTCTAAGACAAATCGAGGTGCGAATAATGGGGTTAAAAGAAGGATATATTGGAAAATGGAGTAGATACGCAAAGGATGAGGTTAAGATTAGGGTTGCCCGTCCAAGTGTTTTAGCCCCATCCGAAAGATTATTGAAACGTTGGAAAGGGGGAAAAATAGATTGGGCGGAGTATGAGAGGCGTTTTCGAGAGGAAATTTTAAGCAACCCCGCCGTGGCGAAGTTGAGGGAGATTAAAAAGTTGGCCGAGGAAAAGGATGTTAGGCTGATTTGTTATGAGAAAAATCCGCCGTGCCACCGTTTTATTTTAATTGATATGGTCCGTGAGTTATAACAAATCGTATTCTTCTGCCCAGCTGTAAAATGTGCTTGTGCTTATGCCCAAGTCTCTGCAGATTTTGTTCACGCTGTCGCCTCTAGCCATTCTTTCAGCCAAAAGCTTGTCAACGGGCTTACCATATTTTCGTTCCAGCTCCCACTGCCGCTTTGAAAGCACCTTCGCCCCCTCATTTGAGTTTGCGAGGACCGCCGCCTGAATCTTGATTAAGCCTAAGACTACGTCGCCGCCTGGAATCCGCTCCAAACCCTCAAGCTGACGGATCTCATTCACAGTCATCCAGTTCGTCTTAAGCTCTAAGCTGCGAGTTTTATCCAACTCTGCAGCCGCTTGGTCTCGTGGGTTTATTTCAAACCCGCCCTTCCAATTAATCCTGTAATGCACGTCTGGAATCTGCTGCTTTGTTGCATTAATATTTTTTGTTGTTTCTGTTCTGTGTTTGTCCCTTGCTTTTTCATCCTTTTCTTAGG